>NZ_JBIBSG010000006.1:402889-492595 GCF_043077235.1 Streptomyces sp. NPDC016309 | reverse complement strand
GGCGTTGATTTTTGGCACGCTGTTGAGTTCTCAAGGAACGGACGCTTCCTTCGTACTCACCCTCTCGGGCTTTCCTCCGGGCGCTTCCCTTCGGTCTTTCGTGTTTCCAACCTTACCAGATCCGTTTTCCGTTCCGTTTCCGGTTCGGATTCTGTTTCCGGTGGCCGTTGGAGGGCCTTTGCCTTTCGGCTGCTCCGACTTTATCAGAATCATTTCCGCCGAGCTAATCGGCGTTCGTGATTCGGATGGGAATCGGATCGGCTCCGTGGAATTCCATTCCGACCGGAGCGAGAGAGACTCTAAACGATCAGGCCCGAACTTGTCCAGCCCGAGGCAACCGTTCAAATCTACCTCCCCCTGCCACCCGTGTCAACGGGTTTTGTGGGCGAAGAGGAGACTAGCAGGCGACCGGGGGCCGACGCACATCAGGCCGCCGTGGGCAGCTCGGCGCTGCGGCCGGTGGACTCGACGTCACCCGTGTCGCCGGCCCGGGCGGCGCGGCCGCCGAGGACGTACACGTACGCGAGGAAGCCCAGCTCGGCGGCGATGCCTATGGCGATGCGGGCCCAGGTGGGGAGGCCCGAAGGGGTGACGAAGCCTTCGATGACACCCGACACGAAGAGGACCAGGGCGAGGCCGAGGGCCATGCCGAGGGCGGCGCGGCCCTGCTGGGCCAGGGCGGTGCGGCGGGGCAGGGGGCCCGGGTCGATGAGGGTCCAGCCGAGTCGGAGGCCGGTGCCGGCGGCGACGAACACCGCGGTGAGTTCGAGCAGGCCGTGCGGGAGGAGGAGGCCCAGGAAGGTGTCGAGGCGGCCGGCCGAGGACATCAGGCCGAGGCCCACGCCGAGGTTGAGCATGTTGAGGAAGAGGATCCACAGCACGGGGGCGCAGAGGAACGCCCCGAGAACCAGGCACATGGCGGCCGCTTGCGCGTTGTTCGTCCACACCTGCGCGGCGAAGGAGGCGGCCGGGTGGCTGGAGTAGTACGTCTCGTACTCGCCGCCCGGCCGGGTCATCCGGCGGAGCTCCTCGGGGGCCGCGATGGATGCCTGGACCTCCGGGTGGGTGCCGATCCACCAGCCGATGACCGCCGCCAGCAGCGTGGACAGGACGGCCGTCGGGATCCACCAGTGCCGTGAGCGGTAGACCGCGGCGGGGAACCCGGCCGTCAGGAAGCGGACCGCGTCCCGCCAGGAGGCCCGGCGGGTGCCCGTGACGGTGGCGCGGGCACGGGCGACGAGCTGGGTGAGCCGGGCCGTGAGCAGCGGGTCGGGGACGCTCGACTGGATGAGGGAGAGGTGAGTGGCGGTGCGCTGGTAGAGAGCGACCAGTTCGTCGGCCTCGGCGCCGGTGAGGTGGCGGCCGCGTCCCAGGAGGTGCTCCAGGCGGTCCCACTCGGCGCGGTGGGCGGTGACGTAGACGTCGAGGTCCATGATCGGCTGCTGCTCCAGGCACTGGTGCGTACGGTTCGTCCTACGGCGGCGCGCTGATGGTCAGCTTGACAGACTGGCGTGCGGTGGGGTCGGGGTAGGTCGGAGAAGGGTGGCTGCCGTGAGCGGGGTTGTGACGGGGGACGCGGTCGTACTCGGCTTGCGGCCGGCCAGGTTGCCGAGCCGGGCGCTGGCCCTCCTCGTCGACCTCGTCGTGGTGTGGGCCGCCTATCTGCTGATATCCGTCGGGCTGGCGATGGCCACGGCGTCGCTGGACGAGGCGGCCGTGACGGCGGTGTCGATCGCCGCCTTCCTGCTGGTGCTGGTGGGCGGTCCCATCGCCGTGGAGACGCTGAGTCACGGGCGGTCGCTCGGCAAGCTGGCGTGCGGGCTGCGGGTGGTACGGGACGACGGGGGGCCGATCCGGTTCCGGCACGCGCTGGTGCGGGGGGCGATGGGGGTCGTCGAGATCCTGATGACGTTCGGTGTCGTGGCCTGCATCGCCTCGCTGGTGTCCGCCCGGGGCCGGCGGATCGGTGATGTCTTCGCGGGGACGCTGGTCGTCCGGGAGCGGGTTCCGGCGGCCCGGACGGTGCCCGTCCCGCCTCCGCCGCCCTGGCTCGTCGGGCGGTTCGCGCAGCTGGACCTGTCGGCGGTGCCGGAGGGGCTGTGGCTGGCGGTGCGGCAGTACCTGACGCGGATGGGGCAGCTCGACCCCGGGGTGCGGCGGGCTCTGGGCGAGCGGCTGGCGAACGACCTGGTGGCCCGGACGGGTACGCCTCCGCCGCCGGGGGTGCCCGCGGCGGACTTCCTGGCCGCGGTCGTGCACGAGCGGCAGGCCCGGGACGCGCGGCGGGCCTTCGCCCCGGGCGGCGGGGTCGGTGCGGGCGGCCGGGGCGTGGCCTCGGGTGGTGACCCGGCGGCCGGCGGGTGGCGCCCCGTGGTGGCGGTGCCGGGCGGAGGCGGCACGCCGTACGGCGGGGCGAGGCCGGGCGGGGGCGGTCCGGCGGACGGGAGCGGTCCGGCGGACGGGGGCGGCGGTTCGGCGGGGGCGGGCGCGGTCGTCGGGGGCGGTGTGCCGGCGGCGGACGCGGGAACCGCGGGCGCGGATGGCGAAGGCGGGGGTGCGGCGCGCGCCACCGGGTTCGCGCCGCCGGCGTAGCCGCGCCGGGCGCGGCGGGGTCAGGGGAAGACCGACGGCGGGGTCTCGAGGTCCTCAAGCTCGATGCCGGGGGCCGCGAGGACCACGTCACCGGCGAGGTGGACCGTGTGCCGTTCACCCGTGTCGAGGGCGCTGACCTGGTACTCGTCCACCATCAGGGGGCCGTTGTCAGTGGTGTGCGCTTCACTTCCGATCAGGGCCCAGGACTGGTCGACCGTGAGGGGGGCGAGGACCGGGTCCGTGAAGGCGACGAGCCGTACCCGGGTGGGGGGAGAAGCGGGGGTGAGGCGCAGCAGGCGTGAGGTCGCGACGAGGAACGCGGGGGACGTGCCGGTGAAGGCGTGGGCGCGCACATTGCCTTCGGTGGCGTACGTACCGGTGGGGTCGGTGCGGACCCAGGTCACTCCGTCGAGGGCGGCGCCGCGGACCTGCCAGCTCGCGGCGTGGAGTTCGAGGCGGATGGGGCGGCCGAGGTCGTCGAGGGTGAGGTCGACTGAGCCGGCGTGGTCGCCGGAGGGGGTGGTCGTCTGCGAGACGTAGCGCCAGCCGGAGGGGCCGGGCGCGCAGTTGAAGTGCTCTTCACCGAGGGGGGTGTGATCGTGCGGGTCATGGAGCGAATAGCGGCCGCGGGGCATGGGTCCTCGGGTCCTCGGGATCGGCGGTAGGGGAACGCCCGGTACGGGGCAGGCCCCCGGCACGGGGGTGCGGGGGCCTGCCTGGGTACCTGCCGGCCGTTCACCGGCCGTTGCTGACGTGCGTCAGTGCACGGGCGCCGTCAGTAGCGGTAGTGGTCGGGCTTGTAGGGGCCGTCGACCTCGACACCGATGTAGGCGGCCTGCTCGGGTCGGAGCGTGGTGAGCTTCACGCCGAGCGCGTCGAGGTGCAGACGGGCGACCTTCTCGTCGAGGTGCTTGGGCAGCACGTAGACGTCGGTCGGGTACTCCTCGGGCTTGGTGAAGAGCTCGATCTGCGCCAGCGTCTGGTCCGCGAAGCTGTTGGACATCACGAAGGACGGGTGGCCGGTGGCGTTGCCCAGGTTGAGGAGGCGGCCCTCCGACAGCACGATGATCTTCTTGCCGTCGGGGAAGGTCCAGGTGTGGACCTGCGGCTTGACCTCGTCCTTGACGATGCCGGGGATCTTGGCCAGGCCGGCCATGTCGATCTCGTTGTCGAAGTGGCCGATGTTCCCGACGATCGCCTGGTGCTTCATCTTGGCCATGTCGGAGGCCATGATGATGTCCTTGTTGCCGGTGGTGGTGATGAAGATGTCGGCCGTGCCGACGACCTCGTCCAGCGTGGTCACCTGGTAGCCCTCCATCGCCGCCTGGAGCGCGCAGATCGGGTCGATCTCGGTGACGATGACCCGGGCGCCCTGGCCGCGGAGGGACTCCGCACAGCCCTTGCCGACGTCGCCGTAGCCGCAGACGACCGCGACCTTGCCGCCGATGAGGACGTCGGTGGCGCGGTTGATGCCGTCGACGAGCGAGTGGCGGCAGCCGTACTTGTTGTCGAACTTCGACTTGGTGACGGCGTCGTTGACGTTGATCGCCGGGAACAGCAGGGTGCCGTCACGGTGCATCTCGTACAGGCGGTGGACGCCCGTCGTGGTCTCCTCCGTGACACCACGGATCTCCGAGGAGAGGAGGGTCCACTTCTGGGGGTTCTCCGTCAGGGTGCGGTTGAGGAGACGGAGGATGTGGCCGTACTCCTCGCTGTCCGCGGTGGACGGGTCCGGGGCCTCGCCGGCCTTCTCGAACTCGACGCCCTTGTGGACGAGCAGGGTGGCGTCACCGCCGTCGTCCAGGATCATGTTCGGGCCGCCGGTGGCGGTGTCCGGCCAGGTCAGCGCCTGCTCGGTGCACCACCAGTACTCCTCCAGCGTCTCGCCCTTCCAGGCGAAGACGGGAACACCCTGCGGGTTGTCCGGGGTCCCGTTCGGGCCGACCGCGATGGCCGCGGCGGCGTGGTCCTGGGTGGAGAAGATGTTGCAGGAGGCCCACCGGACCTGGGCGCCGAGGGCGACCAGCGTCTCGATCAGGACGGCGGTCTGCACGGTCATGTGCAGAGAGCCGGTGATGCGGGCGCCGGCGAGCGGCTGGGCCTCGGCGTACTCCTTGCGGATCGCCATCAGGCCCGGCATCTCGTGCTCGGCGAGGGTGATCTCCTTGCGGCCGAACTCGGCCAGGGAGAGATCGGCGACCTTGAAGTCCTGTCGGTTGGCGACAGTCGTCATTTCGAGCTGCTCCTCGTGTTGGGTCGAGGGTGGGTACGGCTGGCTCTGCGAGGTAGCTGGACACAAGCATGCCCGGTACCCGCAGTGCAGTCGTCGGAGGCCCTCTCTCCCTCGGCCGGTCCGTCGCGGACCGCCCGACCGCCATCAGCAGCGACGTCTGGCTCTGTCACGAATCTACACCGATCGGTCCGGCGGCCCACAGTCCGCCCGGGATCGGATCCGGGGATCCGGCCGTGGAGGAGCGCGGGGTGGGGCCGATCATGGAGCGTCTTCGGACGGTCGGGAACGAGCGAAGGGGAGCGGGACATGGGACCGGGACGTGGGTTGAGGATTGCCGGATGGGTGCTGGTTCCCCTGGGGGCGGTGCTGCTCGTGGGATGCGGGCTGGGCTTCCTCGGCGGGTACGCGGGCCACACGATCGCCTCGGCGTCGATGGCGCCGACGTACGCGCCGGGCAGCCGCGTGCTGTTCGAGAAGGTCGGCCCGTCGGAGGTGCGGCGGGGGGATGTGGTGGCCTACCGGATGCCGGAGCGGTACGCGGGCGCGCTCGTGGTGCAGCGCGTCGTCGGGGTCGGGGGCGACCGGGTGGTCAGTGACGGCCGCCGGATCACTTTGAACGGGAAGCCGCTGGCGGAGCCGTACCTCGGGGGCGCCGACCCGGTCGTCGACCGGATGCCGTACGACGTGACGGTGCCGCCGGGCCGGGTGTTCGTGCTCGGGGACAACCGGGGCAACTCGCGGGACTCGCGTTACTTCCGGGACGAGAGCCCCGGTGGGACGGTGCCGCTGGCCGCGGTGGGCGAGCGGGCCTTGCGGAGCAACGCGGCGCCGGTCCTGCTCGGTGTGGGAGCGGTCGCCGGGGCGGTCGCCCTGGTCGTCGGGGGCGCGCTCGGGCTCGCCGGGTGGCTGACCGGGCGCCGGGCCCGTGCGGGCGCCGGATGGAGTGCGGGGGTGACGGCCGGGACGCGGGGGTGACGGCCGGGGCATGAGGAAGGCCCCCGCTCCTCGGGGGAGCGGGGGCCTTCGCCGGGTCAGGGGGCGGTGGCGCCGCCGGCCTTGGACGCCTGGAAGATGTCCGGTTCCAGGTAGATCACCCGGGCGATCGGTACGGCATCGCGGATGCGCGCCTCCGCGGCGTCGATGGCGGCGGCCACCTGAGCGGCCGTCTCGTCGTGCTGCACGGCGATCTTGGCGGCGACGAGCAGTTCCTCGGGGCCCAGGTGGAGCGTGCGCATGTGGATGATGCCGGTGACGGTGTCACCGTCGACGAGCGCCTGCTCGATCTTCTTGACCTCGTCGATGCCGGCGGACTCGCCGAGCAGCAGCGACTTGGTCTCGGCGGCCAGGACGATGGCGATCACGATGAGCAGGACACCGATGCAGAGGGTGCCGATGCCGTCCCAGACGCCGTTGCCGGTGACCAGCGCCAGACCCACGCCGATGAGGGCCAGGATCAGGCCGACCAGGGCGCCGAGGTCCTCCAGGAGGACGACGGGGAGCTCGGGCGCCTTGGCGCGGCGGACGAACTCCTTCCAGGAGAGCTGGCCGCGGAGCGGGTTGGACTCCTTGATGGCGGTCCGGAAGGAGAAGCTCTCGGCGATGATCGCGAAGACGAGGACGCCGACCGGCCAGTACCAGGCCTCGATCTCGTGCGGGTGCTTGATCTTCTCGTAGCCCTCGTAGATGGCGAACATGCCACCGACGGAGAAGAGGACGATGGAGACGAGGAAGGCGTAGATGTAGCGCTCACGGCCGTAGCCGAAGGGGTGCTGGGGCGTGGCCTCGCGCTGGGCCTTCTTGCCGCCGAGGAGCAGCAGCCCCTGGTTGCCGGAGTCGGCCAGCGAGTGGACGCTCTCGGCGAGCATGGAGGACGAACCACTGAAGAGGAACGCCACGAATTTGCTCGCCGCGATAGCGAGGTTCGCGGCGAGCGCCGCAACGATCGCCTTGGTTCCGCCTGACGCGCTCATGCGTGCGGGTGTCCCTTCTGGATGCTGCTGGGGGGTGGTTCGTACGGCCGCACATTGTTGCAGGAGCGGTGACGGGCGGTGCGTCAGACCACCACTGTGGCTCGGAACGCCGTGCCCGTACCGGACAGTTCGACCTTTTCGCCCGCCGGGATGAAGACGGACCGGCCGGGTGCGAGGGGCAGGTCGTTCGTCCGCGGGGTGCCGGAGGTGGCGAGGACGATCTGGGGGGTGGGGGCGGTGATGTCGGTGGGTGCGGCGCCTTCGGAGCGCACGTACCGGGAGAGGCGGAACTCGTCGATCGGTGTTTCGTAGACCTCTTCGCCGGAGGGTGAGGCTTCCGGGCGGAGGATGCCGGGGTCGTGGGCCTCGAAGCGGACGACGCGGAGGAGTTCGGGGACGTCGACGTGCTTGGGGGTCAGGCCGCAGCGGAGGACGTTGTCGGAGTTGGCCATCAGCTCGATGCCCAGGCCGCCGAGGTAGGCGTGCGGCACTCCGGCGCCGAGGTAGAGCGCCTCCCCGGGCTGGAGCCGGACGTGGTTGAGCAGCATGGCGGCGAGGACGCCGGGGTCGCCGGGGAAGTGGTGGGCGAGGACGGCGTACGGGGCGTGGGCGCCGCCGAGCCGGTCGCAGGCGGCGGCGGTCTCGGTGACGGTGGCCGCCATCTCGGCGGGGTCGGCGGACAGGACGGCCGTCAGGACTTCGCGGAGGGCGGCGTCCTCGGGGTGTGCGTGGAGGAGGTCGACGTACGGCTTGAGGGAGTCGACTTCCAGCGCGGCGAGGAGTTCGGCGGTCCGGTCGGGGACGCGGAAGCCGCAGAAGCCTTCGAAGGGGGTGAGGGCGCAGATGAGTTCGGGTTTGTGGCTGGCGTCCTTGTAGTTGCGGTGGGGCGCGTCGAGGGGGATGCCGGCGCGCTCCTCGGCGGCGTAGCCCTGCTGTGCCTGGGCGAGGTCGGGGTGGACCTGGAGGGAGAGCGGGGCACCGGCCGCGAGGATCTTGAGGAGGAAGGGCAGGCGGGGGCCGAACCGGGCGACGGTGGCGGGGCCGAGTTCGCGTTCCGGGTCGGCCTCGATGACGGCGGACAGCGGTTGTTCCGCCTGCCCGGCGCGGGTGACGCGGGAGGGCGCGCCGGGGTGGGCGCCCATCCACATCTCGGCCTGGGGTTCGCCGGTGGGGGCGACGCCGAGCAGTTCCGGGATGGCCGTCGTGGAGCCCCAGGCGTACGGGCGGACGGTGTTGGAGAGGCGGTCCATGCGTCGTCTTTCCTTGCGTCTTGCGTGCCTCGCGGCCGGGGTGGTGGCCGGCGGCGGGGCTCAGGGGGTGTGGAGACGGGAGGCCAGCGCCAGGTAGACGGCCGCGAAGTCGGTGACCGCGAGCAGTTCGGCGAACGCTTCCAGGTCGGTGACGCCCTCGCCGCCGGGCCTGCCGGGGCCGGGCGTGCCGTCGCCGGGCGTGCCGTCGCCGGGGGCGGGGCCGCCGGACGCGGGGCCTCCAGGGGCTCCGTTCCCGGGGGGTGTGCCCTCGTCGGCCGTCGGGTCGGGGGCGGCCGCCGTGGGGTCCTCGGGTTCGAGTTCGCTGATGGTGGTGTCGTGGCCGAGCGCGAGCTCGCGGGCGGCGGGCGCGGCGGTGAGGCCGCCCGCGGGGCGGTCGCGGAGCAGTACCACGCGCGCGCGGAGGGCCTGTGCCTCCTCGACGCGGTCCCGGAAGAAGTCGTCGGGGTCGGCGCCGCCCGCGAAGTCGCCGGACAGCAGTCCCCGGTGGGCGGCGAGCGCTTCGGGGAGTTCCGCCGCGAAGGCCGGGCGGCCGGCCAGCTCCGCCAGTACGGCGGCGAACCGGCGGCCGACCGGGGCTGCCGTCGCGCCCTCGGTCCAGACGAGCGGGAGGCTGTCGGCGAGCTCCGCGGCGAGGGTCTTGGCCGGGTTGCCGTACGTGGCGACGGCCGGTCCGCAGCGCTCGGCGGTGCGGTCGAGCCGGTCGGCGACCCGCTGGAGGGTGTCGGCGGGGGCGTCGACGAGCCCGACGCGGTCGAGGAGCGCGAGGAGCGGGGTGAGCAGGGCCCACAGGGCGGCGGGGCCCGCCTGCTGGGCCTCCTCGTCGGTCAGCTCGTGCGGGGCGGTCGCCATCGGGACGACCAGGCCGTGCGTCGTGTCGACGGCCTCGGCGAGCGGTGAGCGCCGGGGGGTGACGGCGACGACGGTGACGCCGCGCCGGTAGGCCTGCTCGGCGAGCAGCGCGAGGCCCGGTTCGGTGCCGTCCGTGGTGGTGATCAGCAGCAGGTCGACGGAGCCGGTCCAGCCCGGCAGCGTCCAGCGCAGCGCGCCGGGGGCGGCGGCCACGCCGGTCGAGTGCAGGCGGGCCACCGGGGCGGCGGCGCCGGCCAGGGCGGCGACCATGTCGGCGACGCAGGCGGCCGCGGTGCCGGGCCCGGCGGTGAGGATGGCGCGGGGGCGTCCCTCGGGGTTCAGCTCGGTGACGCCCGCTTCGGCGGCGTGGCGGGCGGCGGTCCGCACGCGCGCGCCGGCTTCGGCGGCCCCGCGGAGGAGACCTCGGCGGTCGACCCGGGCCAGGGCGTCCGGGTCGTCGAGCAGCGTCTCGTCGAGCATGAGGTGGGGCCTCCGATCGCCGTGCGGGGTGGGGTGCGGTGGCGCGGGCGCGGTTGCGGCTCGGCGGTACGGCCGGGGCGGCGCGGCGCGGCGCCGGGGTGAGCGGCGTGCGTCGCGGTGCGTCCGGCCGGAGCGCGTCGCGGTGCGCCGTCAGGAGGGGCGGCGGGCCTCGTCCACGAGGAGGACCGGGATGGCGTCCCGTACGGGGTAGGCCAGGCCGCAGTCCTTGCCGGTGCAGATCAGCTCGGGTTCCTCGGCTGCCGTGCGGTCGCTGAGCGGGGCGTGGCAGGCCGGGCAGGCGAGGATCTCCAGGAGGCCGGCTTCGAGCGGCATGGGGTGGGTCCCTTCGAGCGGGTGGGTGGGGCGGCGCGCTGTGCGCTGCCCGCGCTGTGCGGTGTGTCGGTGTAGCGGTGTGGTGCGGTGTTCGGTGTGGTGCGGTGTGCTGTTGTACGCCGGCCGTGGTGCCGTGCGCGGTGGTGCGTGACGCGCGCCGCGTGGTGCGCGTCGGGCCTCGTCAGCCTACCGCCGGGCCACCGCACGCCGCGGCTTTGGCGGGGGTTGTCCCGTTCCCCGGCGACCGCCCTGCCACGGGCCGGACCCCGGGTCGCCCGGGCCGGGGATCGTCCCCGTGGGGCCGTCTTCCCCGAACCGGGGGCTCCACCCCCCGGTGGAGCGCCCGGTTCGCCCGCGGGCGAATGTTCGGGCGAGTGCTACGGGGTGCGGACGAGGGCGAGGACCTCGTCGCGGACGCGGGCCATGGTCGGCTTGTCGCGCGCCTCGACGTTGAGGCGGAGCAGCGGCTCGGTGTTGGAGGGGCGGAGGTTGAACCACCAGTCCGGGCCGGTGACCGTGAGGCCGTCGAGGTCGTCGGTGGTGACGCCGTCGCGGAAGGCGAACGCCTCGCGGACCGCCGCCGTGCGGCCGGGCTGGTCGGCGACCGTGGAGTTGATCTCGCCGGAGCCGGTGTAGCGGTCGTAGGAGGAGACCAGCCGCGACAGCGGGCCGCTCTGGCCGCCCAGGGCCGCCAGCACGTGGAGGGCGGCGAGCATGCCGGTGTCGGCGTTCCAGAAGTCGCGGAAGTAGTAGTGGGCGGAGTGCTCACCGCCGAAGATCGCGCCGGTACGGGCCATCTCCTGCTTGATGAACGAGTGGCCGACCCGGGTCCGCACCGGCGTCCCGCCGTTCTCGCGGACGACCTCGGGGACGGACCAGGAGGTGATCAGGTTGTGGATGATCGTGCCCGTACCGCCGTTCCTGGCCAGCTCGCGCGCCGCGACCAGCGCCGTGATCGCGGACGGCGACACCGGGTCGCCCTTCTCGTCGACCACGAAGCACCGGTCGGCGTCGCCGTCGAAGGCCAGGCCCAGGTCGGCGCCCTCCTCCCGCACCCGCCGCTGGAGGTCCACCAGGTTGGCCGGGTCCAGCGGATTGGCCTCGTGGTTGGGGAAGGTGCCGTCCAGCTCGAAGTACATCGGCACCAGGTCCAGCGGCAGGCCGTCGAACACGGTGGGGACGGTGTGGCCGCCCATGCCGTTGCCCGCGTCCACGACGACCTTCAGCGGCCGGACGGAGGTGAGGTCCACCAGGGTCTTCAGGTGGGCGGCGTAGTCGGCGAGGGTGTCCCGCTCGGTGAGCGTGCCGGGCGTCGCCGCCGCCTTGGGGGCGCCGGTCGCCAGCCACTCCTCGGTGAGCGCGCGAATCTCCGCGAGGCCCGTGTCCTGGCCGACCGGGGCGGCACCGGCGCGGCACAGCTTGATGCCGTTGTACTGGGCGGGGTTGTGCGAGGCCGTGAACATCGCGCCCGGCAGCCCGAACCGCCCCGACGCGAAGTAGAGCTGGTCCGTGGAGCACAGGCCGATCAGGGTGACGTCCGCGCCCCGGCGGGCGGCACCGCGCGCGAACGCGCCGGACAGCCCGGGCGACGAGGGACGCATGTCGTGGCCGACCACGATCGCGTCGGCGCCGGTCACCTCGACGAACGCCGCGCCGAACAGCTCCGCCAGCGGCTCGTCCCACTGGTCGGGCACCACTCCGCGGACGTCGTACGCCTTCACGATCCCCGACAGATCACGAGACAGACCACCAGACAGATCAGCTGTCACTTCCCCGCACCCTCCTGCAAGCCCTGTGTGTCCACCCGAGGTGGAGCACACAAACTACCCGTACGGGGCGGGCGGTCAGGAGTCGGGAGAGCGCAGGACCCGCAGGTGGCCGCGGCGGCCGACCTCGACCGGGTCGCCGGCGCGGCCGCCGGGCTTGCCGCCGGCCTGGGCCGCGCGTTCCTGGGGGCGGGCGGCTTCCCGTACGGCGTTGGCGAGCGCTTCGAGATCGTCGCCGCTGGGGCGGGCGGGGGCGGAACCGTCCGAGAGCCGGACGACCTCCCAGCCGCGCGGCGCGGTCAGGCGCTCGCTGTGCTCGGCGCACAGGTCGTAGCAGTGGGGTTCGGCGTAGGTGGCGAGCGGGCCGAGGACCGCTGTCGAGTCGGCATAGACGTACGTCAGTGTCGCGACGGCAGGGCGGCCGCACGCGGTGCGCGAACAGCGACGTACAGGGCTCACGACGTTGGACGGTACCGCACTCTTGAGCGGGCCGCGACGACTCTCGACCAGGTCACTCGCCCGTGTCGCGGTGTGACGTCCCGCACAGGGGGCTTCGGAAACGCTCGGCTGACCTGCGGGGAAGGTATCGGCCGGGGTTCCGGGCGGTCGACCGGCCGAACACCACACCGAACGAATCCGGTCAATCCTCACGAGCCGACCGATCGGATGACGGAGCAGAATCACGCCGAAGCATGGCCGGAATGTGCAAAGAACGACACAGGCCGGGCGTGGCGCGCGGCACGATCGCCGTGTGCCGGGGGGAGCTACGCTGCTTCAAGTGATGGACAGTCCCGTACCGCCCCGTCCGGCCGAGCCCCGGCCGCGCCGCCGAGACCGCCACGGCCGCGGCATGCGCGGGCCCGTCGCCCCGCCGCAGGTACCGCTCTCCGCCAGCCGCGCGGACACCTTCCGCGATCTGGTCCAGGACTCGGTGGAACGGCTGGAGCGGCACTGGCCGCAGCTCGCCGACGTCGACTTCCTGGTCCTGGAGGTGCCGGTGGCACCCGAGGATTCGGTACCCCTGGGTGTCTCGGTCCCGGCCGGACGCGACCGGCCCGCGCGGATCGTCGTCTACCGCAGGCCGGTCGAACTGCGCGCCAAGAGCCGCGACGAGCGGGCCCTGCTCGTCCACGAGGTCGTGGTCGAGCAGGTCGCCGAGCTGCTGGGGCTGTCCCCCGAGTCGGTCGACCCCCGGTACGGGCAGGACTAGCCGGGCCGACGCCGGTACGGGCGCGGCGGGGCTTGGTCCGCGCCGCGGTACGGACGCGAGCGGGCGGGCGGGCCGACGCCGGTACGGGCGCGGCGGGGCTTGGTCCGCGCCGCGGTACGGACGCGAGCGGGCGGGCGGGCCGACCGGGCGTCGCCGGTACGCGCGCGGGCGGGCCTGGTCCGCCGGGGGTGGTGGCGGTGAGCCGGCTAGTCGACGAGGACCGTCAGGTCCTGCCGGGCGGCCGGGACCTCCACCGTGCCCCGGTCGTCGGCGAGGGTCTGCACCGTGAACATCGGGACGCCGTCGTCCGGCTCGGCCAGCGTCCGCGCCGCGTGCACCGGGCCGCCCGAGACCGACTCGACGGTCAGCGCGTACGAGCCCTTCAGCCCGGCCGGCACCGGCGGCGTGACCGCCAGGGTCGTCCCGCCCTTGACCGTGTACGTCTTGGTCGTGGGCGTCCCGCCCTCGGTGCCCGCCGACGCGGTGACCTTCACCTCGGCGCTCGCGCCGGGCGCGGTCAGCGACAGCGTGGTGCCCTTGGCCCGGTTGTCCGCGACCGTCGCCCGCTCCCCCACCGGCCCGGTCGCCGGGATGAACGCCACCTCCTGGTCGTCGCCCTTGCCGCGCACCACCCGCAGGGCGGCGACCACCGGGGTGGCCCGCCCCTTGCGGGCCGGGGACAGCAGCAGCGAACCGGCCTCGCCGCGCGTGACGTCCTGGAGGTCCACGGCCGCGGTCATCCCCGACTTGACGTGCAGGCTCTCGGCCGCGGCCGGGCTGATGGACCCGGTCGGGCCCGCCAGCCGGATCTTCAGGTCGGCGTCCGCCTCACCCGGCGCGTACGCCACCAGCCGTACGGAGGTCGCGTCCGCCGGGATGCCGGGCAGCACCAGCGTCCCCGCCGGGTCGGCCGACGCGGGCAGCCAGTCGCTGCCGAGCTTCTCGTCGGCGGAGCGCACCACCGCGCCCACCCGGCCGCTGCGGGTGGTGACGTGGACCGTCACGTCCTCGGCGGCGGGATCGGTGGTCAGGGTGGACAGCAGGACCGGCACGCCGGTTCGGGCGGGGACGGTGACGCCCTCGGTGAGCTGCGTCTTCAGAGCCCCGTTCGGCCCGTACAGCTCGATGTCGACGACGGTGGCCGTGTCGTCGGGGTTGGTCAGGTGGACGTAGTCCGAGCGCTGGGCGGCGGTCGAGGCGCCCGGGAACCAGAAGTCGGTGTCCGGCGCCGTGCAGCTCACGCCGAGCATCCCGCGCCCGCCGCCCGCCGGGACCTTGGTCGTCTGCTGGGTGGTCCAGCCGGGCGCGAGCCGGCCGGCGGCGGAGCCGACCAGGGCCGGGGCGTCACCGCCGTCGGCCTCGGCGGAGACTGGCCTGCCGGGCTGGGTGAGCGTCAGCACGGCCTTGTCGGCGGCCGGCGCCTTCTTCGGGGTGGCGGCCTTCTTCCCGTCCGCCGTCGTCTCGCCCGCGGTGGCGGCGGACGGCTTCAGCTCCGCCCGGCCGGAGGCCTCGGCGCCCGCCGCGCCGGTGCCGCCACCGGCGCCGGGCGGGGTGAACGAGGTGTACACCGTCTCGGCGACCTCCGAGTTGCTGGGCGCCGGGCACAGCAGGCTGGAGCGCTCGACCGGCAGCCGCGTGGCGGACCGGGCGGCCGCCGGTGCCGCCGCGTCGTCACCGGGGGCGGTCAGGGCGGCGAAACCGGTGACCGCGGCGAGGGCGGTGACGGCCGCGGCCAGGGAGAGGGTGGTGCGGTTCACTGGTTGCTGCTCCCGTCGGGACGCTGCTCGTCGTCGTACTCGTGGCCGTAGCCGTAGCCCTGCTGCCCGTACGGGTCCTGGTTCTGGTCGTGGTTCTGGTTCGGGTCGTAGTGGCCCTGCCCCTGCTCGTAGGGGCCCGGGGGGTACGGCTGCTGGTACGGGGCCTGCTCGTAGCCGCCCTGCTGGTACGGCTGCTGCTGGTACGGGTCGTACTGCGGGTACTGCTGGTGTCCGGCACCCTGCTGGTACGGGTCGGCCTGGTACTGCTGCTGGTCGGCCGGGTACTGCTGCTGGTCGGCGGGGTACGCGGCGTACGCCTGGCCGTCCCACTCCCCGTAGGAGGGCTGGCGCGGGACGCCCTGCACCACGTACGGATCGGTGTCCGGTACGGACGCGGGCGCGGCGGCCGGCTCGGTCACCGCGGCCGTCCCCGCCTCGGCCTCCGCCTTCACGCCCTCGGCCTCCGCCGCCTCGGCCTCCGCGGCGGCCGCCGCCCGCAGCCGGCGCGCCCGGCGGCCGTCACCGGCGAGGTCCTCGGCGGTCACCGCGGGCTGCTCCTCCTCGGGCAGGTCGTCGTCCACGTCCCGGCGCCGCCCGGGCAGGGCCAGCACGAGCAGGACCACGGCCAGGAAGCACTGGGTCCAGATCCAGACGGTGTGGCCGAGCGGGTCCTCGTACGTCAGGTCCAGGCGGCCGCCCTCGGCGGGCAGCTCGAAGCCCTGCGCCCAGCCGTCGACGACCGTCTTCTCCAGCGACCGGCCGTCGAGGGTGGCCTGCCAGCCCTCGTCCGCGCGGTCCGCGATCCGCAGGACCCGGCCGGCGCCGCCCGCCGGGATCTCGGTGTGCGCCTCGACCGGACCGGCCGCCACCGGCAGCCGCTCGCCCTTGCCGCCGTCGCCGTTGCCGCCGTTGCCGCCGTTGCCGCCGGGCACGATGGTGGCCCGCGCGACCTGACGGTCGACCCGCCACAGCGCGCTGCCGTCGAGCTGGCTGAGCCGGGTGAGGCCCGGTGTGGCGTCCAGGACGCGGCTCATCTGGCGCGGCGCCCCGTCCCGGACCAGGACGTACCGGATGGCGAAGCCGCTCAGCTGGTCCGTCTGGTCCGCGCCGGACCCGGCGACCAGGTTGGCGACGACCTTGTCCAGACGGGCGTCGCCACCGCCGGCGGCGGTCAGCTCGGCGTCGCCGAGCCGGGCGCCGGAGCCGCGGACCAGGGTGTACGGCACCTCGGCCGCCGTCGCGCCGCCCAGGACCAGGGTGCGCGGCTGGTCCCGGGTGTCGCTCTCCTCGGCGACGAACGCCGGCACCTGGACCGGGTCGCGCCGCTCCAGCGGGCCCGCCGCGCCGCCGATCATCCAGCCGGCCGCGGCCACGACCGGTCCGGCGGCGGCGGCCAGCGCGATCAGCACGGCGACGGGCTGGCGCCAGCCGAAGCTCTGGGACGCGACGCGCGTACGTCCGCCCTCCGCGCCCAGCATCCCGGCGGCCAGCAGCGCGGCGCCGTACACCAGGGTGGCGGGCCCGGCCCAGCCGGAGCCGCCGCCCGAGCCGTTCACCAGCACCGCGAGGACCAGGGCGGCCACGGCCGCGACCCAAGCCGTACGGATCGCGAACCGCCGCTCGGCGCGCAGCAGGGCGGCCAGCGCCGCGAGCACCAGACCGATCAGGACGAGGCCGCCCACCGTCCTCGGCCCGCCCGGCGAGGCGCCGAGCAGGTCGAGCGGGGACGCCTCTCCTGTCCCGACGACCATCCCGGCCTCCCGGAAGAGGGCGGCCGGATCGGTCAGCAGCGACAGGGACCAGGGGGCGAGCAGCAGCAGCGGTGTGCCGGCGACGGCGAGGAAACGCAGTCCGTACGCCACGACGTCACCGCGCCGCAGCACCAGCACCGCCACCCCGAGGACGACCGCGAGCGGCCACACGACGGGTGTGAACGCCATGGTGAAGGTCAGCAGGAAGGCGTACGCCCAGGTGCCGCGCCAGCTTCCGCGCGCGTCGCCCCGCAGTCCGTGCGCGGCGACGGCGGCCCGGGCGATCAGCGGCAGCAGGACGGCCAGGACGGCCGTGCCGAGCCGGCCGGTCGCGAGGGCGCCGGTCGTGGCGGGCAGGAAGGCGTACGCGACGGCTCCCCAGGCGCGCAGCAGCCGGGACTCGACCAGGGACCGGGAGGCGAAGTACGCGGTGATGCCGGCCAGCGGCACCGAGCAGACGAGCAGCACGGTGACCGCGAGGCCGGTCGAGCCGAGGAACAGCGCGGAGAGGGCGGCGAGGACCGCCAGGTACGGCGGGGCGGTCTGGGTGCCGCCGGTGCCGAGCGGGTGCCAGGCGTCCGCGTACCGGCTCCACAGGGCGCCCACGCCGTCGGGAACGGGCAGCAGTGCCCCGCCCGCGAGGGAGCCGCCGCCGAACAGGCCGCGGCAGGCGACCACCGACGCCACGAGCAGCAGCGCGAAGAGGACCGGCCCCGGCTTGCGGGCGATCTTCTTCAGGCGGGCGAACTGCTCGATCTCCAGGTAGTCGGCGTCGTCATCACCGGGGCCCGACTCCACGGCGCCGTGCCGTGAGCCGCCCGAATCGGCGTCCGAACCGCCGAAGTTGGACATGACCTGTTCGACGGTGGCGCGGACGGTGGCGCCCGGCGGCGGGAACAGCGGCCGCAGCTCGGACGCCTCGACGGTCCTCCCGCGTCTGCGGCGGCGGGCCGCGATGATCCGCTCGGGCCGCAGCAACGTGCCGAACAGGCCCATCACTTCGTCGACGGCCTGGCCGGGCGCCTTGCCCACCAGGTAGGCGAGGGTCCGCAGCAGGGTGCCCACGACGAGGCGGAGGAGGACCCAGGGGAAGGCGACACCGCGGGCGTTGGCGAGCAGCGTGTAGACGGCGCCCGCCTTGTCGACGCGGTGCGGGCTGGCGACGGAGCGGCCGGCGCAGTCGACCGTGCGCCGCTCGCGGGCGGACGCCTCCGCGTGCCGGAGGACGGCGTCGGGGGCGACGAGGACGCGGTGGCCGGCGGAGTGGGCGCGCCAGCACAGGTCGACGTCGTCGCGCATCAGGGGCAGGCGGCGGTCGTAGCCGCCGAGCTCCTCGAAGACGTCACGGCGGACGAGCATCCCGGCGCTCGACACGGACAGGACCGAGCGGACCTGGTCGTGCTGGCCCTGGTCCTGCTCGCGCCGGTCGAGGCCGGTCCAGCGGCGGCCGCTGTTGGCGATGGAGACGCCCACTTCGAGGAGCTGCTTGCGGTCGTACCAGCCGCGCAGCTTGGGCCCGACGATCGCGGCGTACTCGTCGCCGTCGACGACGCGGAGCAGTTCGGCGAGGGCGCCGGGCTCGGGGGCGGCGTCGTCGTGGAGCAGCCAGAGCCACTGGACGGGCTCCCCGTGCGGCAGTTCGGGCATGTCGTACGCCTCGTCGCGCCACGTCCGGCTGACCGGGTCCCAGCCGCTGGGCCGCTTCAGGTACGGCAGTTCCTCGGGGCCGAGGACCGGCGCGGTGCGGGCGGCCTCGTCGACGGCGGCGCCGAAGCCGGTGCGCCGCGCGAGGTGCAGCACCCGCTCGTCGCCGATGGCCTCGGTGACCAGCCGCGCGGAGTCGTCGGCGCTGCCGGTGTCGGCGGCGACGACGTTCTGTACGGGGCGTTCCTGCCCGAGCAGCCCGGCGAGGACGTCCGGCAGCCACCGGGCGCCGTCGTGGGACACCAGCACGGCGGTGACGACGTGCCGCGGGAACTCGGGCTGCTGCGTGGGGGAAGCGGTGGTGAACGCGGCTGTGGTGGCGGACATCGGGTTACGGGCCCTCCGGCCGGGGGTCGCCCGCGGGGGGCGTCGGAGCGTCTCGGACGGAGGCCCACACTAATGGCTGCCAGGACGGCGGTCCGCCGCCTGTGGACAGCGGCCCGTTCTCCGGCCGGGCGGCCGGCCCCGGGGCGGGCGGGATGCCCCCGGGCGGACGGGATGTCCGGGCCGCCGGCCCCGGGGGCGGTGTGCGCGCGGGCGCCGGCGGGGCGGTGGGGTGCGGGGGTGCGCCCGCGGGTGCGGGGCGGTGGGATGCGCCCGGCCTGACGGCCGGGCTGGTGTTCCCACCCGCACCACCGTGCGGGAGGAGGGATCAGTGCCGGTCTCCCCGTGCGGCCACAGCGCCGTCGGCGGCTGCGGGCCGAGGGCGGAAAGCGGGAGCGGGGGCCCGGGGGCGGGGCCACCGCGGGATCTCCCGGTGCGGTTGTCGGCCACCGGCGGCTGGGGGGCGGCGGGTAAGCGGGCAGCCCCGCGTGGATCTCCCCGCACGGCGGGAGCGGAGGGACGCAGGGGTCCCCGGCGCGGTTGTCAGCCGTCGGCGACCGCGCGGCCGGGGGGGTGGGGCCCCCGAGGGACCTCCCGGTGCGGCTGTCGGCCGTCGGCGGCTGGGGGCGGTGCGGGAGCGGGCAGCCGCGCGTGGGCGTCTCCCCAGGGCGGCGGAGGTGGGTCCGGTATCAGCCGTCGGCGGCTGGGAGCCGGGCAGCCCGCGTGGGCGCCTGTCCGCACGGCGGGCCCGGTGGGCGGGTAGGCGGGCACCGCCCCGCCCAGGTGGCGGGGCCGGGTGGTGCGGCGGCGAGTGGGGGGCAGGATCGGCCGCGGACCGGCCGGATCCTGGCATCGTCTCCCCGGGTGGCCAGGGGGGAGGGTGGGTGTGAACCCGTCCGGGCCGCCCCCCGCCTACGGGTGGGCGCGGGTTTCGGCGGCTGCGGGTGGGAGGGCCGGCGGCCTGGGCGGCCCGGTGGGGGCGCCGTGGGGCGTCGGGGGCCGCGGCGCGGCCGGGGTGGTGGCCGTCCGGGCGGTGAATCAGACGGCGGCCTTTTTCAGACGGCGGCGTTCCCGCTCCGACAGACCGCCCCAGATTCCGAATCTTTCGTCATTGGCGAGCGCGTACTCGAGGCATTCCGAACGGACTTCGCAGGCGAGGCAGACCTTCTTGGCCTCGCGGGTGGATCCGCCCTTCTCGGGGAAGAAGGACTCCGGATCCGTCTGGGCGCACAACGCGCGCTCCTGCCAGCCCAGTTCCTCATCCGCGTCCTCGACCAGCAGTTCCTGGAACAACTCGGTCATGTGCGCCCCTCGTCGGTCTTTGCGTCCCCGTGACGTGACCGATTGTCGAATTTATCGGCCGAACGACACGAGTGAAATTACAAGTGCGGTGCTCCGGGCCAGTCAAGCTGGGATCTGCTATCGAGCCCGGTATTCACTCTGCGGAACCAAGGCTATGCGGAAAGTGTTCAAATCAGCAAAAATGAGACACAAGCCGCTGCCCCGCCCGCAACCTCCCTTTCACCACCTCACCAAGGGAGGACGTTCGCCGATTCGATCTTGTTGCGGTCGAGCCGGCGAAGCGACCCGGATCACAGTCAGGTCACGGGAGCACGACGACGTTTGCGCGGGTGGTTGCTGCGGCATGTGTCCCGGCCTCTCCCAGCACAAACCTTTCTCCGGACGGAGTAACCGGATGAGGTGAAACATTGCCGCCAAATCGGGCATTGGGTTGACAGACGTTATCGAGCCGGTCACCTTTGATTGCATGCCAGCGACCACAGCGCCCCTCACGACCCGCGTCCGCGGGTCCCGCAGCGCTGCCCCGGCTCTCCAGCCGCTCTGTCGCTGTCGCTGTTCCAGCTGTTGATGCCGTAGCGCTCCAGCGCCCCGCCCCGCGTCTGTCTCCCGCCTTTTCCGCGTGTACCGCTTCCGGCCTCCGGACCCGTTTCTCCCGAGGAACCCCCGCACCATGAACAGCGACAGCGACCTCCAGATCGCCGGCGACATCCTCGCCGTACAGCACCTTCTCCAGCCCGCCAAGGAGCACCCCTCCACCGTGGCCGAGTTCGTCGGCCTGGCCCGCGCCATCGCCGCCGATCGGTCGCAGTGGGCCCACCTCGTCGAGTACGACGCCACCACCCGCTGGTACCACCGGCTGCACACCGGACCCGGCTATGAGGTCTGGCTGCTGTCCTGGGTGCCCGGTCAGGGCGCAGGTATGCATGATCACGGCGAGTCCTCCGGCGTACTGACCGTCCTCGAGGGCGAGCTGACGGAACGTACGGAAAAGGGCACGCGTCTGCTCACCGCCGGCGCGCAGCGCGTCTTCGCACCGGGATACGCGCACGACGTGGTCAACGACTCACTCGAACCGGCCGTCAGCCTGCACGTCTACTACCCGGGCCTCACCGACATGCCGATGCACCCCGCCACCTGCTCCACCCCGGAGCCGCGGGACGCCGTCACCGCCTGACCCGCTCCGAGCGATCGGCGTCCGGCTGACAGACTGTGCCCATGCGCATTGTGGTTCTGGCCGGCGGCATCGGCGGTGCCCGTTTTCTGCGCGGCCTCAAGCAGGCCGCGCCCGACGCGGACATCACGGTCATCGGCAACACCGGTGATGACATCCATCTGTTCGGGCTGAAGGTCTGCCCCGACCTCGACACCGTGATGTACACCCTGGGCGGGGGCATCGACGAGGAGCAGGGCTGGGGGCGGGCGGACGAGACGTTCCACGTCAAGGGCGAGCTCGCGGCGTACGGCGTCGGGCCCGAGTGGTTCGGCCTCGGCGACCGGGACTTCGCCACCCACATCGTCCGTACCCAGATGCTCGGCGCCGGCTACCCGCTGAGCGCCGTCACCGAGGCGCTGTGCGCCCGCTGGAAGCCGGGCGTGCGGCTGCTGCCGATGTCCGACGACCGGGTGGAGACCCATGTCGCCGTCGAGCTCGACGGCGAGCGCCGGGCCATCCACTTCCAGGAGTACTGGGTGAAGCTGCGCGCCTCCGTGGACGCGCAGGCCGTGGTGCCGGTCGGCGCCGAGCAGGCCACGCCCGCGCCCGGGGTGCTGGAGGCCATCGGCGAGGCCGACGTCGTGCTCTTCCCGCCGTCCAACCCCGTGGTGTCCATCGGGACCATCCTCGCCGTGCCCGGCATCCGCGAGGCGATCGCCGACGCCGGCGTACCGGTGGTGGGCCTGTCCCCCATCGTCGGGGACGCGCCGGTGCGCGGCATGGCCGACAAGGTGCTCGCCGCGGTGGGCGTCGAGGCCACGGCCGCGGCGGTCGCCCGGCACTACGGCTCCGGGCTGCTCGACGGCTGGCTCGTCGACACGGTGGACGCGGGCACGGTCGCCGAGGTCGAGGCGGCGGGGATCCGGTGCCGTGCGGTGCCGCTGATGATGACCGACGTGGACGCCACGGCGGCGATGGCGCGCGAGGCGCTGGCCCTCGCCGAGGAGGTCCGCGCGTGACGACCCCGTCGTACCGGGTGTGGGCGCTGCCGGGACTGCCGGAGGTGCGGCCCGGGGACGACCTCGCCAAGCTGATCGCCGCCGCCGTCGCCACCGGCGTCAGCACCGGCGGGCCGGGACTGGCCGACGGCGACGTGCTGCTCGTCACGTCCAAGATCGTCAGCAAGGCGGAGGGGCGGGTCGTCGCGGCGGACGACCGCGAGGCGGCGATCGACGCCGAGACGGTACGGGTGGTGGCCCGGCGCGGCCCGCTCCGCATCGTCGAGAACCGGCAGGGCCTGGTCATGGCCGCCGCCGGGGTCGACGCGTCCAACACCCCCAAGGGGACGGTGCTGTTGCTGCCGGAGGACCCGGACGCGTCCGCGGGGGCGATCCGCGACGGGCTGCGGGACGCTCTCGGCGTGGACGTCGGCGTCGTCGTCACGGACACCTCCGGGCGTCCCTGGCGCAGTGGGGTCACCGACATGGCCATCGGCGCGGCCGGGGTGCGGGTGCTGGACGACCTGCGCGGCGGCACCGACGCGTACGGCAACCCGCTGGTGGCGACGGTGGTCGCCGGGGCGGACGAGCTCGCGGCGGCCGGGGACCTGGTGAAGGGCAAGGCGGCGGGGCTGCCCGTCGCGGTGGTGCGGGGCCTCGCGCACCTCGTCCAGGACGGGGCGGAGGGCGCGCGGGCGCTGGTGCGGGACGCGGCGGACGACATGTTCCGGCTCGGTACGTCGGAGGCGGTGCGGGAGGCGGTGACGCAGCGGCGCACGGTACGGGACTTCACGGACGACCCCGTGGACCCCGGTGCGGTGCGGCGGGCCGTGGCCGCGGCCCTGACGGCGCCCGCGCCGCACCACACCACACCGTGGCGGTTCGTGCTGCTGGAGTCGGCCGCGTCGCGGGTGCGGCTGCTGGACGCCATGCGGGACGCGTGGGTGGCCGACCTGCGGGCCGACGGTCTCGACGAGAACGCAATCGCGCGGCGGGTGCGCCGCGGGGACGTGCTGCGGCGGGCGCCCTACCTGGTGGTGCCCTGCCTGGTGATGGACGGCTCCCACCGGTACGGGGACGCCCGGCGCGACGGGGCGGAGCGGGAGATGTTCGTGGTCGCGGCCGGGGCCGGCGTACAGAACTTCCTGGTCGCGCTCGCGGGTGAGCGGCTGGGGTCGGCGTGGGTGTCGTCGACGATGTTCTGCCGGGACGTCGTCCGTGAGGTGCTGGACCTGCCGGACCACTGGGACCCGATGGGCGCGGTGGCGGTGGGGCGCCCGGCCGGAGTGCCCGCGCCGCGGGCGGCGAGGGAGGCGAACGGGTTCGTCGAGGTGCGGTGACGTCGCCCCGGCGGGGGCGGTACGGGGCGTCCGGCGGTACGAGGGCGTACGGGCGGTGGCGACGGTACGGCGGCGCCGCGGGGTGGCGGGCTCCGCCACGGAGCGGATCCCACGGCGACCCCGCCCGGTCAGAGCGCCGCGATGTTGCCGGGGGTGAACCGGGGGCCGTGGCGGGGCGGGGTGCGGCCGCTGAGGAGGACGAGGCGGGCGGCACGGTGGCGCTGGCCCGCGTACGGGGCGAGGAGCTCCAGCATCTCGTCGTCGTCCGCGTCCCGGCGGCCGGCCAGGGCGTGGCCGACGATGCTCGGCAGGTGGTAGTCGCCGGTGGTCACCGCGTCGGGGGCGCCGTTGCTGCGCTGGACCGTCTCGGCGGACGTCCAGGGGCCGATGCCCGGGATCAGCTCCAGGCGCCGGCGGGCCGGCTCGGGCTCCATGGCGGCCGTCTCCTCCAGGCGGCGGGCCACCCGGACGGCGCGCACGACCGTGTCGGAGCGCTTGGAGTCCACGCCCGCGCGGTGCCACTCCCAGGACGGGATGAGCGCCCAGGTGCGCGGCTCCGGCATGACGTACAGGCGCTCGTCCGGGCCGGGGGCCGGCTCGCCGAACTTCCGTACCAGCAGGCGCCAGGCCCGGTACGCCTCGTCCGTGGTGACCTTCTGCTCCAGGATCGAGGGGATCAGCGACTCCATGACCAGCCCGGTGCGGGTCAGCCGCAGACCCGGGCGGCGCCGCTCGGTGACGGCCAGCAGCCGGTGGCGCGGGGTGAACGCGGACGGGTCGTCCTCCGCGCCGAGGAGCGCCGGGAGCCGGTCCAGGAGCCACTCCGCGCCCGCGCCCCATGCCTGGGCCTCGACGGTGCCGCCCCGCGCGGTGACCCGCAGGGTGCCGGGGCCGGCCGGGGTGCGGCTGGTGCGCCAGACGGAGCCGTCCGGTGCCGTACGGAACGTGGGGTCGGCCGGGCCGCGCCGCAGCGGGCCCAGGACGAGCCCCAGGTCCAGGGGGAACGGGGGCGTCCAGGACCGGGAGCGCGGCGCGGCGGAGGCGGGCGCGACGGGCGCGGCCGGGGCCTGCCGGGCGGCGGGTATGCCGACGTGCCCGCCGCGCACGCTGGTGCGGGTCGGGCGCGGGGCGTAACGGCCTGCCACGGAAGTACGGTCCTCGGAGTCGGGGCGGCCCCGGTCGGGGTCCTACGAGGGTAAGCCCCCGCCCGGGGCGCCGCCCCCGGGCACCCGGGGAGCGCGGCCCTACTGGTCCGAGGAGAAGCGGACCGCGCCGTCCGGCAGCCGGGCGCCGCACCACACGCGGACGCCGTCGCGCAGTTCGTTGTCGGCGCCCACGTGGGCGTCGTCGCCGACGACCGCTCCGTGCAGGACGGTGCGGGCGCCGACCCGGGCGCCCTCGCCGATCAGGGAGTCGGTGATCACCGCGCCGGCCTCGACGACCGCGCCGTCCAGGACGGTGCTGCCGTCGACGCGGGCGCCCTCGCCGACCGTCGCGCCGGCGCCGATGACCGTACCGCCGGTGAGTTTGGCGTCCTGGGCGACGGAGGCGCCGTCGAGGACGAGCCGGTCGCCGCGGCGGCCCGGGACCGCGGGGGACGGGGCGCGGCCGAGGACGAGGTCGGCGGAGCCGCGGACGAATGCCTGCGGCGTGCCGAGGTCCAGCCAGTACGTGGAGTCGACCATGCCCTGGAGGTGGGCGCCGGTCGCCAGCAGGTCGGGGAACGTCTCCCGCTCGACCGAGACCGGGCGGCCCGTCGGGATGGTGTCGATGACGGACCGTCGGAAGACGTAGGCGCCCGCGTTGATCTGGTCGGTGACGATCTCCTCGGGCGTCTGCGGCTTCTCCAGGAAGGCCGTCACCCGCCCGGTGGAGTCGGTGGGGACCAGTCCGAAGGCGCGCGGGTCCTCGACGCGGGTGAGGTGGAGGGAGACGTCCGCGCCGGACGTCTCGTGGGTCGCCACCAGGGCCCGGATGTCCAGGCCGGTCAGGATGTCCCCGTTGAAGATGAGGACCGGCTCGTCCGGTCCCGAGTGCAGGCGTGAGGCGACGTTGCGGATCGCGCCGCCCGTGCCGAGCGGCTCGCGTTCGGTGACGTACTCGATGTGCAGGCCGAGCGACGAACCGTCGCCGAAGTACGGCTCGAAGACCTCGGCGAGGTACGAGGTCGCCAGCACGATGTGCTCGACGCCCGCCGCGCGGGCCCGGGCCAACTGGTGCGTGAGGAACGGGACGCCCGCCGCCGGGACCATCGGCTTGGGCGTGTTGACCGTCATCGGACGCAGCCGGGTGCCCTTGCCACCGACCAGGAGGATCGCTTCTGTCACCTGTCGTCTCTGCTTCCTGCTGGGTCCGGTCGATGGGCCACATCGGTCATATGACCGATACGACCGGACAGTGTATGCAGACCGTTCGGTACAGCCGTCCCGGTCGCCGTCACCGGCCCTGGTACTTGGCCGACGCGTTGCGGGCCGAGCCGAGCCTGTCGTAGAGCCGTTCGCCGGGGCAGTCGGTCAAAAAGCCGTCCCGGTGCCCGGAGATGGCGTTGAGCCTGACCTTCGTGCCCTTCTTGTACAGGTTTCCGCCACCTGAGGTCAGGGTGGACTTCCCCCGCGGATCCTTTCCGTACAGCCCGAGCTTCCACGCCGTCAGCCGTGCGACGGCCGTCACCGCCGCGGCGGGCGGGGTGGACCGACTGTACGTGCCCAGGACGGCGATGCCCATGCTGTTGGTGTTGAAGCCCCGGGTGTGGGCGCCCAGCACCGCCTTGGCCACGCCTCCCGCACGCCCTTCGTAGATGTTTCCGCACTTGTCGACGGCGAAGTTGTAGCCGAAGTCACGCCAGCCGCTGCTCTTGACGTGGTAGCGGTAGATACTGCGCAGAACGGACGGGGCCTGCTTGCAGGAGTAGTTGTTGCCGGTGGCGCTGTGGTGCACGAAGGCCGCCTGGACGGACTTGGTGTAGACGAAGTTGCGTTCGCGCAGCCGCTCGTCCGCTCCCCAGCCCTTGCGGGTGACGATGCGGGGCCGGGGGCCGATGTGCGGCTTGGCGGCCACGGCCTCCTCGCCGAACTGGTCGGCGAACGCGGCCTCCGTCTCCTCCTTGGTCAGCTCGGGGATCTCGGTCGCGCCGAGCGGCACGAGTTCGGCGTTGACCGCGGAGGCGGCCGACTCCTCGGGTGTCAGCGCCGCGGCGGGGACGGGGACCTGACCGGACGTGGTGGTGCCGGTGTCGGTGCCCTCGGGGACCTCGGGCCCCTGGGCGGTGTCCTCGCCGGCCGGCTCGCTGGCGGGCTCGTCCCCGGGGTCGACCAGTTCGATGCGCATCCCGCGCGGCAGGGGCCCGGGGGTGGCGCCCGAGCGCGGGGCCTCGGCCCGGACGCGGACCTCGACACCGTCCGACGCCCCGACCCACAGGGGGGCGGTGGAGCCGCGGACGGTGCCCGAGTCGCGTTCGGGCGTACCGGGGTCGGCGGCGTGGGCGTCGTTGTGGGTCTCGACGGACTGCCAGCCGGACCAGTTGTCGGTGCCGGAGGCGCGGGTGCGGACCTGGACCGAGCCGTGCAGCTCGGCGTCCGGGTCGTCC
Organism: Streptomyces sp. NPDC016309; assembly: GCF_043077235.1. Classification (NCBI taxonomy): domain Bacteria; kingdom Bacillati; phylum Actinomycetota; class Actinomycetes; order Kitasatosporales; family Streptomycetaceae; genus Streptomyces; species Streptomyces sp. NPDC016309. Next base: position 465,976 of record NZ_JBIBSG010000006.1, on the reverse strand, counting down.
CAGATGACGCCGATCAGCGAGAAGGGCCGTACGTCCCGGCGGGTCAGCCCCTTCCGGGCGGCGCCGGTCGCCCGCTCGGCGGGGAGCGCCGCGAGCGGCAGCGACTGGGTGGAGCCGGGGACCGGTACGCCGCCGGAGGCGGAGGCCGGGGCGGCGGGGAGGGCCGGGGCGGCGGGGGCGTGGGACACGGCGGGGGTGGCGCTCGCGGGGAGCGCGAGCGGGAGCGGGAGCACGAGGGCCGCGGCGCAGGCGACGCCGATCGAGGATGCAAGGTAGGCACGCATGGGGCGATCCTCGGCAGGGCGGACGCGTACCGCCCGCCGGGAAACCGACGGCCCGTCGGTCCGACCGGTGGACGGACGTCACCGGTACGGCGGACCCCGCCCGCCCGGCGCGCGTACCCTGGCGCGCGTGAACGCCAGCGACCGTACCCCCGCCGACCTGCTGCGATCCGCGCTCGCCGCGGACCCGGCCCGCCCCTTGGTCACCTACTACGACGACGCCACCGGTGAGCGCGTCGAATTGTCGGTGGCCACTTTCGCCAATTGGGTGGCCAAGACGGCCAACCTCCTCCAGGACGGCCTGTCCGCCGAGCCCGGCGACCGGGTCGCGCTGCTCCTGCCGGCGCACTGGCAGACCGCCGTCTGGCTGGTCGCCTGCGCCTCGGTGGGCGTGGTGGCCGATGTCGGCGGCGACCCCGCCGCCGCCGACCACGTCGTCGCCGGGCCGGACCGGCTGGAGGAGGGCCTGGCCTGCCGCGGTGAGCGCCTGGCGCTGTCCCTGGCGCCGCTGGGCCGCCGCTTCCCCGCCCCGCCGGCCGGGTACGACGACTACGCGGTGGAGGTCCCCACGCAGGGCGACGTGTTCGCGCCGTACGTCCCGGTGGACCCGGACGCCCCGGCGCTCGTCGTGGGCGGTACGGAGCTGTCCGGTGCGGACGTGGTGGACCGGGCGCGCGAGGACGGGGTCCGGCTGGGCCTGGCCGGCGGGGCGCGGCTGCTGTCGGCGCTGCCGTACGGCACCTGGGAGGGGCTGTCGGCGGGGCTGTACGCGCCGCTGGCGGCCGGCGCGTCGGTCGTGCTGTGCCGGAACCTGGAGCGGCTGTCGCCGGAGGGGCTCGCCAAGCGGGTCGAGAGCGAGCGGATCACCAGCACTCTGGTCTGAAGTCCACCCGTCCGGCGCACCGCGCGCCGAGTCCCCCGGGTTCCGGCGCCGTCCGCGATGGATGATCGGTGCACACCCCCTCGTGCGAAGGACGGACGGACGACGTGACGGACAGCGCTGGTACGCCCCCGGAGCCGGACCCCCCAGCAGGGGCGTCCGGTCCCGGCGGGCCGGCCGGTGACGTCCCGTCGGACCGGCCGGCCGGTGGCGGCGGCGCGGCGCCCCGGGGCGGCGGCCGGAGCGGCAAGAAGCGCCGGCGCCGTACACCGCCCCCCTCGGGCGGCCAGGTCCACAACGGGACGCGTCCCTCGAAGGCCGCGCCCCCGCGTACGGCGTCCCCGGAACCGGCACCTCCGAAGGCCGCTCCCTCGGCAGCCGCTCCCCCCGGGGCCCCGCCCCCGGGACCCGCCGCGCCCGCGCCCCCGGCACCGGGGGTGCCGTCCGCCTCCGCCTCCCGCGTGGCCCGCTTCCGGCGGCACGGTCTGCGGGTGGTCGCCTTCGCGGGGGCCCTCGTCGTGCTGGTGGCGGCCGGCGCCGGCTGGTGGCTGTACAAGAAGCTGGACCGGAACATCACCACCGACGCCTCCGCCGCCGCCGAACTGGAGCGCTACGCGAGGGAGCGCCCGGACTCCCTGGTGCGGGGCGCGCGGAACATCCTGCTGATCGGATCGGACACCCGCGCCGGGAGCGGCAACTCCCAGTACGGCCGGGACAAGGGCGTGCAGCGCTCCGACACGACGATCCTGCTGCACCTGGCCGCCCACGGGCGGAGCGTCACGGCGGTGTCGGTGCCGCGCGACCTGATGGTGAACGTCCCGAGCTGCCGCAAGCGGGACGGCACCCGCACCGCCCCGCAGTTCGCCCAGTTCAACTGGGCGTTCGGGCTGGGGGGCACGGCCTGCACGGTCCGTACGCTGGAGAAGCTCACCGGGATCCGCATCGACCACCACGTGGTGATCGACTTCCGCGGCTTCAAGGACATGGTGGACGCGGTGGGCGGCGTGCGGGTCTGCGTCACCCGGCCCGTCCGCGACCGGGACGCGCACGTCCACCTGAAGGCCGGGGCCCGGACGCTCAACGGCGAGCAGGCGCTCGGGTACGTACGGGCCCGCAAGTCCCTGGGCAACGGCAGCGACACCGAACGCATGGGCCGCCAGCAGCAGTTCCTGGGGGCGCTCATCAACAAGGTGCAGAGCAACGGGGTGCTGCTGAACCCCACACGCCTCTACCCGGTGCTCGACGCGGCCACCAAGGCGGTCACCACCGATCCGGGCCTGGACTCGTTGAAGGACCTGTACGACCTGTCCCGCGCCTTGCGCAACGTACCGACCGAAAAGGTGCAGTTCCTGACCGTTCCTCGACGCCCGTACCGCAACAACCCCAATCGTGACGAACTCGTACAACCGCGAGCGGACAGCCTGTTCAAGCGGCTGCGGGACGACAAGCCGGTCGTGGTCGTGCCCGGTGACGGGCAGAACGAGTCCGCCGGAGAGGAGCCGGCGGGGAGCCGGCGCAAGAGGGGTGCCAGCCCTTCCGTGACGCCGACCTTCACCGGCACCAACGCGGCCGCCGGCGCGTGCAGGTAGCGGTGCGGGTGGTGGCTGCGAGTAAAGCGATGCCCAAAGAGCGCGTGGCACTCCATGTGGATTGGGTGGATTGCCCCCTTGTAAGGGGCGTGGAATTTGTCACGGGCGTCGCCCCACGTTGAACTGGGCGGATAGTGTGACGCGATCCGGTGCTCCCGGCCGTGAGGTCGCGCACTCGAGGATCGTGGAACCGAGCGCCTGGGGGGAGGCGCCTCGCGTGGCACCGACGGAGGACTCAAGCAACCGTGGACGCGCACAGCCGTGGACGGGCGGACGATATCGACCCCGCCGACCAGTGGGTGCTCAACCCGCAGACCGGTAACTACGAACTGCGACTGGACCATTCCGCTGGGCAGTCGGCGCCGTCGGCGCAGTCGTCCCGCCCCACCGGCCGCCGTGGCACCACCACGTCGAGAACACCCTCGCCGAGAGCCGGCTCCCCGAGAGCGACCCCCGCGGCCGACACGCCCGGCAGCCGTACGGCCGGTGTCCCCGGCCAGCGCAGGCGCCGCAGCGGCGGCGCTCCGGACGGACCCGGCGGCGGTGCGGCCCAGGCGGCCGGCCGCCGCAAGCGCAAACCGCAGCAGTCCCGCAAGAAGAAGGCGCTGAAGTGGACGAGCGGGGTGACGGCCGGCATGGTCGTCGCGCTCGCCGTCACCGCGTACGCCTACTACGAGCACCTCAACGGCAACATCAGCACCGTCGACATCGCGGGTGCCGGCAGCGGCGGCTTCAAGAAGGACCAGGCCATCAACATCCTGGTCATCGGCACCGACAAGCGGACCGGCGACGGCAACGCGGGCTACGGCGACAAGAACAGCGCGGGCCACGCCGACACCACGATCCTCTTCCACGTCTCCAAGGACCGGACGAACGCCACCGCGATGTCCATCCCGCGGGACCTGATGACCGACATCCCCGACTGCGAGACGAAGACCGCCGACGGCACCGAGGTGATCCCCGGTGAGCAGAACGTCCGGTTCAACACCAGCCTCGGGCAGGCCGGACGCGACCCCGGCTGCACCATGCGCACGGTCAAGGAGATCACCGGGCTGACCGTCGACCACTTCATGATGGCCGACTTCAACGCGGTGAAGACGCTGACGTCGGCGATCGGCGGCGTCGAGGTGTGCGTGGCCAAGAACGTCGACGACAAGCAGTCGAAGCTGAAGCTCACCAAGGGCAAGCACGTCATCGAGGGCGAGGACGCCCTCGCCTTCGTCCGCACCCGGCACGCCTTCGGCAACGAGAGCGACCTGGACCGCATCAAGACGCAGCAGCAGTTCCTCGGTTCGATGATCCGCAAGATGAAGTCCAGCGACACGCTGACCAGTCCGTCGAAGCTGCTCGACCTCGCGGAGGCCGCCACGGAAGCACTGACCGTGGACACGGGGATAGGAAGCATCAAGAAGCTCCAGGACCTCGGTTCGGAGCTGGCCAAGGTGAATCCCAAGAACATCACCTTCACCACGCTGCCCGTCGTCGACAACCCGGCCGAGACGGTCAAGGCGACGGTCGTGGTCAACGAGGAGAAGGCCCGGCCGCTGTTCTCGATGATGCAGAACGACATCTCGCTCACCGAGGTGAAGAAGAAGGAGAAGGACGCCAAGAACGCCCAGGCCGCGCTGCTCAAGGGCGCGCGGGCGGAGGCCTCCCAGGTGCGCGTGGACGTGTACAACGGCAGCGGCCGTACGGGCGGCGCGCAGGCGACCATCAGCTGGCTCCAGAACGAGCAGGGCGTGCTCAAGTCCTCGAACAAGAGCAACGCCCCGCGGGAGATCGCGAAGACGACCCTGGAGTTCGCGCCGAACCAGGCCGACCAGGCCCGCAAGCTCGCGGACCTGATGGGTCTGCCCGCGACGGCGCTGAAGCAGGGAACGGAGGACGCCGGGGAGAGGGAGCCGATGAAGCTCACCCTCGGCGGGGACTTCAAGGGCGCCGGGGTGCCCATCACCGGTCCGGCGAAGGCGCCGGAGGGTGTGCAGAAGGTAGTGGCAGACAAACAGGTATGCGCGGAATGACGCGTTCCTGAACGACAGGGGGACCTGGGGTGGGACACAGCAGCGTGCGTGGGGAGGGAACGCGGGACCGCGTTCCGCACGCCCGTGGGAGCGGCTGGGAGGACGGTCACCACGGTGACGCGCCGGGCGGCGACACGGAGGAGCCGGCGAGACCGGCGGAACCGGGGGCGGCCGACCACGCCTCCGGCGGAACCGGCGGAACCGGCGACGGCCGTCGCCGCGCCGGCGGCGCCGGCGGGCACCGCCGTGCCGGAAAGCGCTCCGGGAACGGCAAGAGCGGCAAACGGCGGGTGCTCCGGTGGAGCGCCTCGGTGCTGTCGCTGCTGATACTGGGCACGGCCGGCGCCGGGTACCTCTACTACGAGCACCTCAACAGCAAGATCAAGAAGGAAGACCTGACGCTCGGCAAGAACGGGATGCCCGAGCACAAGGCCAACGCCGCGGGCCAGACACCGCTGAACATCCTGCTGATCGGCTCCGACGCCCGGGACTCCAAGGAGAACCAGGACCTGGGCGGCGGCCGGGACACCTTCGACGGCCCGCCGCTGGCCGACGTACAGATGCTGGTGCACCTCTCCGCGGACCGCAGCAACATCTCCGTGGTCAGCATGCCCCGCGACACCATGCTGAAGATCCCGGAGTGCGTGGACGCGAAGGGGAAGGTCTACAAGGAACGCCAGTTCGCCCAGACCAACGAGTCACTGGACCGTGGCGGCCCCGGCTGCACGGTGGCCACGTGGGTCGAGCTGACCGGCATCCCCATCGACCACTTCATGATGATCGATTTCGCGGGTGTGGTCTCCATGGCCGACGCGGTCGGCGGTGTGCCCGTCTGCGTGGACAAGAACATCGAGTCCCGCACCTTCGACGGCAAGGGCTCCGGCCTGAAGCTCCCCAGGGGCACCCACCCCGTCAAGGGCAAGCAGGCCCTCCAGTGGCTGCGCACCCGCTACGGCTGGGTGGGCGGCACCGACCTGGAGCGGGCCAAGGCCCAGCACATGTACATGAACTCGATGGTCCGCGAGCTGCGCAAGAACGCCAAGCTCACCGACCCGAACAAGCTGCGCAAGCTCGCGGAGGCGGCCACCGACGCGCTCACCGTGGACACCGGGCTCGACACCATCGGCAAGCTGTACGACCTGGCCGAGGAACTCCGCAGCGTCCCGACCGGGCGCATCACCATGACGACCATGCCGAACTTCTACTCGACCCGCCGGGCGGGCAAGGTCGAGCCGACGCCCGGTGAGGCCGAGGAACTGTTCCGGATGATCCGCGAGGACATCCCGCTCGACGGCAAGCCTTCCAAGCGCGCCACGCCCGCCGCCTCCAAGGACGCGGCGGCCGCGCCCGCCGAGACCGCGGTGATGGTGCAGAACGGCACCTACACCGACCAGTACGGCTCCGCCCAGGGGCGGGCGACCACGGTCGCCGGGCTGCTGGCCGCCAAGGGCTACACCCAGGCCAAGGCCGATACAGCCGCCCCGCGGCAGGCCAAGACGGTCGTCCGGTTCCCGAGCGCGGACCTGGAGGGCGACGCGCAGGCGGTCGCCAAGGCGCTGGGGATCCCCGTGGGTTCGGTGCAGAAGTCCGACGAGGTCCAGGGCATCACCCTGATCGTGGGCGCCGACTGGCGCGAGGGCGACGTCTACCCGAAGCCCAAGGCCACCGGGAAGGCACCCGGGTCGAACACCAGCAGGGCCGACCAGTCCGGCTGCATGACGGTCGACCCCAACTTCACCTGGTGAACCGGCGCTACGCCGCCGTCCGGACGACCGCCGGGCGGCGGCTGGCGATGACCCTCTTCGCCAGCGAACGGGGGCTGGTGAGGAAGCCGTACCCCCACGACATGTGCATCGTCGCCAGCGCCAGCGGGATCCGGAGCCGCGCCTTGAGCGGCAGGCCCTTGCCGGCCGGGACCGAGCCGGCGACGATCGCCGCCAGGTAGCCGCCCGGCACCACGAAGCCGTACGGGGTCAGCGTCGCGCCCACGACGAGGCCCGCCGCGATGGCGCAGACGGCGGTCGGCGGGGCGAGGTAGCGGAGGTTGATGGAGCCCTGGTGGTAGCGGGCGACCACGTGCCGCCAGCGGCCGTAGTCCTTGTACTGCTTGGCCAGCGCCCGCACGCTCGGCCGGGGCCGGTACTGGACCCGCAGCTCCGGCGAGAACCAGATCAGGCCGCCCGCCTCGCGGATGCGGAAGTTCAGCTCCCAGTCCTGGGCGCGGATGAACTCCTCGTTGTAGCCGCCCTGCTGTTCGAGCGCCTCGCGGCGGAACACGCCCAGGTAGACCGTCTCGGCCGGGCCCGCCTCACCACCGGTGTGGAAGGCCGCGTTGCCGACGCCGATCTTCGAGGTCATCGCGGCGGCGACCGCGTGCTCCCAGTCGTTCTCGCCCTCGGCGTGCATGACGCCGCCCACGTTCTGGGCGCCCGTCTCCTCCAGGAGGCGCACGGCGGTGGCGATGTAGTTCGGCGACAGCATGCCGTGCCCGTCGACCCGTACCACTATCGGGTGACGCGACGCCTTGATCGCGGCGTTGAGCGCCGCGGGCGTGCGCCCGGTGGGGTTGGGAACCGTGTGGACACGGGGGTCCTCGCGGACGAGCTCGGCGGCGATCTCGTCCGTACGGTCCGTGGACGGGCCGAGGGCGATCACCACCTCCATCTCGCCGTCGTACTCCTGCTCGAGGATGTGACGGACCGAGGCGCGCAGGTGCCGCTCCTCATTGAGGACCGGCATGATCACGGAGACCGGGGGCAGCGGCTGGGGCATGGTTCCTCGGGGGTTACGGGGGTCGCCCCCCGGAAGACGGCAGTGTCGACCGGCCACGTTACCGCGAACGGGGGACAGCGATGCGCGCCGCCCGGGTGGCGCGGACGGCCGCTGATCGTATGGGCCTACTGTGCTCACTATTCCCCCAGCCGCCCGCGGAGGTGTCCTTCGTGCCCACGCCGCCCCGCCGCCCCGCCCCTCCCCGGCCGCCCGCCCCCGGCCGGCCGAGACGGGCCCAGGCGCCGGCACCGGCCGTGCGGAGGGGACGTCCCGGACGCACCCGGTGGGGCGCGCGGGCGGCGACGGCCCTGTCGGTGCTGGTGCTGGCGGCGGGCGGGATCGGGCACGCCATCGTGACCGGGCTGGACACCGAGATCGGCCGGGTCGATCCGTTCAAGGACATGAAGAACCGCCCCGCGCCGGGGCACGGCACGAACATCCTGGTGGTCGGCACCGACGGGCGCGACAGGATCACGCCGCGGGAGAAGGAGAAGTACCGGCTCGGCGGCGCGCCCTGCCGCTGCACCGACACGATCATGCTGCTGCACGTCTCCGCCGACCGTAAGCGGGCCAGCATGGTGTCGCTCCCCCGCGACTCGTACGCCGAGATTCCGCCCCACACCGACGCCACCACCGGCAAGCACCACCACCGGCACCCGGTGAAGCTGAACGCCGCCTACGCGGAGGGCGGGCCGAACCTCACCGTACGGACCGTCGAGCACATGACCGGCGTCAAGATCGACCACTACCTGGAGCTGGACTTCACCAGCTTCATGCGGACCGTCGACGCCATCGGGGGCGTGGAGATCTGCACCGCCAAGCCGATGAAGGACGCGTACACCGGCCTGGACCTCGCGGCCGGCACCCACAAGCTGGACGGCGGCCAGGCCCTCCAGTACGTGCGCTCCCGCCATGTCGACGGGGCGTCCGACCTGGGGCGCATGCAGCGCCAGCAGCGGTTCATGGCGGCCCTCATCGACCAGGGGACGAGCAACGGCACCCTGCTGAATCCGGTGCGGTTCCAGCAGGTCGTCACCTCCATGCTCAGCTCCGTGCGGGCCGACGAGGGCTTCGGCGCGGAGCAGATGCTGGCCCTGGCGAAGGCGATGCGGGGCTTCACGGCGGCGTCGTCGGAATTCACCTCCGTACCCGTCAGCAGCGTCAGCTTCCCGGTCAAGGGCATCGGCTCCACCGTGAAGTGGGACCCGGTGAAGGCGAAGAAGCTGTTCGCGGCGGTACGCGCGGACAAGCCGCTCGCCCCGTACGCGGGACGCGGCGGCGTCCGCAAGAAGCTGGTGGAGGTCTCGCCCCAGCAGATCCGGGTGCAGGTCTACAACGGCACCCGGGTGCCCGGCCTGGGCGCCCGCCTGGACGCGGGGCTGCGGGCGACCGGCTTCCGGACGAACGCGGCGGCGCTGAACTGGCCGCGGCGGAACCTGTCCCGCACCATCGTGTGGTTCGACCCCCGCTGGGACCGCTCGGCCCGCTCCCTGGCCACCGCGCTGCCGGGCTGCGAGCTGCGGCCGGCGTGGGGCCAGGGCCCGGTGTTCAAGGTCACGGCCGGCGCGAACTTCACCGGGGTCCTCCCGGTCCGGGCGGAGGACGCCTTCCAGGGCGAGTTCGGCGCGGTCACCGGTGACCAGGTGATCTGCGCCTAGGGAGTGTCCGGAAAGTCTCGCCTGGCCCGCGGTGTCCTGCACGCGCGCGGGCGGGCAGCGTCGGGGTCAGTCCTCGTCGAGGCCCTCCGCCGCACGCTTCTCGCGGAGCTCCTTGATCGCCCGGCGGCGCGCGAGACGGTGCGTGCGCCGGATCTGCGCCTCCTGGTAGCGGCGCTTGTCACGCTCGGTCTCCGGGACCACCGGCGGGACGGGCCTCGGCTTGCCGTCCGCGTCGACCGCGGCGAACACCAGGTAGGCCGAGCCGACCTGGGTGGGCGGCGTGGACTCGTTCCACCGCTCGGCCAGCACCCGGACGCCGACCTCCATGGAGGACCGTCCCGTCCAGTTCACCTGCGCCTTCACATGGACCAGGTCGCCCACGCGGACCGGCTCCAGGAAGACCATCTCGTCCATGGACGCGGTCACGGCGGGACCGCCGGAATGGCGGCCCGCGACGGCGCCCGCCGCGTCGTCCACCAGCTTCATGATCACGCCGCCGTGCACGGTACCCAGGAGGTTGGTGTCACTGCCGGTCATGATGTGGCTGAGGGTGGTGCGGGATGCCGCGGTCGGCTTTCCCCGCAGCTCGGAGGCCTGATCTGTCATGCCCTCCACCCTATGCCCGAGTCCGTCCCGCCCCGTATTTGCATCAGCTTGGCTACAGCCCTGGCCCGATTCCCCACCCACCCTGTCGGGCCCCGGGCGGCGGCCTGCACACTGTTCCGCATGAACGACTGGCCCGAAGGATGGTCCGACGACCGCAACGCGCGTCACGGCCGTGGCAGCGCCGACGCCCAGCCCGAGGGCGCCCGGGTGATGCGGCACGTCCGGCGCCCCTCCGCGCCGCCGCGGCGCCCGCCGGTCCCGCAGCAGCAGTCGCAGGGGTACGACGACGCCTACGACAGCGGCTACAACACCGGGCAGGTCTACGGCACGCCCCAGGGCGGCGGCCGTGGCGGCGGCCCCCTCGTCCCGGACCGGGGTTCCGTCCGGGCGCCCGGACCCGCCCCGGACTGGCGCCGCCGCATCAAGATCGGCTCCATCGTGCTGCTGGTCGCGGTCCTCGGCACCAGCGTCGGCACGTACTTCTGGGCCGACGGCAAGATGCGCCGCGAGGTCGACCTCTCCAAGGTCATCGACCGCCCGCAGGAGGGCGACTGCACGACGTACCTGATCGTCGGCTCCGACAGCCGTGAGGGCATGACGGCCGAGGAGAAGAAGAAGCTGCACACCGGCTCCGCCGAGGGCAAGCGCACCGACTCGATGATGATCCTGGCGGCCTGCGGCAGCGGCAACACCATGATCTCGCTGCCCCGCGACTCCGACGTGGAGATCCCCAAGTTCGTCGGCTCCGAGTCCGGCAAGACCTTCCCGGCCCAGGGCCGCCGGGTGAAGCTGAACGCCGCGTACGCGGAGGACGGCCCCGAGCTGCTGGTCCGCACCGTCGAGCACAACACCGGGCTGCGCATCGACCACTACGCCGAGATCGGCTTCGCGGGCTTCGCCAACATCGTCGACTCGCTCGGCGGTGTGGAGATGAACATCGAGAAGGGCTTCAAGGACAAGAAGTCCGGGGCCGACTTCCGGGCCGGCAAGCAGACCCTCAACGGCGAGCAGGCCCTCGCCTTCGTCCGCACCCGGTACGCGTTCGCCGAGTCCGACCTGGCGCGGACGAAGAACCAGCAGAAGTTCCTGTCCGCGCTCGCCAGCCAGGCGGCGACGCCGGGGACGATCCTGAACCCCTTCAAGCTCTACCCCATGATGGGCGCCGGGCTGGACACGCTGATCGTCGACGAGGACATGTCGCTGTTCGACCTGGGCGAGATGTTCTTCGCGATGAAGGGCATCAGCGGCGGCGACGGTGTGTCGATGAACATGCCGATCAACGGCAGCCGCGGCGGCAACCTCGTCTGGGACAAGACGAAGGTGCAGCAGCTCGTGAGGCAGATCCAGAACGACGAGAAGGTCACGGTCACCGGCAACTAGGGGGTGTCCGCGAAGTACGGCGTCCGCCCGGAGGGCGGGCGAGACTTCGCGGACACGAGCTGGGCACGCCCCCCGGGGCCGGCGGCCGGTCTCACCGGCGCCGTACGACGAAGTCGTCCGCGGTCCGGCCGTCCGGCCCGAACACCACCTCCAGGCGCCCGCTCAGCACGTGGTCGCCGTACGGCGAGTGCGCCACCGTCGACGGGCCCCGCACCGGCCACGGGCCGCCGGCCGCCACCCGGGCGGTGCGCCAGTGGTCGCCGGAGCGCAGGACGTGGACGGCGTCGGCGCCCCTGGGGTTGGCCAGGTCGTTGGTCACCGCGACCAGGGCCCCGTCCGGCCTCAGGGCGAGCCCGTCGCCTCCGTACAGGGGCGCGGGCAGGGCGACCTCGCCGAGGCGGCGGGGGTCGCGCAGGGGTACGCGCAGCAGGCGGCCGTCGCCGTAGTTGACGGCGAGCAGATGGCCGGCCGGGTGGACGACGAGCCCGTTGACGCCGGTGCCGTGGCCGTCGGTGAGCCGGGCGTCCCGGACCAGCACGGAGGCGCGGCCGTGCCGGTCGACCCGGTAGAGGGCGTCGCCGCTCACGTCCGAGACGTACGCGGTGCCGTCCGGCCCGACCGCCACGTCATTGACGGCGTACCGCTGCTGGCGGGGCGAGAGCGCGGTGAGGTCCACCAGGTGCAGCGGCCGCCCGGTGCGCAGGTCGTAGATCCCGAGCCCACCGGTCCGGTGCGCGGTGCCGGGACCCGACCGCTCGGCGACCCCGAGATCGGCGTACGCGACGAGGAGACGCCCGCGCGCCGCGTCCACGTGCACGCCGTACGTGGAGACCAGGCGCGGGTCACTGACGAGCGTGCTGGTACGCCCGTCGGGCCGGACGACGGAGACGGTGCCGTGCCGCACGGACGACACCAGGAAGGCCCGGCGGGTGGGGTCCCACGCGATGCCCTCCGGGTGCAGCGAGCGGGCGTGTCCGGTGATCTCCCGGGGCACCGGGGCGGGCGCGTGGGCGTACGCCGCGGTGCCCACGGGCGCGGCGGGGACCGGAGCGGGGGCCGTCGTGGACAGGAGCGCCGCGGCGGCGAGCGTCGCGGCGGCCAGGTGCTTGATCGTCATGCCAGCAGCCTGTCCGGCCCCGCCCCGCCCCGGGAGTGCCTGCTTGTCGTGGTGGTGCCACCACCACGAACCCGGCGGGCGCCCGGGTGTCAGACGGCGAAGGGGTTCGTGTGACCGGGGAGCTGCTGGCCGGGGCGGAGGAAGCGGCAGCGGCCGTCCTCGTCGCGCACCGGTACGAAGCCGGCCGCGCGGAGGCGCTGGGCGATGCGCTCCCGGCGGGCCTCGCTGATCCTGACACCGCCCACCAGCAGGCCCGCCAGGGCGGCGCCGCCCGCGAGGGCGCCGACGTACATCCCGCAGATCAGCAGCGTCACCACCAGGGCGGCCACGCACACCCAGGCGAAGCCCATCTTGCGCGCACCGGCCATCTGCGTCATGACGTCGTACCCGATGCGGTCCTTCGTCCGGGCGACCGCCTCCGCCGCCTCGGCGGTCGGCTTCAGCGTCCCGGGCTGGAGCCCGGGCACCGTACCGCCCATGCCCGCCCGCGGGTGCGCGGCGATGGTCGCCGCCTCCCGGGCGCGGGCCTCGGGGGCGGGGTCGCGGTACAGGTAGACCGCGAGGGTGCGGCTGTTGTGCCCCTCGCGCCGGGTCTCGGCGTACTCGAAGCCGTAGTGCTCGACGACGTGCGCGAGCGTGGCGGCTCGTCCCGCGTGGGAGAACTCGTTGGTGACGACCACGACGTCCTGGGTCGCTATCTGCTTGAGCAGTGCGGAGATCTGGCGATCCACACTCATGAGGACTCCCACTGGTGCTGTGCTGGTGTGCGGCAGCGCAGCCTAACCGCAACGGCCCCCGGCGGAGCGCCGGGGGCCGTCGTGCGGTGTGCGGGGGTGTTACGGCAGGTTGCGGGCCATCACGATCCGCTGGACCTGGTTGGTGCCCTCGTAGATCTGGGTGATCTTGGCGTCGCGCATCATGCGCTCGACCGGGTAGTCGCGGGTGTAGCCGTAACCGCCGAGGAGCTGCACCGCGTCGGTGGTGACCTCCATGGCGATGTCCGAGGCGAAGCACTTCGCGGCGGCGCCCAGGTAGGTGAGGTCGGCGTCGCCGCGCTCGGAGGCGGCGGCGGCCTGGTAGGTGAGGGCGCGGGCGGCGGAGATCTTCATCGCCATGTCGGCCAGCATGAACTGGACGCCCTGGAAGTCGGCGATCGGCTTGCCGAACTGCTTGCGCTCCTGGACGTACCCCTTGGCGTAGTCCAGGGCGCCCTGGGCGATGCCGAGCGCCTGGGCCGCGATGGTGATGCGGGTGTGGTCCAGGGTCTTCATCGCGGTGGCGAAGCCGGTGCCCTCCTCGCCGATCATGCGGTCGGCGGGGATGCGGACGTTGTCGAGGTAGACCTCGCGGGTCGGGGAGCCCTTGATGCCGAGCTTCTTCTCCGGCGCGCCGAAGGAGACGCCCTCGTCGGACTTCTCGACGACGAAGGCGCTGATGCCCTTGGAACGCTTGGACGGGTCGGTCACGGCCATGACCGTGTAGAACTCGGAGACGCCCGCGTTGGTGATCCAGCGCTTGACGCCGTTGAGGACCCAGAAGTCGCCGTCGCGGACGGCCTTGGTCTTCATGCCGGCGGCGTCGGAGCCCGCGTCGGGCTCCGAGAGGCAGTACGAGAACATGCCGTCGCCCTTGGCGAGCGGGGTCATGTACTTCTTCTTCAGCTCCTCGGAGCCGGAGATGATGACCGGCAGCGAGCCCAGCTTGTTCACGGCCGGGATCAGCGAGGACGAGGCGCAGACGCGGGCGACCTCCTCGATGACGATCACGGTCGCGAGGGCGTCGGCGCCCGCGCCGCCGTAGGTCTCGGGGACGTGCACGGCGTGCAGGTCGGAGGAGAGGAGCGCGTCGAGCGCCTCCTGCGGGAAGCGGGCCTCCTCGTCCACCGCGGCGGCGAACGGCGCGATCTTGGCCTCGGCGAGCGAGCGGACGGTGTCCCGGAGCATGTCGTGCTCTTCGGACGGGCGGTACAGATCGAAGTCAGGCGTTCCCGCCACTATCTCTCACTCCCCTGAGCTGCTGCTAACTACCGTTAAGTAACCCGAATTTTAGTGGGAGCGGCCGGGCCAGGCATACGTGAGCTTGACGACAGCGCCGGTCCTGCGGGAACCGTGCCCGGCCGCGGGCACGACTATGCTCGGGCCCGCACTCCCTCCCGTACGTCAATGGAGCACCGTATGGCCCTCAAGATCACCGTGATCGGCACCGGATACCTCGGCGCCACCCATGCGGCGGCCATGGCGGAGCTCGGCTTCGAGGTCCTCGGTCTGGACGTCGTCCCCGAGAAGATCGAGATGCTCTCGGCGGGACGCGTCCCCATGTACGAGCCGGGGCTGGAGGACCTGCTGCGCAAGCACGTCGCCGGCATCGAGGGATCCACCGGGCGGCTGCGCTTCACCACCTCCTGGGAGGAGGTCGGCGAGTTCGGCGACGTCCACTTCGTGTGCGTGAACACGCCCCAGAAGCACGGGGACTACGCGTGCGACATGCGGTACGTCGACGCCGCCTTCGGCTCGCTGGCCCCGCACCTGCGGCGCCCCGCGCTGGTGGTGGGCAAGTCGACCGTGCCGGTCGGCAGCGCGGAGCGGCTGGCCCGGCTCCTGGCCGACCGGGCGCCGGTGGGCGCCGACGCGGAACTGGCGTGGAACCCCGAGTTCCTGCGTGAGGGCTTCGCCGTCCGCGACACCCTGCACCCGGACCGGATCGTCGTCGGGGTCGAGAGCGCGGCCGCCGAGAAGCTGCTGCGCGAGGTGTACGCCACACCGATGGCGGAGGGGTCGCCGTTCGTGGTGACCGACTTCCCCACGGCGGAGCTGGTGAAGACCGCCGCGAACTCCTTCCTGGCGACCAAGATCTCCTTCATCAACGCCATGGCCGAGGTCTGCGAGGCCGCCGGCGGCGACGTGGTGAAGCTCGCCGAGGCCATCGGCCACGACGAGCGGATCGGCGCGAAGTTCCTGCGGGCCGGCATCGGCTTCGGCGGCGGCTGCCTCCCCAAGGACATCCGGGCCTTCATGGCCCGGGCCGGTGAGCTGGGCGCCGACCAGGCACTGACCTTCCTCCGTGAGATCGACTCCATCAACATGCGCCGCCGCGGCCAGATGGTCGGCATGGCCCGCGAGGCCCTCGGCGACGGCGCGTTCCTGGGCAAGCGGGTGGCGGTGCTGGGCGCGACGTTCAAGCCCGACTCCGACGACGTCCGCGACTCGCCCGCGCTGAACGTGGCCGGCCAGATCCACCTCCAGGGCGGCCAGGTCACCGTGTACGACCCCAAGGGCATGGACAACGCGCGGCGGATCTTCCCC
Source organism: Streptomyces sp. NPDC016309 (assembly GCF_043077235.1). NCBI lineage: Bacteria > Bacillati > Actinomycetota > Actinomycetes > Kitasatosporales > Streptomycetaceae > Streptomyces > Streptomyces sp. NPDC016309. Next base: position 450,370 of record NZ_JBIBSG010000006.1, on the reverse strand, counting down.
ACCCTCGGGTACGCCGACACCGCCCTGGAGGCGGTGCGCGGCGCCGACGTCGTGCTGCACCTCACCGAGTGGCGCGAGTTCCGCGAGCTCGACCCGGCCGAGCTGGGCGAGGCCGCGGCGGCCCGGATCATCCTGGACGGCCGCAACGCCCTGGACGCCGACCGCTGGCGCGAGGCCGGCTGGACCTTCCGCGCGATGGGCCGCCCCCGGGCCTGACCCCTGCGGCGGCATGGGGGGGACGCCCCCGGGCCGGACCCCACGGCAGGCATGGCCGCCCGCCGCACGGGCACCCGGGCGCCATGGCTTTTGCGACGCTCACGCTCACCGCGATCGACTGCCCCGAGCCGCGCCGGCTCGCCGAGTTCTACGCCGCGGTCCTCGGCGGCGAGATCAAGGACGACCAGACCGAGGACGACCACTGGATCGACCTCCACCTGCCGGACGGGCAGCGGCTGGCGTTCCAGCGGGCGACGGACCTGCGCCCGCCCGAGTGGCCCCGGGCCGACCGCAACGCCCAGCAGCTCCACCTCGACCTGGACGTCGAGGACATGGACGACGCGCACGAGCGGGTCCTCGCTCTGGGCGCGCGGCCGCTGGACGTCGACGACAAGGGGGGCGAGCGGGGGTTCCGGGTGTACGCGGACCCCGCGGGGCACCCGTTCTGCCTCTGCCGGGCCTGACGGTTCCGGGGCCCGACGGTTCCGGGGCCCGACGGTTCCGGGGCCCGACGGTTCCGGGGCCTGGCGGCCGGCCCGCCATGGGCTACGCCGGTTGCGCGGCGTTCGCCGCCTCCCGTACGACACGGGCCGCGTTGCCCCAGGTCAGGGCGGCGACATCGGCCTCGGCCCAGTCCCGGTGCAGCAGCTCGGCGATCAGGTTCGGGTAGCACGACGCGTCTTCCAGGCCGATCGTGTGCGGGGCGTCGGTTGTCATGCCGTAGGAACCCGACAGGCCCACGCTCTCCGGTCCGGCGACCTCCCGCACGTGCTCCACGTGGTCGGCCACGTCCCACAGGGTGGCGGGCTGGTCGGCCCGGCGGGTGACCTGGTCCGGGGCGAAGCTCACCATGCACACACCGGCGTTCGCGCGCAGCCGGCGCAGCACGTCGTCGGGGGCGTTGGCCGTGTGCGGTGTGAGGGCCTGGGCCGCCGAGTGGGACAGGATGACCGGCGCCTTGGACACGTCCAGGACCCGGTCCATGGTGGCCTCCGAGGCGCCCGACAGGTCCACCAGGACACCGAGGCGGTTCATCTCGCGCACCGCCTCCTCCCCGAACGGCGTCAGCCCGTCGGGATCGGCCGTCCACGGCGTACCGGCGATGTTCACGCTCCGCACGCCGAGCGCGTGGTAGGCGCGGAGCGTGCCCAGCGAGTCCCCCAGGGCGGCGCCCGACACCGGGCCCAGCAGGGACGCGATCCGCCCGCAGTCGCGGGCCTGGACCATGTCGGCGGCGGTCAGCGCGAGCCGCAGGGCCTCGGGGCACGACGCGATCAGGGTGGACACGGCGTCTATTCGGTCCAGCGTCTCCTGCACGGCCGACGGGCCCGGCGCCACGTGCAGCGACCAGAACTGCGCGCCGACGCCGCCGGCGCGGATGCGGGGGATGTCGGTGTCGAGGAGCGCCGAGCCGTACTGGAGGTCGTGCCAGTGCGTGCGGTCCAGCTCCTGCGCGAGCGTGTTGTGGCCGTCGACCACGAGCTGCGCGGCGAGCAGTACACGGGCCCGCTCGAGGTCGACCTCGGCCGGGGTGGGCGCCTCGGCGAGACCGTCGGGCGGGTCGTCGAGCTCACCGATCGCGGAGGAGTCCGCGTACGGGTGGTCCTGAAGGTCTGCCATGGGGGAGCTCCGCTCCGGGGTGTCACGACGAGCCGTTGTTCCGTACGGCCAAGGTGGCACGAGCCGGTACGGCGGTCTCGGTGACGTACTGCGTTCGGGTGACGCGCCCTCACCCACCGGCAGGCGCCGCCCAGCAGGGACACGGGCGGGGCCGTACCGGGGGCGGGGCCGTACCGGGGCGTGCCCGCGGGGTCAGGCGTCGGGGGTGGGGAGCGTGGCGGTGGAGGGGGCGCGGTGGGACAGGGTGCGGGAGACGGACTCCGCGTCGCGCAGGGCCCGCACCGGGTTCTCCCATGTGAGCTTCGCGATGTCGGTGCGCGACCACTTGCGCGTGAGGAGCTCCGCGATCAGGTTCGGGTAGCCCGCCACGTCCTCCAGGCCCTCCGGCGTGAACGCCGTGCCGTCGAAGTCGCCGCCGATGCCGACGTGCGCGATGCCCGCGACCTCGCGCATGTGGTCCAGGTGGTCCGCGACCGTGGCGACGGTGGCGACCGGCCGGGGGTCGGCCTCCTCGAAGGCCGCGTGGACGCGCATCGCCTCCGGTGTGGTGTCCAGGTGGTGGAAGCCGTGCGCCCGCATGTTGTCGTCCGCCCGCCGGGTCCACTCGACGGCGGCGGGGAGGACGAACTTGGGGACGAACGTGGCCATGGCGACGCCCCCGTTCGCGGGGAGCAGGGCCAGGACGTCGTCCGGGATGTTGCGCGGGTGGTCGCACACGGCCCGGGAGGACGAGTGGGAGAAGATCACCGGCGCCTCGGACGTCGCCAGCGCGTCGCGCATCGTGGTGTCGGCGACATGCGAGAGGTCCACCAGCATGCCGAGCCGGTTCATCTCCCGGACGACCTCGTGGCCGAAGGCCGACAGGCCGCCGACGCCGGGGGCGTCGGTGGCGGAGTCGGCCCAGGGCACGTTGTCGTTGTGCGTGAGCGTCATGTAGCGGACGCCCAGCGCGTACAGGGCGCGGAGGGTGGCCATCGAGTTGTTGATGGAGTGGCCGCCCTCGGCGCCCTTGAGCGAGGCGATGCGGCCGGAGGCGCGGGCGGCCTCCATGTCGTCGGCCGTCAGCGCGGGCGCCAGGTCCGCCGGGTGGCGGGCGAGGAGCCGGTCGACGCAGTCGATCTGCTCCAGCGTCGCGCTGACCGCGTCGTCGCCGGCCATGCCGGTGCGGACGTACACCGACCAGAACTGGGCGCCGACCCCGCCGGCCCGCAGCCGGGGGATGTCGGTGTGGAGCCGGCCGGTCTGGTCCGCCGCGACGTCGAGGCGGTCCAGGTCGTAGCCGGCGTTCTCCCGCAGCGCCCAGGGCAGGTCGTTGTGGCCGTCGACCACGGGGTACGAGGCGAGCAGTTCGCGCGCCTCGTCCACGGGCCGCGTCACTTGGCGAAACCGAACGACGCCGAACCCTCGACCTTCGCCCGCAGCCGCTTGCCCTTCTCGGTGGCCTGGTCGTTGAGCTCCTGCTGGAAGTCGGTCATCCGGGAGAGCAGGTCCGGGTCGGAGGTGGCGAGGATCCGCGCGGCGAGGAGGCCCGCGTTGCGCGCGCCGCCGACCGAGACGGTGGCCACGGGGACCCCGGCCGGCATCTGGACGATCGACAGGAGGGAGTCCATGCCGTCCAGGTACTTCAGCGGGACGGGGACGCCGATGACCGGCAGGGGGGTGACGGAGGCCAGCATGCCGGGCAGGTGCGCGGCACCGCCGGCGCCCGCGATGACCGCCTTGAGGCCGCGCTCGGCGGCGCGCTCCCCGTACGCGATCATCTCGCGCGGCATCCGGTGCGCGGAGACGACGTCGACCTCGTAGGGGATCTCGAACTCGTCGAGCGCGGAGGCCGCGGCCTCCATGACCGGCCAGTCGGAGTCGGAGCCCATGACGATGCCCACGAGCGGGGTGTCCTGTGGGTTACTCAACGATCGTCCCTCGCAGGTAGCCGGCGGCGTGACGCGCGCGGTCCAGCACGTCGTCGAGGTCGTCGCCGTAGGTGTTGACGTGGCCCACCTTGCGGCCGGGCTTCACGTCCTTGCCGTACATGTGGATCTTGAGCTGGGGGTCCCGGGCCATGCAGTGCAGGTAGGGCCGGTACATGTCGGGGAAGTCGCCGCCGAGCACGTTGCACATGACGGTCCAGGTGGCGCGCGGACGGGGGTCGCCCAGCGGCAGGTCGAGGACGGCCCGTACGTGGTTGGCGAACTGTGAGGTGACCGCGCCGTCCTGGGTCCAGTGGCCGGAGTTGTGGGGGCGCATCGCCAGCTCGTTGACGAGGATGCGGCCGTCGCGGGTCTCGAACAGCTCGACGGCGAGGTGGCCGACGACGCCCAGCTCCTTGGCGATGCGCAGCGCCAGCTCCTGTGCCTGGCCGGCCAGGTCGGGCGACAGGTCGGGCGCCGGGGCGATGACCGTGTCGCAGACGCCGTCGACCTGGCGGGACTCGACGACGGGGTACGCCACGGCCTGGCCGTGCGGGGAGCGGACGATGTTCGCCGCCAGCTCGCGGACGAAGTCGACCTTCTCCTCCGCGAGGACCGGCACGCCCGCGAGGAACGGGTCGCGTGCCTCGTCCTCGGAGCGGACGAACCACACGCCCTTGCCGTCGTAGCCGCCGCGCACGGTCTTGAGGATGATCGGGAACCCTCCGGTCTCGGCGGCGAAGGCCGCCGCGTCCGCCGGGTCCGTCACGATGCGGTGGCGCGGGGACGGGGCGCCGATCTCGTCGAGCTTGGCGCGCATCACCCCCTTGTCCTGCGCGTGCACCAACGCGTCGGGCCCCGGCCGGACGGGGATGCCGTCCGCCTCCAGGGCCCGCAGGTGCTCGGTCGGGACGTGCTCGTGGTCGAAGGTGATCACGTCGCAGCCGCGTGCGAACTCACGCAGCGTGTCCAGGTCGCGATAGTCGCCGAGGACGACGTCGCTCACCACCTGGGCCGCCGAGTCCTGGGGGGAGTCGCTGAGGAGCTTGAACTTGATGCCGAGGGGGATGCCCGCCTCGTGGGTCATTCGGGCGAGCTGACCGCCGCCCACCATGCCTACTACCGGGAACGTCACCCTCTTAGGGTATCCGGCCCGGGCGGCGGCCTTTCCTCCGTCCCCGAGCGGGGCCGTGGGGCGGTGGTTAGCATGGCTTGGTTGACCCACTCGACCGGACGGGGCTGAAAGATCACCATGAGTGAACGAGGCGCACTGCGGGTGCGGCTGGACCAGCTCGTCCGCGAGATCGCCAAATTCGGTCTGGTCGGCGGTCTCGGGCTGCTGGTCAACATGGCGGTCTTCAACCTGGTGCGGCACACCACGGAGCTGCCGGTCGTCCGGGCCAGCCTGCTCGCCACGGTCGTCGCCATCGCCTTCAACTACGTGGGCTTCCGCTACTTCACGTACCGGGACCGCGACAAGGGCGGGCGGACGAAGGAGCTCACGCTCTTCCTGCTGTTCAGCCTGGTCGGGCTGGTGATCGAGAACGGTGTGCTGTACGCGGCGACGTACGGCATGGGCTGGGACAGCCCGTTGCAGAACAACTTCTTCAAGTTCTTCGGCATCGGTGTGGCCACCCTGTTCCGCTTCTGGTCGTACCGCACCTGGGTGTTCCGTACGCTGCCGGCCCGTGAGGCGGTCCAGACCGCCGAATCGTTCCTGGAGCAGCGCCGCCACGCGCCGGAGCCGGCCGGCGAGCCGGTCGCCGGGCCTCGGGCGGGGGCGCGCTAGGGAGTGTCCGTGTGCGGGACACCGCGGGCCAGGCGAGACGTCGCGGACACGACCTAGCGGACGGTCGGGGGTTCGGGCTCGGCGCGGCCGCGCACCTCGCGGCTGAGGAACAGGGCGAAGACCGGCGGCTGCTGCTGGAGCAGTTCCAGGCGGCCGCCGTCCGCCTCGGCGAGGTCGCGGGCGACGGCGAGGCCGATGCCGGTGGAGTTGCGGCCGCTGATGGTCCGCTCGAAGATCCGCGCCCCCAGGTCGGGCGGTACGCCGGGACCCTCGTCGGTGACCTCGACGACGGCCTGGTTGCCGATGACCCGGGTGCGCAGGGCGACGGTGCCGCCCCCGTGCATCAGCGAGTTCTCGATCAGGGCGGCCAGCACCTGGGCCACCGCGCCCGGGGTGCCGACGGCCCGCATGCCGACCTTGCCGGACCGGACGATCGCCCGTCCCGCGCTGCGGTAGGCCGGCCGCCACTCCTCGATCTGCTGCTTGACGACCTCGTCGAGGTCGAAGGCGACCGCCGAGCCGCTGCGCGGGTCGCGCGCGTTGGTCAGCAGCCGCTGGACCACGTCGGTGAGCCGCTCGACCTGGGTGAGCGCGATGTGCGCCTCCTCCTTGACCGTGGACGGGTCGTCGGTCTCGGAGATCTCCTCCAGCCGCATCGACAGCGCGGTCAGCGGGGTGCGGAGCTGGTGCGAGGCGTCGGCGGCGAGCCGCCGTTCGGCGGTGAGCATCCGGGCGATCCGTTCGGCGGAGGCGTCGAGGACGTCCGCGACCCGGTCGAGCTCGGGCACGCCGTACCGCTTGTGGCGGGGCCTGGGGTCGCCGGAGCCGAGCCGTTCGGCGGTCTCGGCGAGGTCGGTGAGCGGGGAGGCGAGGCGGTTGGCCTGGCGTACGGCGAGGAGGACGGCGGCGATCACCGCGAGCAGCGCCACGGCGCCGATGATCAGCAGGGTGCGGCCGACCTCGCGGGTGACCGTGGAGCGTGACTCCTCGACGGTGACCTTCTCGCCGCGCTTGCCGTCGGCGCTGCCGCGGATGACGCTGCCGCCGGGCCGTACGCCGATCTCGATGGGGGCGCGGCCGGGGATCTCGACCAGGGCGTACCGCTTGGCGCCGCTCTGCCGGGCGAGGATGGCCGGGTTGACGGGCTCGCCGCCGACGAGCCGGCTCTCGACGATGCTGACGAGCCGTACGGCCTCGGAGTCCACGCTCTCCTGCGCGCTGCTGCTGATGGTGCGCGTCTCGACGATGACGAGGGAGACCCCGAAGACGGCGATGACGACGAGGACCACGGCGAGCGTGGAGTTGATCAGACGGCGGCGCACGGTGCGTACCTAGCTCTTTTCGAAGCGGAAGCCCACGCCGCGCACGGTGGCGATGTAGCGGGGGTTGGCGGCGTCGTCGCCGAGCTTCTTGCGCAGCCAGGAGATGTGCATGTCGAGGGTCTTGGTGGACGACCACCAGGTGGTGTCCCACACCTCGCGCATGAGCTGGTCGCGGGTGACGACCCGGCCGGCGTCGCGGACGAGGACCCGCAGCAGGTCGAACTCCTTGGCGGTGAGCTGGAGCTCCTCTTCGCCCATCCAGGCGCGGTGCGACTCGACGTCGATGCGCACGCCGTGGGTCGCGGGGGCGGGGGCGGGTTCGCTGGCGCCGCGCCGGAGCAGGGCCCGGACCCGGGCGAGCAGTTCGGCGAGGCGGAACGGCTTGGTGACGTAGTCGTCGGCGCCCGCGTCGAGCCCGACGACGGTGTCGACCTCGTCGGCGCGGGCCGTGAGCACCAGGATCGGCACGGTGAGGCCGTCGGAGCGCAGCCGCCTGGCCACCTCCAGGCCGTCCATCCCGGGCAGCCCCAGGTCCAGGACGACCAGGTCGACATGGCCCTGGAGCCCGGTGTCGAGCGCGCTGGGTCCGTCCTCCCGCACCTCGACCTCGTAACCCTCCCGCCGCAGGGCGCGGGCCAGCGGTTCCGAGATGGATGCGTCGTCCTCGGCGAGCAGTACACGGGTCATGGGGTGATGGTAGTCCGCGCCGGTCAGGGGGCGTGGGGGGATCGCACGATGATCGACACGGCCTGCGACTATGGGGTGCCATCCAGCGGAATACCTTGGAAACAGGCCTGGCGGTTCCAGCGACACCTGTGATCCATCTCTCAAGTCCTTCCATATGCATCCCTGTCGTGTCGTATGGTGGCGAGACGCCTGATGCACCATCCGGGGACCTTTGGCCCACTACGAGCCAAAGGTCTCTTTCTGCGTGAGGCCGGCCCGGCCGGTCTCGAGACAGTGAATGACCTGTGGGCCGGGCCCCGTGGCGCGATGTCGCCGCCGGGGCGTGGATGCCGGTGCGGCCTGTCCCCCCGTCTCCGTACGCGTACGGAGCGGACCCTCGTGGGCGCGGGGGTGGGGCGGGGCCCGTGCCGGTGCCGGCCGCCCCCCACCGGGCGCGTGACCGCTCACGAAGCGCGCGCGTCCCGAGCAAGCAAGGATCGACCATGGCGTCCAGCCTGACGAAGGACTCGCCCCGCACCACCGGCGGCGACAAGGCCTTCTTCGGCCACCCCCGCGGCCTGGCCACTCTCTTCCTGACCGAGATGTGGGAGCGCTTCAGCTACTACGGCATGCGCGCCCTCCTCGTGTACTACCTGGTCTCGGGCGGCGCCGACGCCGCGACGGGCAGCCAGGGCGGCGGCCTGGCGATGACCGCCGCCACCGCGACGGCCATCTACTCCGTCTACGTGTCGATGGTCTACCTGATGGCCATGCCGGGCGGCTGGTTCGGCGACCGTGTCTGGGGCGCCCGCAAGACGGTCGCCATCGCCGGCTCGGTGATCATGGTGGGTCACCTGAGCCTGGCGCTGCCCGGCCAGGCGATGTTCTTCGTCGGCCTGATCCTGGTCGCGGCCGGTTCGGGTCTGCTGAAGGCCAACATCTCCACGATGGTCGGCCACCTCTACGACGGTCCCGAGGACCCGCGCCGTGACGGTGGCTTCACCCTCTTCTACATCGGCATCAACCTCGGTGCCTTCGTCGCCCCGTTCGTCATCGGTACGGTCGGCAAGGAGCACAACTGGCACTTCGGCTTCGCGCTCGCCGCGCTGGGCATGGGCCTGGGCCTGATCCAGTTCCTGCTCGGCACGCGCCACCTGAGCCCGAAGAGCAGCGTCGTCCCGAACCCGCTGAGCCCCGAGGAGCGCCGCGCGGTGCTGCTCAAGGTCAGCGGCGCCGTCCTGGCCGTCGCCGTCTTCTACGGCGTCGTGGTCGCGCTGGGCGCCTACACGCTGAACTGGGCCCTGGTGCCGCTCACCCTCGCCGGCCTGGTCATTCCGGTCGCCGTCCTCGTCCGCATCAAGCGCGACAAGGACCTGTCGTCCGCCGAGCAGTCGAAGATGAACGGCTACATCTGGTTCTTCGTGGCCGCGGCCGTCTTCTGGATGATCTACGACCAGGGCGGTTCGACGCTGTCCCTGTTCGCCGACGACAAGACCGCCGGCAGCGTCTTCGGCTTCGACTTCTCGGCCACCTGGTACCAGTCGCTGAACCCGCTGTTCGTCATGGCGCTGGCCCCGGTCTTCGCCTGGCTGTGGCTGTGGCTGGCCCGTAAGAACCAGGAGCCCAACACCATCGTGAAGTTCGCGATGGGCCTGGTCCTGGTCGGCGCGTCCTTCTTCGTCTTCATCGTCCCGATGGGCATGGCGGGCGACGGCACCAAGGTCTCCCCGATGTGGCTGGTCTCGATCTACATGATCCAGACCATCGGTGAGCTGTGCCTCTCCCCGGTCGGCCTGTCGGTGACCACGAAGATGGCGCCGCAGAAGTACGCCTCCCAGATGATGGGCGTCTGGTTCCTCGCGGTCACCGCCGGTGACTGCACCACGGGTCTGCTGTCCCTGGCGGGCGTCGACCTGAACGGCACCGGGATCATCGCCATGGAGGCGACCCTGGCGGCCGTGGCCGGTCTGGCGGTGTACATGTACCGCAAGAAGGTCCGGACGATGATGGGCAACGTGCGCTGACACGTACGACCCCGCGTCCCGCGCCGAGGGCCGCCGCACCGGACACGTCCGGTACGGCGGCCCTCCGCCGTACCGGCGCCGGCACGAGGGCGGCGGTCCCGCGGTCGTGGGGAGGAAAGACAAAGAGCACGGCGTATCGCCGTGCTCCACCATCGCGCCGGGGATCCGGGGCGCTAAGCGGGGGCCGCCAGTTCCGCCCAGACCGTCTTGCCGGGCAGGTCCTCCGACCGGACCACCCCCCAGTCCAGACAGAGGCGCTGGACGATGAACATGCCGTGCCCGCCCGGGCGTCCGGCCTGGTGCGGGGTGCGCGGCGCCGGCCGGCCCTCGCTCCGGTCCTCGACCTCCAGGCGCAGCACCTTCGAGTCCAGCGAGACGCGGAGCTCTTCCGGGCCGTCGGCGTGCAGGCACGCGTTGGTGACGAGTTCGGAGACGACGAGCAGGACGTCCTCGGCGGCGGCCCGCCGGTCGGCGGTGGCCGCCGGCAGCCAGCCCCAGTCGTAGAGCGCCTGCCGGGTGAAGTCCCGGGCGAGCGGAACGATCCCGCTGGCGCTGCCCAGCGAGAGCCGCCGCGTCCGGCGCCCCGCGGGCGTGGCCCCGGGGCCGGGCCCGGACACCGCACCTGACATGTCGGACCTCATCTCCGGCGATGCGGGAGCGGTGGGGGAGGCCGGGACCGAGGCACCGACACCGAGGGCGGAGCCGTCCGGCTGGGGGCCGAGATCGCTCGGCGGATGCTGCTGGGTGGTACCCATCAGCGCTTCACCTCACCGAATTCACCAAGTCGCCATTACGTCGTCACAGGGCAGCCACAGGGCCGTCACAGAGAGTGTGGAGCCCCTCCGTACAGTTGCCGCGGGGTTCTTCTGCCCGGCCGATCCGGGACGACACCCGCTTTGTCGCTTCAGTCGGCCAGTGCCGCTTCCACCGAGTCGTGGACGGTGAAGACCGCCTCCGCACCAGTGATCTCGAACACCCTGGCCACCACGGGCTGCATGCCCGCGAGGTGCACTCCTCCGCCCGCGGCCTCCGCCTTCAGGCGTGCCCCGAGCAGCACGTTGAGCCCGGTGGAGTCGCAGAACGCAAGCTGCGAACAATCGATCACCAAGCGTGTGCGGCCCTGTTCGAGTGCGGAGTCCAGCGGCTCGCGCAGCAGCTCGGCCGTGTGGTGATCGAGCTCACCCGCCGGCGTGAGAACCTCACTGCGGCCATCCGTCCGGACCCCGACCTTGAGCCGGCCCTGATTCGCGCTGCCGACCGTCCCGCGGTCCATGCCGTCCCTCTTCGCCGATGCCGTTGAGTCGGTAGAACCCTACGCCTTCTGAACGGTGGCCGGTAGTCGAGACTTAACCACAAACCGTACATATGGGACAATTGACACTTGCAACGATCCAGTCGAAGCGGGTAGGGCTAGTAAGGACACAACCAACACGGCCGGCTTTGGAGGCGCCGCACACCGCAGCCACTTTCTTTCGGCATCGGCGGCCATATGCCGAGAACGATGGAGGAGACCATGTCACCCCGGCTCGACGAAACGCGTACCCCGGACGCGCCGTCGGCAACTCCGCCCCAGCAGATCCACCGTTACGAGCGGATCGCGACCGACCGGTTCGATCTGCCCGACATCCCCCCGTACGACACCGTCGAACCGCTCGACGCGAGGGCGCTGTCCAAGACGCTCTTCGCGCGCCTCGAAACGCTCGAGGAAGGGACGCACGAGCACGCGTACGTCCGCAACACGCTCGTGGAACTCAACCTCGCACTGGTCAAGTTCGCCGCCTCCCGGTTCCGCTCCCGCAGCGAGCCGATGGAGGACATCATCCAGGTCGGCACCATCGGTCTCATCAAGGCCATCGACCGCTTCGAGCTCAGCCGAGGGGTCGAGTTCCCCACCTTCGCGATGCCAACCATCGTCGGAGAGATCAAACGCTTCTTCCGTGACACCTCCTGGTCCGTGCGCGTCCCGCGCCGCCTCCAGGAACTCCGCCTCGACCTGGCCAAGGCCGGGGACGAGCTGGCCCAGCAGCTCGACCGCTCCCCCACCGTGGCCGAGCTCGCCGAGCGGCTCGGGATCACCAAGGAGGAGGTCGTCGAGGGCATGGCGGCGAGCAACGCCTACACGGCCAGCTCGCTGGACGCCCAGCCCGAGGAGGACGACACCGAGGGCGCCCTGGCGGACCGCATCGGCTACGAAGACCACGGGCTGGAGGGCATCGAGTACATAGAGTCCCTCAAGCCGCTGATCGCCTCGCTCCCGGCGCGCGACCGGAAGATCCTCTCCCTGCGCTTCGTCGCCGGGCTCACCCAGTCGGAGATCGGCGAGGAGCTCAACATCTCGCAGATGCACGTCTCGCGCCTGCTCTCCCGCACGCTGGGCAAACTCCGCAAGGGCCTGACCCTGGACGAGTGACCGCGCGCACCCGCTTCCCGCGCACCCGCTCCCGGAAGCCCGGAAAGCCGGAAGACCGGCCCCGGGAGCACCGGAAGCCCTGGAAGGGCCCGTTCCGTCAAGGGACGGGCCCTTTCGCCGTCTTGACGGCCTCGTCCCTTTCGGGCCACATTGGCCGGGGCTCAGGGGGGACCACATGGTGTACGCCGCTCTGGAAGAGATGATGCGCGGGCGCCTCGGCAGGGAGTGCCTGTACGTGCCGTCCTGTCGGCTCGGGCTGTACGTGGCGCTGCGCCACTGGTGCCCGCCCGGCGGCCGGGTGCTCATGTCGCCGGTCAACGACGACGTCATCCTGTTCGTCGTCCTGGCCGCCGGGCTGCGTCCCGTCATGGCACCGCTCGACCCCCTGGACGCCTCGATCGACGTGGCGGCCGTCCCCGAGAGCGTGTGGAGCGGGCTGTCGGCCGTCCTGACCACCAACCTGTACGGGAACCCCGACCCCGCGCCGGAACTGGCCGCCCGATGCCGTGCGTCGGGCATCCCGCTGCTGGAGGACGCGGCGCACGCGATCGGCAGCACCGTCGGCGGCCGGCCCGTCGGCACGTACGGCGACGCCGCCGTCTTCAGCCTCTCCAAGCACACCGGCGCCGGGACCGGCGGCTTCCTCGCGGTGCGGGACGCCGGCCTGCGTACGGAACTGGCCGGCGCCCGCGACGCGTTGCTGCACCCCGTCCGCGCCGGCGCCGAACTCGCCCACGCCGTCCGCCCCTACGCCGAGGCGGCCGTGCGGGGCCTGCGCCTGGTGCGGGCCGCGCGCGCCGGACTGCGGCTGCTGGGAAAGGAGGAGCGCGCCGGGATCAGAATGCCCCTGCGCCCCGGTGAGCTGAGGACCGCCCTGGCCGGCGCCCCGGGACTCGACCCCTTCCACTCCTGGGTACGGGTCGACCTGCACGACTACCGGCTCACCCCCGGGCGGGCCCGGCTGCGGCGCACCCGGCGGCTCCTGGGGCGCCTCGGCGCGACACTGGCGGCCCACCGCACCGGCACGGAGAAGCTCCTCGCCTCCCGGTGGGCGGCACCCGGCGCCCCGGTGCGGCCGCTGTTCCGCGTCCCGCTCCTGGTCGCCGACCGGGACGCGGCCGTCGCCGCGCTCGCCCGGGCCCGGGTGACCACCGGCTACCTCTACGACCCGCCGCTGGACGACTACGCCGGCGAACCGTTCGTCGACCCCTCCCCCGCGCCGGGGCCGGCCCGCTGGTTCGCCCGCCACGCGCTGCCCGCCGACCCGCTCCGGGCGGACCTGGTCCTGGAGGTCCTGCGTGCCTCCGGCACGCGGCCCGCGCCGCCCCGCGGTGGCTGACACGGCGGTCCGCCGGGGCACCGGGACGAAGGGCGCCGGGACGGGAGGCACCGGGGCGGGGGCCGCCGGGTCGGCGGGCGCCGCCCGGGACGGGCGGGCCGGCGGCGACTCGCTGTTCCGCAACGCCTACGCCCTCATGCTCTCCACCGGCGTCTCCGCCGCGCTCGGCCTCGGCTTCTGGCTGGTCGCCGCCCGCCACTACACGGAGCAGGCCGTCGGCCAGGGCTCGGCCGCCATCGCCGCGATGCGGCTGCTCTCCTCCCTCACCGCCACGACCATGATCGGCGCGGTGGTGCGGTATGTGCCGCGCGCCGGCCGGGCGACGGGGCCGCTGGTGTGGCGCGCCTACGCGGTGAGTTCGCTGGTGGTGGCGGTGGCGAGCGTGGCGTTCCTGCTGACGCTGGACCTGTGGGGGCCGTCGTACGCGCCGCTGCGCGGGCCCGCCGCGGGCCTGTTCTTCACCGTCGCGTGCGTGGCGTGGGCGCTGCTCACCCTCCAGGACGGGGTGCTCACCGGGCTGCGCGAGGCGGTGTGGGTGCCGGTGGGCAACGCCGTCTTCTCGACGGGCAAGCTGCTGCTCCTGGTCGTCTTCGCGACCGCGCTGCCCGCCCTGGGGATCTTCGTCTCGTGGGCCGCCGCCACCGCCCTGTCCGTACTGCCGCTGGGCTGGCTGGTCTTCCGCCGCCTCATCCCGCGCCAGGCCGCCGCCGACCGGCACCGGGAACCGCCCGTCCTCGGCGAGATGGGGCGGTTCCTCGCCGGGGACGCGGTGGGCGCCCTGTTCAGCCTGGCGATGATCAACCTGCTGCCGGTGATGGTCGCCGTCCGCTTCGACGCCGCCCACAACGGCTGGTTCTACACCGCGTACACGGTGGGCGGGACGATGGAGTTCATGGCCATCAACATGGCCTCGTCCCTCACCGCGCACGCCTCGCACAGCCCGGAGTCGCTGGCCGAGGGGGTGCGCGGCGCGCTGCGGCGGATGGCGCTGCTGCTGGTGCCGGTGGTGCTGGTGCTGGTGGTGTTCGCCCCGCAGATCCTGACACCGTTCGGTCCCGCGTACGCCGGGAACGGCAGCCTCGTGCTGCGGCTGCTGGCGGCGGCCGCCCTGCCGCGCGTGGCCGTGGAGCTGTACATCGGGGTGCTGCGCGTCCAGGGCCGCACCGGCGTACTGGCCCTCGTCCAGGGCGCGATGTGCGTGCTGGTGCTCGGCGGCGCGGCCGTGCTGATGCGCCCGGCCGGGATCGCCGGGGCGGGGCTCGCGATGCTGCTGTCGATGCTGGTGATGGCACTGGTGTCGGTTCCCGGACTGCGCGGGGCGCTGCTCGGCCGGCCGCCGGGGCGGGTGCGGCGCCGGGCGGGGAGGGGCGCCGAGGGGCCGGAGTACGGCACCGAATGGGCGCGCCGGCGTGCCGCCGCGTCGGCGGAGCGGGCGCTCGGGCCGCCCGGGCGCGTACCGGCGGCCGGGCCCGTCGAGGGGGGCGGCGAGCGGTGGCATGTCCGGTGGCTGTGGCTGCTGCTGGGGCTGTCCGCCGTGCTGTTCTGGGTGCCGCTGGCCGGTGCCCGGGGCGGGGAGCGGGTCTCCGGGGGCGGCCGCCTGTCGGGGGCCGGGCTGCTGGCGCTGCTGCCGCCGGTCACCGTCACGGCGGGCGTCCTGCTGGTCGTCGTGCACTGCGCTGCCGTCGCGCTGGAGCGGCCGCGTGCCGCCCTGACCGGAGCGGCCCTGCTGGTGACGGTCGCCGCCCTGCACTCGGCGCCGCCGCTGGTGGGCGTGCGCCCCGACCCGGTGGGCGGGCCGGGGGCCGGGGTCCTGGCGCGGTGGGCCGCCGGCGGGGTGGGGCCCGCGGGGCGCGAGCTGGTGCTCGGCGCGCTGCCACCGCTGCTCCAGGTGCTGTGCCTGGGCCTGGCGGCGGTGGCGCTGCGAGCGGTGGGGGTGGGCGGCCGGGTCGTGGCGGCGGCGGTGTGGGTGCTGGCGGTGGCGGGATGGGCGGCGCAGCGGCCGTTCGCGGCGGCCGCGCTGCCCATGGTGCTGGGTTGCGGCGCGGTGGCCGTGGCGGCACTGGTGGTGGGCCGCTACCGGGGCGGGACCGGCTGCCCGAAGTAGTCGTCCTGTCCGGCCAGCCGGTAACCCTCCAGACCGGGGCCGGAGTCGACCGTCAGGTCGCAGCCCTCGCCCGGCACCGGGCGGTTCCAGTGGACCATCGCCTTCACCCGGGGCAGGGTGGGCGCCACCTCGGGGATCCGCGCGTACCAGTCCCGTTGGCGCAGCGGCCGCCGGGGGTCGGGCGCGGTGGCGAACTCGGCCAGCATGACCGGCTTGTCGCCGGACACGTGCGCGCGCAGCCAGTCGTAGGAGGGGCGCTGGCTGCGGTCGAAGTCCAGCCAGTGCGGCGACCGGTGGCAGAGGTAGTAGTTGTACTGGTCCATGCCGATCCAGTCGACGTACGCGTCCCCGGGGTAGAGCCGTTTCATCTGCTCGGCGTGGCCGAGGTATCCGGAGACGGTCCACACCCAGACCACGTTGTCCACGCCCAGCTCCCGGAAGCGGTCGTGGACGTGGCGCCAGGCGGCGACGAACTCGGCGGGCGTGCCGGCGCCCTCCTTGATCCGGAAGTCGGCCTCCTGGTCGAAGGAGAGGAACAGGCGCTTGCCGTACGCCTTGACGCGGCGGGCCTGCGGGTCGATGAGCTCCTCGTCGTGCGCGCCGGAGGCGATGTTCCTCCAGCCGAGCTGCCGTTCGGTCCAGTCGGCGTGGTGGGGCTCGGTCCAGACGGTGGACTCCCACGCCAGCATGAGCAGCCGGTCGCGGCCGAGGTCCTGCTCGTCGGGCGTGAGGAGCTGTCCGTCCAGCGGGGTGCCGGACATGTCGTGGTAGTTGTAGACGAGATCGAGCCCGCGTCCGATCCGGCGCTCGAAGGCCAGCACCGCGTCCTTGAGGGAGCCGTTCGCCGCGTACGGCACGTAGGCGCCCCACCAGGCTCCGCACGGCGGTTCCAGCAGCGCGGTCGGCGCGCACGGGCCGTCCGGTACGTCGCCGGAGGCGGCGTCGCGGGGCAGGTCGCCGGGGGTGCCGCCGGACCGGGTGGCCGCCCAGACGCCGAGCCCGATGAGCAGCGCGCCGACCACGGCGAGCACCAGCGCGGTGTACGTCCCGGCCCGGGCTCCGCCGGAGCGGCGGCCGTTCATCCGTCTCCCCCGCCGGACGTGGCGCGCCCGGCCGCGCCGCGTGTCGCCGCGGGCAGCGGCACCCCGGGGAGGGCCGCCGCGACCGTCGCGAACGCGGCCAGCGCCAGCAGGAACGCCGTGGCGGAGAACCCCCGCACCAGGAACAGCGCGGTCGCGGTGAGCGCGGCCGACGACAGACTGAGCGGTGCCGCCAGTGCCAGGGCCTCCAGCCGGGCCCCGGGCCGGAGTCCCGGCGGCTGCGGGTGCAGCAGCGCGAGGCCGGGCCCGAAGGTGACGAAGAGGAGGACGGGGGCCCAGCGCAGGGGCGACCCGCCGGGCAGCAGGGTGGCGGCGACCGCGAGCCACCCGGTCGCGGCGGCCACGGCCCCGATCGCCACCCCGCGCCGACGGGCGGAGCCACGGCCGCCGTGCTGCGACGGGGCGGGATCCGGCCGCCCGTACGGCCCGGCGGAGTCCGGCCCGGCGTGCGGCGGCCCGGCGGAGTCCGGCCCGGCGGGGTTACGGCCGGTGCCGTCCGGGTGGCTGGTGTGCGGTTGCATGGCGGTCTCCCCCGTCATCGCGGTGGCCGGTGTTCCAGGACGGTGCCGTGCTCGTTCTCCTCCACCACGCGGAACAGCGGGGAGCGCCGCAGGGCGGCCACCATGCGGTCGTAGCCGCCGGGGGGCAGATAGCCCTCGCCGGTGACGGCCTCCTCCTGCGTCCGGGTGAGGATCACGTACGCCCGGCGGCCCTCCGGAATGCCCCGTGCCAGGTAGGCGGCCGGGTCGCGGAGCATCTCCAGGTTCCCGGGCACGTCCTGCTCGGTGAAGAACCAGCGCTCGTAGGCGTCGTAGCGGATGTACGCGCCCGGGAACGAGCCCGTCGTCGCGAGGATCAGGGAGCCCTCCGGTGCCCGGTCGTAGGCCCGCCGTACCAGCGCCGTCTCGGCGGGCGGGGCGTAGTGCATGCCCTCCTTGCCGTAGTAGGAGGGGAGGAACCCGGCCAGCAGCGCGGTGAGCGCCACGGGCAGGGCGACGGCGGTGGCGCGCCGGGCGAGGCGGACCGGCCGTCCGGTGGCGCCGGCCGCCGGGACCAGCGCGGCGGCCGCGAAGAAGGCCGTGCCGGGCAGCCCGAACAGGTAGACCCGGAACAGCATCTCGCCGCCGTAGTCGTTCACGGCGAACAGCGGGACCGGCGCGGCGGCCGCCAGGAGCAGCGGCAGGGCGCTGCGGACCAGCCGGCGGCGCAGCACCACCGCCGTGCCGGCGAGGGCGGCGAGGGTGAGCACCATGAGGACGTTGGCGGCGCCGACCAGTTCCGGTCCGGGGCCGGTGGGCTCTCCGGCGTACCCGGCGCGGGAGTTGCCCAGGAGATCGCCGGCCGAGTCGCGGAGCGTGCCCAGCGTCTGAAGGAACAGCGGCCGGCCCATCGTCAGGTCCCAGGCGACCATGATCAGGCCGGTGACGACGAGCAGTCCCGCGTTGCGGTAGCGGCGGGTGAGGCAGAGCGCGAGCAGGGTGGCGCACAGCATCACGGGCGTGAGCTGGTGCGAGGCGTTGACGGCCACGACGAGCGGCGCGACGACCAGCACGCCGACCGCGCGCTGCCGGGTCCCGGTGGGCGGCGGGACGGCGGCCGCCGCCGGGTCGAGCCGGGACCGGTCGCGCAGGGGACCGGCGGATCCGGGGCGGACGAAGTGGCGCAGGACGACGGCGAGGACAGTGAGGTACAGCAGGTAGGAGAAGCCCTGCGGGGAGAGGTAGTCCTGGCCGACCCAGTTGGCGAGCTGGAAGATCCACACCGCGGTCCACACCAGGCGCCAGTCGTCGGTGAAGGTGCGGTAGACCAGCAGCAGTACGGGCAGCGTCAGCACGCCGAGCACGACCGGCGCCCAGTTGACGTACGACGCGGCGGTGTCCACCCCGAAGGCCCGTACCAGCGCGGCGTTCAGCGAGAAGAACCCCGGCCACTGGTCGTACGCCGACATCCCGCCCGACAGCTCGGTGTACGGGTGGACCGTGCCCTCCGTCAGCAGCCGGGTGATGACCTCGTCGTGCTTGGCCGCCCACGCGTACCGGACCGAGTCGTAGAGCACGGCGGGCGGTGCCTTGAGCGCCGCCAGCATCGCCAGGCAGTACGCCGCCGGCCATCCGGGGGCGGTGCCGGCACGGCGCAGGCTGACCAGGAACCCCGCGGTCAGGGTGAGGAGCGCGGCGTAATAGGCGGGCGGGAACCGGTCGAGCAGCCCGTGGTCCCCGATGTCGCGGAACCCGGTGCGGGGCAGCGCGTACACCCACAGGGCGGCTGCGAGCGGGAGCGGCAGGAAGCCGAGGACGGTCCGCCAGGACCGGCCGCGGGACCGGGCGGCGGGCGGCGGCGCTCCGGACCGGGCCCCGGCCGCCGCGTCACCGGCCGCCGCGTCCACGGCCGGCGCGGGCGCGCGCTGTTGTTGCTGCACTGTGCCTCTCCCCCCAGCGTGTGGCCGTTTCGGCGACGTACGGGAACGTCCTTCTCAGCCGGCGAACGCGGGCCGGCCCCGGAGCGTCGCCCTCGCCCGCCGGTACAGTCGCCAGCCGACCGTCGCCGGTGAGTCCCGGTACGGCGCGGTCCGTGCCCCGCGGCCCGCCATCCAGGCCTCGACGTCGGCGACCGTGTGGGTACGGCGCACGATGAGCCGGGCGATGCGGTACGTCTCGTCCGCGTCCGAACTGAGCGCGTGCCGTACGGCGACGGCGGACGCGTAACCGGCGTCGGACGCGGCCCGGCGCACGGCGCCGTTGTTGTAGCCGTGCGGGTAGGCCAGGTGCGCCACCTCGTGGCCCAGGACGTCCTCCAGGACGGCCTTGGCGTCGCGCAGTTCCCGCCGGACCTGGCGGGCGGGCAGGGTGTCGAGCTGAGGGTGGGTGACCGTGTGGGCGCCGACCTCGATGCCGTACTGCTCCAGCAGGGGCGCCTCGGCGAGCGCCATCATCGGCGCGGGCGGCAGGAGACAGGCCCGGCCGGGGGTGATCGCCCCGGTGGTCAGGTAGGCGGTGGCGGGCAGGTCCCGGGCGGCGAGGGCCTCGGCGGTGGGGCCCGGCAGGTCGGCGAAGCCGTCGTCGAAGGTGAGGACGACGGGCCGGGGCGGCAGCTCGCCCTTCCCGCGCAGGTGGCCGGCGAGCGCGGAGAGGGGGACGGGGGTGCGTCCGCTCGCCACGACGGCGTCGAGCTGGGCCGCGAAGTCGCGGGGCGTGACGCTGAATTCGGCGATCCAGGGGGGCGGGTCGTCCGTCACCGCGTGGTAGAGGAGGACCGGGACGGGGACCTTCATCCCGCCTCCCGGGCTCTGCCGCGGGCGGCGCGCAGCCGCGCGCGGGCGTAGCCGACCGGTCCGTACAGCATGCCGCGCCGTTCCAGCCGCGAGAGGCTGCGCGGCCAGGGGTGGTGGTACGCGCCGTGCTCCCCGGGCGCGGCGGGTCCGGTGACGGGTGCGCCGGGTGCGCCGGGCGCGGCGGGCCCCGGGGAGGCGGTGCGGGCGGCCGTCATCGCCCGGGCGTGGGCGAGGCCGCGCGGGAGGCGGGCGAGGAGGGCCGGCAGCAGGGCGGGGCGGCGCACGGCCAGGGCGGTGAGGCAGGCGGTCAGGCCGGCGCCGTAGCCGTACGCCTGGTCGCGCAGGTCCTGCCAGGTCTCGCGGTGGTGGTGCCGGACGAGGGCGTCGGGCGTGTAGCGCAGCCGGTGTCCGGCGGCCAGCACGGCGACGAAGGCGTACAGGTCGTCGCCGCCCCTGGCGGGGGTGCCGGTGCCGGTGGCCGGGTCGAAGCCGCCCGCGTCCCGCAGGGCGGTGGCGCGGAAGGCCATGTTGGCGCCCGACCCGAAGCTGCCGGCGGTGAACGGGAACAGGGGCTGGTCGGCGGGCGGCCGCTCCGGGTCGTAGGTGCGGGGCGTGAAGCCCTTGGCGAAGCCGCCGTGGCTCTCCAGGAGGACCTGGGCGGGTGTGCGCAGCCGCGCGGGCAGGATCAGCCCCGTGACGCAGCCGATGCGCGGGTCGTCGGTGAACGGCCCGGTGAGGGCGGTGAGCCAGTGCGGGTCGGCGACCACGTCGTCGTCGGTGAAGGCGATGACGGTGCCGTCGGCGGCGGCGACGCCCCGGTTGTGCGCGGCGGCGAGGCCGGGCGCGTCCTCGCGCACGTAGCGCACCCGCCCGGTGTACGTGCGCTCGACCAGCTCCCGGGTGGCGCCGGTGCGGGGCGCGTTGTCGACGACGACGACCTCGTAGTCGGGGTGGTCCTGGGCGAGCAGCGAGTCCAGGGCGCGGGCGAGCTGTCCGGCGCGTTCCCGGGTGGCGACGACGACGGACGTGCGGGGCAGGTCGCCGTACGTCTCGGGCGGCGGCTCCCGGTGGCCGGTCAGCCGCTCGCGGGCGAGCGCGGCGAGGGTGCGGGCGGGGTCGGCGCCGGGCGGGACGTGGCCGAGGACGGTCCCCACGGGGCGGCCGCGGAGCCGCACCAGGGCGTGGACGTCGCCCTCGGGCGTGTCGGCGCAGTGGAAGGACAGGACGTCCCCGCCGAGTTCCGCGAGGTCGAGGTCGGCGACGGCGATGGGCCCGGGCGGCCTGGGCGTGGGCATGGGACCTCCTTCAGCGGCCGCGCAGCCGGCCGGCCCGGTCGAGCGCCTGCCGGACGCGGCGGGCGAGCCGTGGCCGTGCGCGGACGAACCGGTGGGCGCGGCGGGCGGGTTCACGGCTCAGCCGGTGGAGGCCGGCGAGCGGCCCGGGGCCCGTGGCGGCGCCCTCGTACACGCGCAGTTCACCGGTCTTGAGGGCGTCCTTGTACTCGGCCGCGCCGCGTCCGAGGTCGAGCATCCCGATGCCGGCGCCCGCGGCCGCCTCCGCCATGCGGAGGTGGAGGACGAGGCCCGGCGAGTACGGGGCGTAGGCGGGGTCGTAGGCCGGGAACCAGCACGACAGGACGGTGCGGGAGCGGAGCCCGAAGTGCGCGGCGACGGGCCGGTCGGCGACGTACAGGACGGACAGGAGGCCGGAGCAGCCAGGGGCGCGGGTGGTGTGCAGGTCGCGCACCAGGGTGCTGATCCAGTCCTGGGCGAACCGGTCGCGGCGGCCGGTGCGGCGGTACTGGGCGGACTTCCAGGCCATGAGCGTGCGCAGTACGGCCGGGTCGCGCTCGTCGAGGACGAGACGCACCGGACCCTCCCGGCGGCCCAGGCGCCGCTCCTTGGCGAGGGTGGTCCGCAGGAACGTGGGCGACCGGACCCGCAGCACGGCCTCGTACGCGGCGTAGCCCTCCGTCACGTCGATGACCGGTGCGGCGAACTCCTCGGCGGCGCCGGTCAGGAAGGTGCTCTGGCCGGCCTCCAGGTTGTCGAACTCCCAGGCGGCCAGTCCGCAGCCGCGCAGCAGTTCCGGCGCGGTGACGCCGAGCCCCGCCCGGAGCACCGCCCCCTGGCAGTCGGACACGCCGAGCCCGATGGCCCGGCCGCGCCCCAGGGGGCCGGTCTCGTACGGGAGGAAGCCGACCGGGTCGCCGCCCTCGCGGAGCACGGCGACCCGGGCCCGGGGCCGTACCCGGCCCACGGCGCGCGTGAACTCGGGCTCCATGAACGGATTGGCGGGTGCGCCGGACGTGGCGCGCAGTGCGCGCCAGACATCGGCCTCGTCGTCGCCGAGCTCCCCCGGCCCGACGACATGGATGCGTACAGCGCTCAACTCCGACCCCCCGGTCTCCCCCTGAGCCGTGCTGGACAGGACGGTACCGGCCGAAATCACTCCAGGACAGGGTCAGTCACCCATGTCGTGAGGCGAGGGGAAGAAGTGATCACACGTGATCAAAGGGACAGGGCGGCGGTGACGGCGGCCTCGGCGTGCAGCCGGGTGGTCGGGAACACCGGGACGGGGCTGTGTTCCTGCCCGATCAGCAGCTCGATCTCGGTGCAGCCCAGGATGACGCCTTCGGCGCCGTCGGCGACGAGCCGGCCGATGACCCGCTGGTAGGCGGCGCGGGAGGTGTCCTCGACGATTCCGAGGCACAGTTCCTCGTAGATGATCCGGTGCACTTCGGCCCGCCCCTCGGCCTCGGGCACCAGGACGGTGAGGCCGTGCCGGGCGAGCCGGTCGCGGTAGAAGTCCTGCTCCATGGTGAAGGCGGTCCCCAGCAGCCCGACCGTCCTCACCCCGGCCGCGCGCACCGCGTCGGCGGTGGCGTCCCCGAGGTGCAGCAGCGGCACGGGCACGGCGTCCTGCACCTGTCCGGCGACCTTGTGCATGGTGTTCGTGCAGATCAGCAGCAGGTCCGCCCCGGCCGCGGCCAGCCCCCGCGCCGCTTCGGCGAGCACTTCCCCGGCCTGCTCCCACTCACCGGACGCCTGGAGCCGCTCGATCTCCGCGAAGTCGACCGAGTGCAGGATGCACCGCGCCGAGTGCAGCCCGCCGAGGCGCTCGCGTACGAGCTCGTTGAGGAGCCGGTAGTACTCCGCGCTGGATTCCCAGCTCATGCCGCCGATCAGTCCGATGGTCTTCATCGGGACAGACTCCCATGATCGTCGAACGACCTTGCCGGTTTCCTCACATCTCCTCACAGAAATCGCTAGCCTGTGCTCCCATGAGCAACAGCATCCCGGTGGACGACACCACCCATGCCCAGGTCACGCTCCTGGCGCGCGCCTGGAACGTGACACCCGGTCAGGCGGTCGCCCGGCTGGTCGAGTTCTTCCAGCGGCCCGTCCCGGCGTCCCCGGAGGGCGGGGCGGCCGGGGGCGCGGGCGACGACTCCGGCGGGGGCGCGGACGGTGGGGGCGGCGGTGGCGCGGGCGGTGGCAGTGCGGGCGGTGAGCGGGTGCGCGTGCACGCCATCTACGGCGGGGTGCGGATCGCCGGTCTGTACGACCCGGTGACCCGCGCCCTCACGGTGACCGACGGCCCCGCCTCCGGCGCGTACCGCACCCCCAGCGGCGCCGCGAGCGCCGTCCTGCAAGCCCTCAAGCCCGAGGTGAACCCCAACCGCAACGGCTGGAGCTTCTGGACGGTCGACAGCAGCGGCGCCCTGCTCCAGAGCCTGCGCCGCCGCTGATCCGATCGTTCCGCCCCCCAGGGGCCGACTCCTGCGTCATACTCGATGTGCTGCTCAACTTCCCTGCGTGGCGCCCCGCTTGGCCTGCCCGCCGACGGAGCGCCCGCTTCCGCCTCCTCCACCCACCGGGAGCCGCACGTGCCCGACGACCGCGATCCGCTGCTCAGTCAGCGCTCCGCCCTCATCTTCCTGCTGGGCGCCCTGGTGGGCATCGGAGCCGGCCTCCTGACGTGGTGGAAGGGCGCGGGGGCGGCGACCGCCCTCATCGCCACGGGCACCGCCTTCGCGGCCGGTGTGTGGTTCTTCCACAGCACGGTCGCCTAGGTCGTGTCCGCACGGTACCGGCGCCCGCCCGCTGTCAGGCCACCTGCCGTGCCAGCGCGGCCAGGTGGGCGAGAGCGGCGTCGGTGGACGGATCCGGCAGGGCGACGATGACATGGTCGATGCCCTGTTCCGCGAGTTCGCCGCAGCGCTGGACGCTCTCGTCCACCGACTGCCCGTCGGGCACCCGCATGTGGAGGGTCTTCTCGATCGCCTCGTAGGGGCGCCCCTCCGCCTCGCAGTGCGCGCGCAGCACGTCCAGCTTGTGGCGGACGTCGGCGCCGAGGAACAGGTTGCAGGCGTCGCCGTAGCGGGCGACCAGCCGGAGCGTCTTCCGCTCGCCGCCGCCCCCGATGAGGATCGGCGGGTGGGGCCGCGACAGCGACTGGGGCGAGTTGAGCGTGCGGGACAGTTGGTAGTGCTTCCCCTCGTACGGGGTGTCCTCGGCGCTCCACATCCGCTTGGCGATGCGCAGCGTCTCCTCCAGGCGCTCGAACCGCTCGGCGACCGGCGGCAGCCGGAATCCGAGCCCCCGGTGCTCGTCCTCGTGGAACCCGGCCCCGATCCCCAGCACGGCCCGCCCCCCGGACAGCACGTCGAGGGTGGTCACCTGCTTGAGCAGCAGCCCGGGCTGACGGTAGGTCACACAGGTGACGAGCGCGCCGAGGGTGACCCGGCGGGTGAGGGCGGCCGCGTACGACAGGGCGCTGTAGGCCTCCAGCATGGGGTCCTCGGCGGCGCCGAAGTTCGGTATCTGGAAGAGGTGGTCCATGACCCAGAAGCTGTCGAGCCCGGCGTCCTCCGCGCCACGGGCCACGTCGGCGAACCGGGCCGCGATGGCGGCGGGTCCGCCGGGCCAGTCGAACCGGGGACAGGTGAGTCCGAGCTTCACGACGGTCTCCTCAAGGGCTTGGCTTCATGGTCGCGGCGCACGCCGGGCGAACGAAAAAAGCCTGCCGGTCGGTCGGCAGGCTGTCGCTGGGGATCAGCGGGAGCTTACGACGAGCGCGCCGCGCGGGTCGAGTTCGACGTGCGCGCCGAAACCGCCGCTGATCCGGTCCAGGGTGGCCCGCAGCCATGCGAGGTCCTCGTCCGGGGCGTGTTCCAGGCGCATCCGCCGGGCCCGCATCGGAACGATCCGCACGTCCGGCGGCCGGCCGGAGCCCGGGTCGACCGCGACCAGGTACAGCGGCCGGAGGTCGTCCCGGTAGCGCTCGTACCCGGTGATGCCCTCGTAGTCGTCGATGAGGTCGCCGCAGCCGTACAGGACCAGCCCGTCCCGGTACAGCTCCAGGGGCCGGGGGTGGTGCGAGGAGTGGCCGTGCACCACGTGGACGCCGCCGTCGACCAGCGCGTGGGCGAACCGGACCTGGTCCCGGCCCGTGGCGTAGCCCCAGTTGGAGCCCCAGTGGACGCTGGCCACGACGACGTCACCGGGCCGCGCGACCCGCCGTACCCGGCGGACGACCGAATCCGCCGCCTCGGGGGTGGCCTCCGGCACGAAGGCGACCCCGGGCCGGTCCCCGGTGGCGGCCCAGCCGGGCGGGATGCCACTGGACGCCATCCCGAAGGCGGTCACCACGACCCGGCGCCCGCCCAGCGGGACGACCGCGGGCCGCCACGCCTCGTCCGCGTCGTGCCCGGCCCCGACGGTCCGCAGGCCCGCCCCGGCCAAGGCGTCGAGGGTGTCCTCCAGCCCCCGCCGGCCGAAGTCCAGCACGTGGTTGTTGGCCAGCACGCACGCGTGGGGGCGGGCGACGGCCAGGGCGGGCAGGTTCCCGGGGTGCATGCGGTAGTGGACGTCCTTCCCGGCCGCGAACGTCCCGTCCCCGGTGACGCTCGTCTCCAGGTTCACCACCCGCACGTCCGGCGCCCACGCGTCCAGCACCGCCAGCGCGTCCCCCCACGGCCACCCGGGCCCGACGGGCCGCGGAACCGGCCCGTTCACCGCCTCGGCCAGCTCCACGTACGCCCTGGCATCGCGGACGTACGCCTCCCGCAGCGCCGGATCTCCGGGGCGCGGCAGGATCTGGTCCACCCCGCGGCCGAGCATCACGTCGCCGCAGAGGAACAGCGTCACCGCGGAGGCGGTCATGCCTCCAGGGTAGGGCGGGACCCGGTGCGGTCGCCGATTGCACCAGCGACCGGCCGGTTGATAGTCATGTCGTACGCATGATCGTTTCTCCGGGCGCGTCGCGGTCCGCCGAAGGGCCACGGGGGAAGCGGAGCCGCGCGACGACGTGCCGGTGCCCACCCCTCGCTCCCTCCATGCGTCCGTCCGTCCATCCGTCCGCACGCACGCGCGTGTGATGACACCCCGTGGAGTCCCGTCCCCATGAGCACGCCGCCCTCCCACCAGGTACCGCCGCAGGCCGGTCAGGCCCTTCCCCAGGGGTACGGCACCCCGCCGGCCGCCGCCCCCGGCGGGCCCGCGCCGTACCCTCTCCCCGTGTACGGCGATCCGGCCGCCCCGCGCGCGTGCCGCTTCTGCGGCGGCCACCCCACGGTCGACACGTCCGTGCGGGCGCACCAGGGCATCCTCGTCATCATGCGCTTCCAGAAGGTCGACGGGCCGTTCTGCCGTGGCTGCGGGACCGCCGTGGTCCGGGCGGTGACCACGCAGACGCTGTGGCAGGGCTGGTGGAGCCCCTTCTCCCTGGTGTTCTTCACGCCCTTCACCCTGCTGTGGAACCTGGTGGCCCATCTGCGCCTCGCCCGGCTCGCCCCGGCCGCCCCCGCGCCCGGCCGCGCGGCTCCGGACCAGGGGCAGCCGGTGTACCGCCGGCCCCTGGCCTACGTGGCGCTGGTGCCCGTCGTCTGGGCCGCGTACTTCATCACCGCCGTGGTCACCGGGTCCGCGTGACGGCCGCCGCGCCGGCGGCTCGGGGCAGCGGTTCCCCTTCGTCGTAGGAGGCGTAGGAGTCGTAGGAGGCGTACGCGTAGCCGCCCCGGTGCGGCCCGTTCACGGTGACGTCGATGCTCACCGGGCCCGGCCGGGTCACGTCGAGGTGGCGCTGCACGAGGGACCCGTCGCACACCTCGGCGGGCCCGGGCGGGGCTTGGGCGGCGCCGACGGAGAAGCGCAGGGCGACCGTCGCGTTCCCCGTGCACAGGAACGCGAGCGTCACGCCGCGCACCCCCGCGGGCGGGCCGGGCAGGGTGTCGCCGAAGTGCGCGGAGAGCGGGCCGGAGCCGGCGGCGAGAGAGCGCCGGCCGGTGAAGGCCCGGTCCAGGGCGGCGGTCAGGCCGGCCGCGTCGTCCGGTGGTGGGATGGACGGGGCGGGCACCGGGACCCGGGTGCGCGTCGGTGCGTCGGGCCGCGCGTCCCGGGTGCACGCCGGGACGAGGAGCGTGGTGGCGGCGACGAGGCACAGCCCCGCCCTCCGGTGCGCTCCGCCGGACAAGCCCAAGCCCATGGTGTCCCCGCCCCTCCGCCGTGCCGCCCCGGGTCCGCGTCACCGTACCGGGACGGCCGGCGGGCGTCCCCGGGGACGGCGCGGCCGTGGCCGGTTCGGACCGGTGCGCCCGCGGGCGGCCCGGGCCCCCGGGCGGTGGGCCCGGGGGCGCGGGGCGGTGGCGGCCGGGTGGCGGGGGCCGGTCAGAGGACGCGTTCTCCGTGGCGCCAGACCGCCGACACCAGGGGGACGCCGGGGCGGTAGGCGAGGTGGACGTGGGAGGGGGCGTCGAGGAGCGTGAGGTCGGCGCGGGCGCCGGGGGTGAGGCGGCCGATGTCGGTGCGGCGGAGGGCGGCGGCGCCGCCGGCCGTGGCGGACCAGAGCGCCTCGTTCGGGGTCATGCCCATGTCCCGTACCGCCAGGGCGATGCAGAACGGCATCGAGGACGTGAACGACGAGCCCGGGTTGCAGTCGGTCGACAGGGCGACCGTCACGCCCGCGTCCAGCAGGCGGCGGGCGTCCGGCCATTCGGCACGGGTGGAGAACTCGGCGCCGGGGAGGAGGGTGGCGACGGTGTTCCCGGCGGCCAGGGCGTCGACGTCCGCCTGCGTCAGGTGCGTGCAGTGGTCGGCGCTCGCCGCGTCGAGTTCGACCGCGAGCTGGACGCCGGGGCCGTACGAGAGCTGGTTGGCGTGGATGCGCGGGTGGAGGCCGCGGGCCTTGCCGGCGGTGAGGATCGCCCGGGCCTGGTCGCCGTCGAAGGCGCCCTTCTCGCAGAAGACGTCGATCCAGCGGGCGTGCGGGGCGCAGGCGTCCAGCATCTCGCCGGTGACCAGGTCGACGTAGCCGGCCGGGTCGTCGGCGTGGTCCGGGGGGACGATGTGCGCGCCGAGGTAGGTGACCTCGTCGGTGTGGCGGGCGGCGATGCGCAGCGCGCGGGCCTCGTCCTCGACGGTGAGGCCGTAGCCGGACTTGGTCTCGAAGGTGGTCGTGCCCTGGTGCAGTGCCTCGCGCAGGTAGCGGGTGACGTTGGCATCGAGCGCCTCGTCGGTGGCGGCGCGGGTCGCGGCGACGGTGGTGCGGATGCCGCCGGCGGCGTACGGCTGCCCGGACATGCGGGCGTTGAACTCCGCGGTGCGGTCGCCGGCGAAGACCAGGTGGGAGTGGGAGTCGACGAAGCCGGGGACGACGGCCCGGCCGTCCGCGTCGATCCGGTTGTCAGTGGCGGGTGCTTTGCTTGATTCACCGATCCAGACCACGCGGTCGCCGTCGATGACGACGGCCGCGTCCCGGATCAGGCCGAGGGGGGATCCGTCACCGAGGGAGGGGTCGTTGGTGACCAGGCTGGCGATGTTGGTGATGGCGGTGGCCGTCGCCGCGACGGCGTTGTTCGCCGTCGCGGGGGCGGCCGTGGCCGGGGGGTTGTTCGTCGTGTCGGGGCCGCTGTTCGTGCTGTTCATGGTGCGGGGTGTCTCCTTCAGCGGTGCAGCGCGGCGATCGAGTCCGTCAGGGCCCGGGGCACGTCGGGCACGAGGCGGTGGGCCCCGTCCTGTACGACGTGGCGCCCGCCCACGACCGTATGGCGCACATCCGCTGCCGACGCGGCGAATACCGCTGTCTCAGCTCCCAGACGCGGTACCGGTCCCGCTGTCCTGACGGTGTCGAGGGCGATGGTCGTGAAGTCGGCGAGCGCCCCGGTCTCGAGGCGGCCGGCGTCCGGCCATCCGAGGGCGGCGTGTCCGTCGGCGGTGGCGGCGCGCAGCAGCGCGGCGGCGGTCCAGTGGCCGCGGGTGCGGGAGCGGAGGCGCTCGTCGAGCTCCATCGCCCGTGCCTCCTCCAGCAGGTCGATCACCGCGTGGCTGTCGCTGCCCAGCGACAGGGGCGAGCCGGCGCGCTGGAGGGCGACGGCGGGGCCGATGCCGTCCGCGAGGTCGCGCTCGGTGGTCGGGCACATGCACGTGCCGGTGCCGGAGCGGCCGAGCAGGGTGATGTCCTCGGCCGTGAGGTGGGTGTTGTGGACGCCCGTGGTGTGCGGGCCGAGCACCCCGTGGTCGGCGAGCAGCCGGGTGGGGGTGCACCCGTGGGCGGCCAGGCAGGCGTCGTTCTCCGCGGTCTGCTCGGAGAGGTGGACGTGCAGGGGTGCCCGGCGTCCGGTGGCCCATCGGGCGACCGTGGAGAGCTGGTCGGCGGGGACGGCGCGGACGGAGTGGATGGCCGCGCCGATGCGGACGCCGTCGCGCTCCTTGAGGAGGGAGGCGCGTTCGGCCCAGGCTTCGGCGGTGCCGTCGGAGAAGCGCGTCTGGTGCCGGTCGGGTTCGGCGCCGAAGCCGGAGGACAGGTAGGCGGTGTCCAGGAGCGTGATGCGGATGCCCGCCTCGCCGGCCGCGGCGATCAGTGCCTCGCCCATGGCGTTGGGGTCGGCGTAGGGGGTGCCGCCGGGCGCGTGGTGCAGGTAGTGGAACTCGCCGACGGCCGTGATGCCGGCCAGCGCCATCTCGGCGTACACGGCCCGGGCGAGCGCGAAGTAGGACTCGGGGGTGAGCCGGGAGGCGACCTGGTACATGACCTCGCGCCAGGTCCAGAAGGTGCCGGAGCCCACCTGGACCGTGCCGCGCAGGGCGCGGTGGAAGGCGTGGCTGTGCGCGTTCGCCAGGCCCGGGAGGGTCAGGCCGCGCAGGGGGACGGCGCCGGGCGGCGGGGCGTCGGCGCCGGTGCGTACGGCGGTGATGCGGCCGTCCGCCACGTCCAGGGCGACGCCCGGCTCGACATGGGTGCCGAGCCAGGCGTTCTCGCACCAGTAGGTCAGCGGCACGCGAGGCCCTCCAGTACGTCGGCGAGGGCCAGCACGCCGGCCACGCAGTCGTCCTCGGCCGCGTGTTCGGCCGGGGAGTGGGAGACGCCCGTGGGATTGCGGACGAACAGCATGGCGGTGGGGACGGACGCGGACAGGATGCCCGCGTCGTGTCCGGCGCCGGTGCCGAGGACCGGGACCTGGCCGCCGAGGATCTTGCCGAGCTCGTCCCGCAGGGCGTGCTCGAACTCGACGACGGGCGTGAAGGACTCGCGCACGACGGTGAGGTCGACGCCCTGGCGGGCGGCGGCTTCGTGGGCGGCCGCCTCGATGCCGGAGACGACCGTGTCGAGCGTCGCCTGGTCGGCGGCGCGGGAGTCGAGCCAGCCGCGGACGAGGGAGGGGATGGCGTTGACGCCGTTCGGCTCGACGGCGATCTTGCCGAAGGTGGCGACGGCACCGGCGAGTTCCGCCTCGCGGCGGGCGGCGAGGACCGTCTCGGCGTACGTCAGCATCGGGTCGCGCCGGTCGGCGAGCCGGGTGGTTCCCGCGTGGTTGGCCTCGCCGTGGAAGTCGTACCGCCAGCGGCCGTGCGGCCAGATGGCGGAGGCGATGCCGACCGCGTCCCCGGTCAGGTCGAGGGCGCGGCCCTGCTCCACGTGGAGTTCGACGAACGCGCCGATGCGTGCCAGGCGCTCCGGGTCGGGGCCGATGGCCTCCGGGTCGTACCCGGCCGCCTCCATGGCCTGGGGCAGGGTGGTGCCGTCGGCGTCGCGCAGCCGGTGCGCGGCCTCCTTGGTGAGCTGCCCGGCCGCGAGGCGGGAGCCGACGCAGGCGAGTCCGAAGCGGGCGCCCTCCTCGTCACCGAAGTTGGTGATGGCCAGCGGGCGGCGGATGTCGGCGCCCCTGCGGCGGAGTTCGTCGAGTGCCGCGAAGGAGGAGACGACGCCCAGCGGGCCGTCGAAGGCGCCGCCGTCGGGGACGGAGTCCAGGTGCGAGCCGGCGACGACGGCGTCCTCGCCGCGGGGGTCGCCGAGCCAGGCCCACTGGTTGCCGTTGCGGTCGGTCTCGTAGGTGAGGCCGCGGGCCTCGGCCTGCTCCTGGAACCAGGTGCGGCAGTCGGCGTCGGCGCCGGTCCAGGCGTAGCGGCGGTAGCCGCCGGAGCCGGTGTCGCGGCCGAGGGGGGCGAGCTGCCGCCACATCTCCTGGAAGGTGGGCGGGTGCGTCCCGCTGGGCGAGGGTGTCCCGGTGGGCGGGGGCGGGCTCGCGGGCCGCCCCTGGGCGGGGCCGCCCGCGAGCCCGTCGTCGAAGCGGGTCACGACCGGTCGCCCTCCCGCATCGGGACGCGGACGCCGCGCTCGCCGGCGACCGACTCGGCGATGTCGTAACCCGCGTCGACGTGGCGGATGACGCCCATGCCGGGGTCGTTGGTGAGGACGCGGCGGATCTTCTCGCCGGCGAGCGGGGTGCCGTCGGCGACGGTGACCTGCCCGGCGTGGATGGAGCGGCCCATGCCGACGCCGCCACCGTGGTGGAGAGACACCCAGGAGGCGCCGGAGGCGACGTTCACCATGGCGTTGAGGAGCGGCCAGTCGGCGATGGCGTCGGAGCCGTCCAGCATGGCCTCGGTCTCCCGGTACGGGGAGGCGACGGAGCCGCAGTCGAGGTGGTCGCGGCCGATGGCGAGGGGGGCGGCCAGCTCGCCGGAGGCGACCATGTCGTTGAAGCGCTCGCCGGCGCGGTCGCGCTCGCCGTAGCCGAGCCAGCAGATGCGGGCGGGCAGGCCCTGGAAGTGGACGCGCTCGCCGGCCATCTTGATCCAGCGGGCCAGCGACTCGTTCTCGGGGAAGAGGTCGAGCATCGCCTGGTCGGTCTTGTGGATGTCGGCCGCGTCGCCGGACAGGGCCGCCCACCGGAAGGGGCCCTTGCCCTCGCAGAACAGGGGGCGGATGTAGGCGGGGACGAAGCCGGGGAAGTCGAAGGCCCGGTCGTAGCCGGCGAGCCGGGCCTCGCCGCGGATGGAGTTGCCGTAGTCGAAGACCTCGGCGCCGGCGTCCATGAAGCCGACCATGGCCTCGACGTGCCGGGCCATCGACTCGCGGGCGCGCTGGGTGAAGTCGGCGGGCTTCTCGGCCGCGTAGGAGGCCATGTCGTCGAAGTCGACGCCGAGCGGCAGGTACGACAGAGGGTCGTGGGCGGAGGTCTGGTCGGTGACGATGTCGATGGGGGCGCCCTCGGCCAGCATGCGCGGCAGCAGCTCGGCCGCGTTGCCGAGGAGGCCGATGGAGAGCGGGCGGCGGGCGTCGCGGGCCTCGGTGGCGAGCTGGAGGGCGTGCTCCAGGGAGTCGGCCTTGACGTCGAGGTAGCGGTGCTCGATGCGGCGCTCGATGGCGCGCGGGTCGCAGTCGATGCAGATCGCGACGCCGTCGTTCATGGTGACGGCGAGGGGCTGGGCGCCGCCCATGCCGCCGAGGCCGGCGGTGAGGGTGATCGTCCCGGCGAGGGTGCCGCCGAACTTCTTGGCGGCGACTGCGGCGAAGGTCTCGTAGGTGCCCTGGAGGATGCCCTGGGTGCCGATGTAGATCCACGACCCGGCCGTCATCTGGCCGTACATGGTCAGGCCGAGCTGCTCCAGGCGGCGGAACTCCTCCCAGTTGGCCCAGTCGCCCACCAGGTTGGAGTTGGCGATCAGGACGCGGGGGGCCCACTCGTGGGTCTGCATGACGCCGACGGGCCGGCCGGACTGGACCAGCATGGTCTCGTCCTGCTTGAGCGTCCGCAGCGTGCGGACCATCGCGTCGAAGGAGCGCCAGTCGCGGGCGGCCTTGCCGGTGCCGCCGTAGACGACGAGCTTGTCGGGGTGCTCGGCCACCTCGGGGTCGAGGTTGTTCTGGAGCATCCGCAGGGCGGCTTCCTGCTGCCATCCCAGGGCGCTCAGTTCCGTACCGCGCGGGGCCCGTACGGGGCGGGGTCCTGACATGGGGATGCCTCCTCGGATGCCGGTG
This sequence comes from Streptomyces sp. NPDC016309, assembly GCF_043077235.1. Classification (NCBI taxonomy): domain Bacteria; kingdom Bacillati; phylum Actinomycetota; class Actinomycetes; order Kitasatosporales; family Streptomycetaceae; genus Streptomyces; species Streptomyces sp. NPDC016309. The sequence continues at coordinate 417,339 of NZ_JBIBSG010000006.1, read as the reverse complement.
GGGCCGGCGACGGTTGCAGATTCAGTTATTCACATAGTGGCGGTCTGAATAGATGTAGTCAACGGCTGCGGCGCCGGACAGCGGATGATTGGCTGGGGAACATGGCTCCAGACCGTCGCGACCAGGCCGTGCGCGCGGCCGTCGACCAGTCCCTCGTCACCGCCGCCGAACCGGTCGCGGCCCTCCTCGACGTCACCGGCGTCCGCGCCTCCGCGGCCGCGCTCCAAGCCGCCTTCGCCGAGGTCACCGCCGCGCCCGTGCTGCACGCCTTCGCCGTCAAGGCGTCCCCGCTCGTGCCCGTCCTCCGGCTGCTGTACGAGGCGGGGCTCGGCGCCGAGGTGGCGAGCCCCGGCGAGCTGGCCCTCGCCCGCGCGGCCGGCGTCGACCCCTCCCGGATCGTGCTCGACTCCCCCGCGAAGACCCCGGCCGAGCTCCGTGAGGCCCTCGCCCTCGGGGTCGCCGTCAACGCCGACAACCCCCAGGAGCTGGCCCGCCTCGACGCCCTCCTCCGGGAAGCGCCGACCACGTCACCGCTCGGGCTCCGCGTCAACCCGCAGATCGGCGCGGGCACCATCGACGCCCTGTCCACCGCGACCGCCACCTCCAAGTTCGGCATCGCGCTGCGCGACGAGGGCGCCCGCGCCCGGGTCGTCCGGGCGTACCTCGACCGGCCCTGGCTCACCCGGCTGCACACCCACTCCGGCTCCCAGGGCGTCCCGCTGTCCCTCCTCGTCACCGGCGTCCGGGAGGTGTACGAGCTGGCCGAGGAGATCAACGCCGCCGCCGGGCGCCGCCAGGTCGACACCATCGACATCGGCGGCGGCCTGCCGGTCAACTTCGCCTCCGACGACGAGACCCCGACGTACGCCGAGTACGCCCGGCTCCTCGCCGCCGCGGTTCCGGGGCTGTTCGACGGCCGCTACGGACTGGTCACCGAGTTCGGCCGGTCGCTGCTGGCCAAGCACGGCACGGTGCTGGCCCGCGTCGAGTACACCAAGACGTCCGGATCCCGCCCCATCGCCGTCACGCACGCGGGCGTCCAGGTGGCCACCCGTACCGTCTACGACCCGGCCTCCTGGCCCCTGCGGATCGCCGCCTACGACGGGGAGGGCCGGCCCAGGTCCGGCGACCCGGTCGACCAGGACGTGGCCGGCCCGGCCTGCTTCGCGGGCGACCTGCTGGCCGTCGGCCGCGCACTGCCCCTGCTGAGGCCGGGCGACATCGTGGCCGCGCTGGACACCGGGGCGTACTACTTCGCGCACCACTACGCGTACAACTCGCTCGTCCGGCCCGGGGTGTACGGCTACGTCGGCCACGAGGACGGGTCGGTGCGCTTCGCGACCGTACGGCCGCCGCAGACCGTCGCGGAGATCGTCGCGGAGGCGGGCGGGGACCGCCTGGACGGCCTGCTCGCGCTCTGAGGGCATCCCCTGCCGGGGCGAGGGCAGAACTGCTCCATGACCACCACCGAACCAGCCGCGGGCGCCCAGGAGGAGCCCTGCGGGCGGGCGTCCTGGTCGCCATCGGGGTGGCGCTGTGGGCGCTCAACAAGGTGGTGATGCGGGCCGGCGGAGAGGCGTAACCGGCGACCCTATCCCCTCCGGCGCACGTTCCTGCGGAAAATGCCAGAACTCCCACCAGCCAGGGGAACGTTGCGTAGCGTCATGGTCACAGCCTTGGATGCGTAACGGGGAACAGGGAGGGGAGCCCGCGTGCCCGGAATCGACGAGTGCCTGCGCGAAGCGATGAGCCTGCCGGGCGCGCTGGGGGCGGCACTCGTCGACTGGACCAGTGGCCTCGCCCTCGGTACGGCCGGCGAGTCCCCGGTGGGGGACCACGAGACGACGGCGGCGGAGACGGCGGAACTGGCCCGGGCGGCGGCGGAGTACGAGTCGTTCAGCCCGGACGCGATACCCGCCCCGCCCCCGGACCGGGCCGCGCTCCCACCCGCCGGACGGACGGCGGCCCCCGCGGCGGCCCCGCCGCCGGCCACGGGCCTGCCCCCGGCCCTGGGCCCGGTACCGAGCCCGTTCCTGGGCCGGCTCCCGGGCCCCGACCGGGGTCCCGGTCCGAGCGCCGACCGGGGTCCCGTTCCCGGTTTCACCCATGGACCCGGCCAGGGCCCTGCCACCGGCCCCGCCCATGGACCCGGTCCGGGCGCTTCCCCGGGCCCCGCCCTGGGCGCGGCTCCCGGCCCCGCCCCGGGGCCGCCCCCGGGCCTCTCCCCCGCCCCGCCCCGGAGCACCGCCACGGCGTCGCCGCTCCCGGTGCTGCCGGGCGGCACGGACCCCGGAGCCCCGCCCATCGAGGACGTCATCGTGACGACCCGCACCGGCTACCACGTCCTGCGGTTCGTCGAGACGACCTTCGACAGCAGCGTCTTCCTCCACCTGTGGCTGGACCGCTCCACCGGCAACCTGGCCCTCGCCAGGCTCCGGCTGCGGGAACTGGCGGAGCGGCTGGTGCTGGTATGAGCACGCGTACCGCCGGAGCCACCGCCACCAGGACCGTGGTGTCACCGATGCTGCTGCGGCTCGCCCACGAGCACGCGACCGGGGCGCTGATACGGGACCACGGGACGCTCTACCTCGTCGACGGGCGGGTGGCGCACGCGGAGAGCCCGGTCGCGCCCGGCCCCGACGTCCTGCTGACGGCGGGCGGCCGGCAGCCCCGGCAGGGCCCGGTCTCCCCGGGCGAGCTGGAGATCTGCCACCTGGGTGCCCTGTTCGACGCGGCGTTCTTCGCGCTCGCCCCCGGACGCGGCCCGGCCCGGTTCCAGTACGGCACCGTGCACGGGACGCACGCCGTGCGGGCCGTACGCCCCGTGTCGGCGGCCGACCTGGAGCGGGAGACGCTGCGCCGCCGAGAGCTGCTCGACAACGTGTGGCCCTACCCCGCCGTCGACGCCGCGCCCGTCGTCCCGCGCCCCGCCGCCCCGGGCCAGACCCTCACCGCGCGCCAACGGGCCCTGCTGGCCCACGCCGACGGCCTCCGCACCCCCGCACAGCTCGCCTGGGCGCTGGGCAGGCCCGCGTTCCACACGCTCCTGGAGATCCGGCGGCTGGCCGCGGCCGGGCTGGTGACGACCCCGCCGGACCCGGTCCTGGACTCCACCCTGGACCTGGGCCCGGACCCGGCCCTGGATCCGGTTCCGGTGGGCCCCCACCCGGGCTCCGGCCCCGACCGGTCGCCGCCCGCCCCGGACGCGTACCGCGCGGGCCCGCCCTGGACGACGACCCCGCGCGGGACGGCCCCGTACCAGCCGGCCCGGTACGCCCCGTTCACCCCGGCCGGCCTGGCATCCGACCCGGACATCGCCCTGCTCCGCCGGCTCCGTGACGCCCTGGAGGCCCATCTGTGACCGCCCGTACGCCCCGCACCAGCTCATGAGGCGCGCCTTGCGACAGCTCGCCGAGAGAACCGAGCGCAGTGAGAGGAGCGAGAGGAGACAGCTCATGACGGCGGCCGAAGCCGAGGTGCTCGGCGAGCTCAGACGGCTGCGGGCCCGTGTCCCCCAGGTGACCGGGGCGCTCGCGGCCAGCGCCGACGGCCTGGTCCTGGCGAGGGACACGGCCGACGCCGACGCCGCGGAGGGCGTCGCCGCGCTCACCGCGGCCGCGCTCGGCGTGGCCCTGCGGCTCACCGAGGCCACCGGCCAGGGCGGCTTCCGGGAGCTGCTGGTCCGCGGCGAGCACGGCTACGTCGCCACCTACGCGGCGGGCACCTCCGCCGTCCTGACGGTCCTCGCCGAGCCCCGCATCAACGTGGGCCGGCTCCATCTGGAGGCCCGCCGGTCCAGCGCCCGCATCGGCGAGCTGGTCGACGGCGCCCTCCAGCGGCGCACCGCGCAGTTCGAGGCGCGTGCCGCCCCCACGACGGCCGCGTCCACCGCGGCGAACCGAGCCGTACCGCCCCTCCCGTCCCACAAACCGAAGGAAGCGTGACACTCATGGCCAACACCGAAACCGCCCTCAAGGAAGCCACCACGGTCATCGACGGTGCCCTGGGGGCCGCTCTCGTCGACTACACCAGCGGCATGGCGCTCGGCACGATCGGCGGCGGCAAGGACCTGGACCTGACGGTCGCCGCCGCGGGCAACACCGACGTGGTGCGCGCCAAGGTGCGCACCATGGAGATGCTCGGCCTGAACGAGGAGATCGAGGACATCCTGATCACCCTCGGTACGCAGTACCACCTGATCCGGCTCCTCAAGGGCCGGGGCGCGAACGGCCTGTTCATCTACCTGGCGCTGGACAAACAGCGGGCGAACCTGGCGATGGCCCGTCACCAGCTCCGGAAGATCGAGGCCGAGCTGGACGTCTGACACGGGCTCAGCGGCGCCGCGCCCCGCCCGGCGCGGCGTCGCCCGCCGCGATGCCCGTCGACCGGTACGCCTCGACGGGACCGCCGGCCGGGCCCTTGGTGAGCCGGTCCACGGGAACCCACCAGAGGGTCTCCTCGGTGCGTTCCCGGTGACCGATCCACCGGGCCTTCAGCCACAGTCCGGCCCCCGCGCCCGCCAGCCACAGCCCGCCCGCGCCGGGCGCCGCGAACGACGCGCCCACGGCGGCGGTGAACGCGGCCAGGAACCACCACCGGCGGGCGCGCCGCCGGACCCGCAGGGTCACCGCCCGGTCCTGGAGGAAGTCCGCCCGCGCCGCCCTGGTGGCCTCGGCGGCCAGCCGCGCATAGCGGCCGCGCCGCGCCAGGGCCACGGCGGCGGCGGTCACCAGGAACAGCGCGGCCCCGGCGAGCAGCCCGGCGCGCCGCCCGGTGAGGCCGGGCGACAGCGTCCCCGCCCCGGCCGCCAGGAGGCCCGCCCACCACAGGGGGGCTGCCCCCGCCCGTACGACCACGGCCACTCTCGCCAGCGCCTGTCCTCCGCGCGCCACGTCCGCCTCCCTGTCCGGCTGTCCGACTGTCCGCCCGTGCGCGGCCGTCCGGTGCCGACGGCCACCCGGTGCGGCGGGAGGGTAACGCCGTTTCCTTAACGTTGTCTGAGAGGCGGTCCGGAGGACCCCGGCTCCGGGGTCACTCCACGAAGAGGCCCCGCGCGGCGGCCGCCGCGTCGAACTCCTCCAGCCGCGCCTGGGCGTCCGGCAGCCCGTCGCACATCGCCTCCAGCAGCACCCGCCCCAGCAGCATCGGCGCGCACGCCGTGTCGAAGGCCAGCCCGGTGCCGACCGCCGCCGGGAGCAGCAGGTCGCTGTGCTTGGCCACGGGTGCGAACGCGGAGTCGGCGACCGTCACGACGGTCAGCCCGGCGTCGCGCGCGTACGCGAGGGCGTCCACGACCTCCCGGGGGTGCCGGGGCAGGGCGAAGCACAGCAGCACGGTGGCGCCCGCGCGCACGGACGCGTCGATCCGGTCGGTGAGCATCGTGCCGCCCTCGTCGAGCAGCCGTACGTCCGGGTGGACCTTCGCCGCGAAGTACGCGAAGCCCCGCGCCTGCGAGGACGCGGCGCGCAACCCCAGCACGGGCAGCGGCCGCGAGGAGGCGAGCAGCCGCCCGGCACGCTCGACCGGCCCGGGGTCGGCGAGGAGTTCCGCGAGGTGCCGCAGGTTCTCGATCTCGCCGAGCACCGCCTGCTGGTACTCGTTGTACGCGGACTCGCCCGCCGCCGGGCCGGCGGCCGGCTCGGCGGGGGCCACCTCGCGGAGGTGCCTGCGCAGCGCCGGGTAGCCGTCGAACCCGAGCGCCACGGCGAAGCGGGTGACGGACGGCTGGCTGACACCGGCCAGCTCGGCCAGTTCCACGCTCGACAGGAACGGTACGTCGCCGGCGCGCCGCACCATCGAGTGGGCGATCCGGCGCTGCGTGGGCGTCAGCCGGTGCCCCTCGAAGAGCGCCTGTAGCCGTGCGGCGGCGCTGTCGCTCATCCCGTCCCCCTCTGTGTCCACCGGGCTCTCCCACCCGATTATTCAGTCACTCAAGACTCTGCATGACGATATGCAGCCGAGCAAGCGGCCCGGGAGCACCGGACCGCTGCCCCGGGGGTGCTCCGGGGGGCGAAGACGGGGGCTAGCCCCACCGACACGGCGGCCGGGGCTCCGTACCGTGAAACCCATGGAAGCCCGCGACACGGAGCTCGCGAAGGAGCTCGACGCCACCCTCCAGGCCCGCCGCGAACTGGGGGCGGAGTACGAGCCGGCCCTCGTCGAGTCGTTCCTGGAGAAGCTGGAGCAGCGTCTGGACGACACGGTCGAGCGCCGGGTGCGCCGCCAGGTCGCCGAGCAGCGGATGGTCGTCGCCCGGGGAAGCCGCCCCGGCGGCGGCCCGCCCGGGGAGAACTTCGGCGAGCGCTTCGGCTTCGCCATCGTCTCGCTGATACTCGCCGTCCCGCTCTCCGCGATAGGCGTCGGCAACGCGGGCCTGAAGGGCCTGCTCGTCACCTGGGCCGGCATCGTCGGCGTCAACGCCTTCCAGGCCGCCCGCACCGCGCCCTGGGCCCTCGCCCGGCGCGCGCACGACGAGGAGCGATAGGCCGTGTCTCGTGTCCGCCTTCTGCACGAGACTCTCACAACTCGCAATCCCCGTGGGAAATAGCCCCGTTATTCCGACGAATCCGGCGCGGAGCCGGGCACGCCCGGCCCCCGGGTCCGGAATGCCGACATAGGATGCCGACACGAAATCGTGATCACCAGCATCGGGGGTTGGCGCCATGGGATTCGATGAGGAATGGGCCCAGTTGAGGGCCGAGGCCGCGAGCCGTCGGGAGACGTCCATGCGGCTCAACCAACTGCCCGCCGACCAAGGCGGGGGCGGCGGCCCGGACTTGGCGTCCTCCCCCGCCGAGAAGCGCGCGGCGGCCAACACCATCGAGACACTCATCGTGCCGGACACGAAGAAGGCCACCGACTGGGCGGACGAGGCCACGACGGGCGCCGTGGGTGCGCTCAAGGGCTGGGAGACCGCCACCGGGCTCAAGACGGTGCAGACGACGTGGGACAAACAGGTCAAGACCCTCACCGACCGGCTGAACCGGGAGAAGGGCGCCCTCCGGGCCACGGTCACCACCCTGGGCGGCGTGGACGTGGGCCGTGGTCAGGACATCGCGAGCATCCCGTCGAACATCCGCAGGTACTGACCGCTGCCGCAGCGCGTACGTGCCGGATGTCCCGTCGCCCCTGAGGAAACAGAATGCTGACCTATCACGAAGTCATGTCCACGGACTTCGGACCGCTCAACACCGCTGCCGACAAGTGGCAGAAGATGGCCGACGAAATACACAAGGTGGAAATCACCTACCGGGACCATGTGCAGAAGATAACCATGGGTCCGACGTGGCTCGGTCAAAGCGCCGTCGCGGCACACACGAACTTCGCCGCGACGCGTCATGAGTACCAGGCCGCTCAGACCCAGGCCAAAGCGACCGCCACGCTGCTGCGCAACGCCCACCAGCAGTTCGTCGAGCTGAAGAAGCAGCTCGAAACCGCTCGCACGGACGCCATCGAGGCCGGCATGAAGGTGTCCGAACAGGGCAACGTGGCCTACGACTGGGACAAGCTCACTCCGGCCGAGCGCAACGCGGCCCGTCACGACCCCGACCACGCCAGGACCGTGCGGGAGAGCGAGCAGTCCTGGGCCGAGTACATCAAGGCCTGTGTCAAGGCCGTCGACGACGCCGACAAGGACCTGAAGAAGGACCTGGAAGCGGTCGTCAAGGACGCTCAGGGCGGCAAGAACGACGAGACCCTGGGCACCGGGTTCAACGGCGACGCCGGGAAGGTCTCCGCCGCGGACGACAAGCAGAAGCAGGAGCGCACGGAGCTCAACGCGCTCAAGATGCGCGACGACGAGACCCTCGACGACTACGTGAAGCGCCTGCAGAAGGCGGGCATCGAGAACGTCACCGGCAGCAAGCGGGCCGCCGAACTGTTCGCCGCCGTGCAGAAGGGCACCCTCAGCGCCGCCGCGTTCGCCACCGCGACGGGCATGACGCTGAAGGGCTCGTACAAGCTGTACAAGGCCCTCAAGACCGGCAAGGAGGTCACGGCCCCGGGCACCATGCTCGCCAGGTTCATCAACGAGCGGCTGCCCGCGGCGCCGGGCAGCCTGCTGAGCCGCGTTCCCCCCGGCATGGTCACCGCCCTCACCGGCTCCGACGAAGCGGCGATGTTCGCCGGTGCCATGAAGAACGGCGTCTTCCACATGCCGTCGGCGGCGGAGGCCAACCTCATCAAGGTCGCCCAGAACGGCGGACTCGCGAACGCCGCCAAGGCCGCGGGCTGGATGCGCGGCGTGGGCGTGGTCGGAGGCGTGGCGGCCACGGCCTACGGCATGGCCAACCTCGCCACGTACGACACGGACATGATCAAGGCGAACCCCTCGAAGTTCGCCACCGACCTCACCGGCACGGCGTTCAGCGCCTCCATGACCGCCCTCACCGTGGCGCCCACCCCGGTGACGCTGGGCCTGGCCGTCGGTACGGGCATCGCGTACGGCGGCGCGGTGATCTGGGAGAACCGCGAGGCCATCGGCGACGGGCTCGAGAAGGCCGGGGACTGGGTCGGCGACAAGGCCTCGGACGTCAAGGACGGCCTCGCCAGCGGGGCGAAGAAGCTGGGCAGCGCCCTCAATCCGTTCGACTAGCGAGGAATTCATGCACACCACCATCAGCCCGTTCACCCTCACCCACTGGAGGGAGCGGAAGAAGGGCGAGCGGACCCAGTGGGGCTGGCAGGGCACCTCGCCGGAATTCGGTGACATCCGGGTGGTCCACCCGGCGCGGCCGTTCGCCCCGGAGAAGATCGTCACCGAGGTGAGCGGCGGTCTGATCCCCACGGCGACCTTCGAGGCGCGCGGACTCCACACGGAGGGGATGACCCGGCCCTCGCTCAACCGCGCGGTCCTCCGCGTGGGGGACGGGCACGTCCGGATGAGCCGGAACCGGTGGGGCATGACCCACCGGGGCCGCTCCCTGCACCTGACCTACCTCGGGGACGGCTACCGGCTGACGGCCGTCGACCGCCGTTCGTACACGCTGTCCCGGGTCGCGGACGCCGAGGACCCCGGCGTCGTCATCACCGTGCGGCAGTCGGGCCGGGGCCGGAGCAGGCGCATGACGGTGCAGGCGGAGGGCCGGGTGCTGCACGCCGACATCGCCCTCGCGGCGCTCTTCTGCGGGGTCGACCGTTCCGTACTCACCCGGCGGGGGGCCGTACGGGCAGGGTTCTCCCGGGTCTTCGACCTGTGGGCCGAGTCCCAGTACTGACCGCCTGACGGCTTCCGACCGGGCCCGGGGCGGGCTTCGGTGAGTGACTACCAAGTGAGTGAGACATGCCTTCGTTCGACGTTTCCAGGTCACGCTTCCGGCTGGCCGACGAGCACGTGGTGGTGCTCTCCGAACTGGCCGCCGGGGAGGAGGTGCCCGAGGAGTACACGACGGCCCACAAGGAGCTGGTGGAGTGCGGACTGATCCACCGGGACGGGAAGCTGTCCCACCTCCTGCTGCCCCTGATGAAGACGGTCCTCTCGCCCGTCGTGGTCATCTCGCTGGAGGCGGGCGGGCGGCAGGGCAAGCTGCACCACGGGATGATGATCGGCCAGGACGACGTCGTCGCCCATGAGGCGTGGCCCGGGCAGGCCGAGGCCGAGTACTCCCTCGTGGAGCCGAAGACGCTGGTCTGGAAGCTCGCCGACATGGTCGGCCTCCGGCAGGCCCCGGCCGCGCGGGAGGCGGCGCTCCCGGTGGTCGAGACCACTCTCGGCACCGTCGAGGCGGGGCTCACCGCACTGGAGACCCTGCCGCCGGGCGGCTCCGCCGACCAGGAGCGCGACTACATCGGCCAGGGCCTCGCCTCCGCCGGCACGCTCGACGGAGCGGCACTGACGCAGCTCACCGAGCTGATCTCCGAACTGCGGTCGAGCTGGCGGATGACCGCCGCCTGGCAGACGGCCCCCGGGGGCCTGCCGGCTGTCGAGGCGCGTGGCTTCGCCGTGTGGGACTGCGGGCCGCTGGGCTACTGGCTGCGGGAACTGCCGGCGGAGCCGCTGACCGCGGACGCCATCACCTCGGCGACTCCCTTCCGGCTCGTCCGCGTGGACGCGAAGACCATCTGGACGAGGATCACCGGCCTCCTGCCCGGAGAGGGGGAGATCCGCCGGGCCTGAGCGCGCCGGCGACGTCCGCCGGGACACCGGGCGGACCGCTCGACGGACGTACGGAGTGGCTCGCGGCCGCGCCGCCCGCGAGAACCACCGCCCGCGAGAACCACCGGGCACGAGAACCGCCGGGCAGCGCCCGGGAGCGGGAAGGTGGCGCGGGGACCGCCGCACCCCCGTTGCCGGGGGGCGGGACGACGGCGGTCCCCGCGAGGGGCACGGGCCGGGTCAGGACCGGTCTCCGTGTCCGCGGCGTTCTTGGAGGTCCGGGAGCCGCTCCGGTGGTCCGTGACGCCGACGAACACCACACTGCCGGAAGCGTGTTAAGCGAGTGCTGCGGCAGCGTGACGCGCTCGTACCGTTTCGGCGAAGCGGCTTCTCCGATCGGCTACTTGCCGTCCTTGGCGAGGAAGGCGAGCAGGTCCTGACGGCTCACCACACCGGTCGGCTTGCCCTCGACCAGCACGATCGCCGCGTCGGCCGTACCGAGCACGGACATGAGGTCCGCGACCGGCTCGCCGGAGCCGACCTGCGGCAGCGGGGCGCTCATGTGCTTGTCGAGCGCGTCGTCGAGGGAGGCGCGCTTGGTGAACAGGGCGTCCAGCAGCTCGCGTTCGACGACCGAGCCGACAACCTCGGCGGCCATGACGTCGGGGTGGCCGGCGCCGGGCTTGACGATGGGCATCTGGGAGACGCCGTACTCGCGGAGGACGTCGATGGCCTCGCCGACCGTCTCCTCGGGGTGCATGTGGACGAGCTTGGGGATGTCACCCTCCTTGTGGCGGAGGACGTCGCCCACGCTGGCGGACGGGCCTGCCTCCTCCAGGAAGCCGTAGTCGGCCATCCACTCGTCGTTGAAGATCTTCGACAGGTAGCCCTTGCCGCTGTCGGGGAGCAGCACGACCACGACGTCGTCCGGGCCGAGGCCCTCGGCGACGCGCAGCGCCGCGACGACGGCCATGCCGCAGGAGCCGCCGACGAGGAGGCCCTCCTCCTTGGCGAGGCGGCGGGTCATCTGGAAGGAGTCCTTGTCGGACACGGCGACGATCTCGTCGGTGACGGTCCGGTCGTAGGCGGAGGGCCAGAAGTCCTCGCCGACGCCCTCGACGAGGTAGGGGCGGCCCGACCCGCCGGAGTAGACGGAGCCCTCCGGGTCGGCGCCGACGACACGGACCGTGCCGCCGCTGACCTCCTTCAGGTACCGGCCGGTGCCGGAGATGGTGCCGCCGGTGCCGACGCCCGCCACGAAGTGGGTGATCTTCCCGTCCGTCTGGTCCCACAGCTCGGGACCGGTGGTCTCGTAGTGCGAACGGGGGTTGTTCGGGTTGGAGTACTGGTCGGGCTTCCAGGCGCCCGGCGTCTCACGGACGAGCCGGTCGGAGACGTTGTAGTACGAGTCGGGGTGCTCCGGGTCGACGGCCGTGGGGCAGACCACGACCTCGGCGCCGTACGCCCGCAGCACGTTGATCTTGTCGGTCGAGACCTTGTCGGGGCAGACGAAGATGCACTTGTAGCCCTTCTGCTGGGCCACGATGGCGAGACCGACGCCCGTGTTGCCGGACGTGGGCTCGACGATCGTGCCGCCGGGCTTCAGGGCGCCGCTCTCCTCGGCCGCCTCGATCATGCGCAGGGCGATGCGGTCCTTGACCGAACCGCCGGGGTTGAAGTACTCGACCTTGGCCAGGACGGTGGCCTGAAGGCCCTCGGTCACACTGTTGAGCTTCACCAGCGGGGTGTTGCCGACGAGGCTGATCATCGAATCGTGGTATTGCACCGTAGTCTCCGGGGTCTCCGTAATGGTCCCGCCAGCGTATGCGTAGTCGGAGTCGAGTTCGGGGCAGTTAGCTCTTGTACCGGATCGAGGAGGTGGCTGTCCCTATGTCGAGGGCGAGGGTGGCCCGGCGGATTGCCGCCGGCGCGGCGTACGGGGGCGGCGGCATCGGCCTGCTGGGGGCAGCGGCCGTCGGGGTGCTGCTGGCCGAGGTACAGCTCGCGAAGCGGTCGGTGGGCGGTGGTGTGGCACCGCTGCCGCCGGCGGCCGACGGGCTGTACGGCCGGGGGTACGGGGGCGGCGCCGAAGCCGTCCGGCTAGCCCTCCTGGGTGATTCGACGGCCGCCGGGCAGGGGGTGCGGCGTGCGGGCCAGACGCCGGGCGCGCTGCTCGCCTCCGGGCTGGCGGCGGTCGCGGAGTGTCCCGTGGAGCTGCGGAACGTCGCGCTGCCCGGGGCGCGCTCGGACGACCTGGAGCGGCAGGTCTCGCTGCTGCTGGCCCCTCCGGGGCGGATCCCCGACGTGTGCGTGATCATGATCGGGGCGAACGACGTGACGCACCGGATGCCGGCGACGGAGTCGGTCCGGTACCTCGCGACGGCCGTGCGCCGCCTCCGTACGGCCGGGGCGGAGGTCGTGGTGGGCACCTGCCCCGACCTGGGCACGATCGAGCCTGTCTACCAGCCGCTGCGGTGGCTGGCGCGGCGGGTGTCGCGCCAGCTGGCGGCCGCGCAGACCATCGTGGTGGTGGAGCAGGGCGGCCGGACGGTGTCGCTGGGCGATCTGCTGGGTCCGGAGTTCGCGGCCAACCCGCGCGAGATGTTCGGCGCCGACAACTACCACCCGTCCGCGGAGGGCTACGCGACGGCGGCGATGGCGGTGCTGCCGACCGTCTGCGCGCTGCTGAACGTGTGGCCGGAGACGGACCGGCTGGAGGCGGACCGCCGGGAGGGCATGCTGCCGGTCGCGAAGGCCGCCGCGGAGGCGGTGGAGGAGGCGGGTACGGAGGTCACGGGCGCCCGGGCCCCGTGGGCGCTGCTCAAGCACCGGCGCCGGCGGCGGCTCCCCTCGGTCCAGGACCCCGCCCCGCTCCGGGACGCCCACGGGTGAAATCGCCCGGTCCGGGCAGGAACCGGGTACGGGACCGGGGCCCGCGCGGACGCGGGCCGGGGCCCGAGGTGCTGAGCGAGCGCTTAGAAATGCGGTCGGCATCACACGTCCATCCCGATGACCCAGGCCATACGTACGGGTAACTTCCCTCTCAGTCCTGCCCCTCGCCCCTCTGGAGCCGTGATGCCCGAAGCCGTGATCGTCTCAGCCGCCCGCTCCCCCATCGGCCGGGCCTTCAAGGGCTCCCTGAAGGATCTGCGGCCGGACGACCTGACCGCCACGATCATCCAGGCCGCGCTCGCCAAGGTGCCCGAGCTCGACCCGCGCGACATCGACGACCTGATGCTCGGCTGCGGCCTGCCCGGCGGTGAGCAGGGGCACAACCTGGGCCGTATCGTCGCCGTGCAGATGGGGATGGACCACCTCCCGGGCTGCACCGTCACCCGGTACTGCTCCTCGTCGCTCCAGACGTCCCGCATGGCCCTGCACGCCATCAAGGCGGGCGAGGGCGACGTCTTCATCTCCGCCGGCGTCGAGATGGTCTCCCGTTCCGTGAAGGGCACCAGCGACGGCCTGCCCGACACCCACAACCCGCTCTTCGCCGAGGCCGAGGCCCGCACCGCCGCCCGCGCCGAGCAGGAGGGCGCCGACTGGCACGACCCGCGCGAGGACGGCCTGCTGCCCGACGCGTACATCGCGATGGGCCAGACCGCCGAGAACCTGGCGCGCCTCAAGGGCGTCACCCGCCAGGACATGGACGAGTTCGGCGTCCGGTCGCAGAACCTCGCCGAGGAAGCCCTCAAGAACGGCTTCTGGGAGCGGGAGATCACCCCCGTCACCACCCCCGACGGCACGGTCGTCTCCACGGACGACGGCCCGCGCGCGGGCGTGACGCTGGACGGCGTCCAGGGCCTGAAGCCGGTCTTCCGCCCCGACGGCCTGGTCACCGCCGCCAACTGCTGCCCGCTGAACGACGGCGCCGCGGCGCTGGTCATCATGAGCGACACCAAGGCGCGGGAGCTGGGCCTGACCCCGCTCGCCCGGATCGTCTCCACCGGCGTCTCGGGCCTGTCCCCCGAGATCATGGGTTACGGCCCGGTCGAGGCCAGCAAGCAGGCGCTGAAGCGCGCCGGGCTGACCATCGGCGACATCGACCTGGTCGAGATCAACGAGGCGTTCGCCGCGCAGGTCATCCCGTCCTACCGGGACCTGGACATCCCGCTGGAGAAGCTGAACGTCAACGGCGGCGCGATCGCCGTGGGCCACCCCTTCGGCATGACCGGCGCCCGCATCACCGGCACCCTGATCAACAGCCTCCAGTTCCACGACAAGCAGTTCGGCCTGGAGACGATGTGCGTCGGCGGCGGCCAGGGCATGGCCATGGTCATCGAGCGGCTGAGCTGAGCCGTAGCGGAGGGTAGGGGTCGCCCGAGGCACGAGGGCGGCACCTGCCCGCAGCGGTGGC
>NZ_JBIBSG010000006.1:363455-402790 GCF_043077235.1 Streptomyces sp. NPDC016309 | reverse complement strand
CGAGGCTCGGCGCGAGCGAGAGACCGCGCGGCTGAGCTGAGCCGTAGCGGAGGGTAGGGGTCGCCCGAGGCACGAGGGCGGCACCTGCCCGCAGCGGTGGCGAGGCTCGGCGCGAGCGAGAGACCGCGCGGCTGAGCTGAGCCGTAGCGGAGGGTAGGGGTCGCCCGAGGCACGAGGGCGGCACCTGCCCGCAGCTTCCGGGCCGAGCCCCCTCCCGCCGCCCCCAATCGCTCCGCGTCCCAGCCGTGACCGAATCTCCCCCAGGATGTGACCTATCTCCCGGGGGAGATTCGTTTGTGCAGGTCAGCCGTCATATGCAGGGAGACCGTGTGGCGAAAGACCTGTCCATTTCGTGACGTAATGCACTGACAGGAGGCGCGAGGGCAGGACAAGCTGATGTAGGAAGTGCGGGGGATCGATTGAAACCGGGAGTAAGTCAGTGAGCGCCATGTCTCTCGCCCTGCTGCTGACCACGGCCACCGCCACGGCCGTGGGCGCCGCTGCCCTGCACGCCGCCCACGGGCTGCGCAAGCAGGTCACCGCGCTGCGCACGGAGCTCGCCGCCGCGCACACCACCGGCCCCGCCCCGACCGTGCCCCACGCCCGTTCCACCGAGGACATACGCGCGGCCGTCGCCGAGGCCCTCGCCGAGGAGCGGGAGCGCGAGCTGGCCGAGGCGCGGGCCTTCTGGGCCGCCCAGGAGGCACGCGACGCGGGCGACGGCTCCGGGACGCTGCTGGGCGGGCTCGGCGCCCTGGGCGGCGGCCACCCGGCCGCCGGGCCGGGTGAGGACGCGCCGTTCTTCGTACCGCGCCAGGCGGACTTCGCGGGCCTGGAGGCGATGGACGCGATGGACCTGGGCGCCGAGTACGCCGAGTACGGCGACGGGCTGGACGACCTGGACGCCCTCGCCGAGCTGCCCGACGTCCCCGGCATCACCGACAACACGTTCCCCGAGGACTCCCCCGAGCTGGCCGCGGCCCGCCGCCGCCACCCCTCGCACCCCGACTTCGTGCCGGTCCAGACGCCGGTCGTCACCGACCACGAGCGCACCGTGGCCCGGCTGGAGGAGCTCGCCGCGACCCGTACGGCGCTCACCGACGTACGGCCCGGCCCGCTCGGCACCCTGGACGTGTACGTCTTCGCGGACGGCACCACCCTGTGCATGACGCCCGGCCACCGGGAGACCGCCGAGCGCCTCGCGGACGCGCTGCGCGGCGGTGGGACGCCCGTGCTGCTGGGCGGCTCGGGGGTGTCGGGCGCGTACGCCCTGACGTTCTCGTGCGGCGGCGACGCGGGCGCCGAGAACGTCTACGTGCTGGCGGACCGCGTCATAGCGTCGCTGTAGCCGCCGCCCGCCGTACCGCCGCCACGGCCTCGTCCAGCTCCCGCCGCAGCGGGGGCGTGGGCGGGGCCGTTCGCAGGATTTCCGCCAAATCGTTGCAGGCCACCACGAGCTGGTCGGCGACGGTGAACACCCCGGCGTCCGGCAGGGTCCTCGGCGGCCGGCCGGGGGCCTCCAGCCGCTGGGCCCGCAGCGCCAATTCCCTGGCCAGGGCGAGCCCCTCGGCCGCCGCTCCCCGCTGGAGCCGGCTCTGCGGCGCGACGCGCAGCCGGTCGGCGAAGCGGTCGACGGCGGTGGTCAGTTCTGTCGTATCGAGCACGTCGCGACCCTACGCGCCGCCACGGGACTGTTGCCAACGGGCGAACCCTCAGGCACGGTGACGGGAAGGAGCACACGCGCGAAGCGTCCGGAGGCGCCGATGTCCCAAGTCTTCTCCGAAGAAACCCATCGAAATCTGCTCTCCCGCATTCCCCACTGCACCGGCCGGCAAGTGTCCGACTGGCTCCGCACCGTCGAGGAAGGCCCCTCCCTCGTCCGATTCGAGGAGAAGGTGAGCTGGCTCCGGGGCGAGCACGACCTCAGTTACGGACACGCCAAGGCGATCATCCACGAGTACGACCTGAGGCGGGCCGCCCGCAAGCTGCTGTGAGGCGGCACTGAGGGACGGACGCGGAAGGGCCCGCCCGGCGGATGCCGGACGGGCCCTTCGTGCGATCGGGGCGGTCAGTCGTCGCCCTGGAGGATCGACAGGAGCCGCAGGAACTCCAGGTAGATCCACACCAGCGTCATGGTGAGGCCGAAGGCCGCCAGCCACGCCTCCTCGCGCGGAGCGCCGTACGTGATGCCGTCCTCGACCTGCTTGAAGTCGAGGGCCAGGAAGCACGCGCCGAGGATGATGCCGATGACGCCGAACAGGATGCCGAGGCCGCCGCTGCGGAAGCCGAGGCCGTCACCGCCGCCGAAGAGGGCGAACAGCGCGTTCACCGCCATCAGCAGGACGAAGCCCAGGGCGGCCGCCATCACGAAGCCGTAGAAGCGGCGGGTGACGCGGATCCAGCGCATCTTGTACGCGATCAGCACACCGGCGAAGACCGCCATGGTGCCGAGCACCGCCTGCGGGACGACGCCGGGCGAGACGTACGTCGACACGGCGTTGGAGATCACACCCAGGAAGACGCCCTCGAACGCGGCGTACAGCAGGATCAGCGCCGGAGAGGCCTTGCGCTTGAACGACTGGATCATCGCGAAGACGAACGCCACGAGGGCCGCGCCCACGGCGATGCCGTACGAGGTGTTGATCTTCGCCGGGTCGACCGGCAGCAGGAACCAGGCGAGCGCCGCGGTGACGAAGACCGTACCGAGCGTCATCGCGGTGCGGGACACCACGTCGTCGATGGTCATCGCGCCCGGGCGGGCCGGGGCCTGGACAGGGGCGCCGAGCTGGGCGTCCTGCGCGTAGGGGTTGGTCGCGTACGGGTTCGTCGCGTACGGGCTGGTTCCAGCGGCGGGGCCCCCGGCCTGCGGCTGCTGCGCGTTGAAGCCCGCATAGCCGTTGTCGCGGCTGAACCCCCGTCGCGAGAAGACCGGGTTGCTGCTCCTCATCTCACTCCTCCATGGCCGCCGTGCGCGGCCTTGGAACAAGAGTAATGGGCAAGCAAAAGAAACACCCTAGTGCTCGGGGAGGATCTTTCCCTCCTGTCACACTGGTCCGTGGCTGAATCCTGCCGGTCGTCCGGTTTTTTGTGGGACCGCTCCCGTGATGGGGATCGGGAGTGCCCGGAACCGGACTCGAACCGGTACGGCCCGAAGGCCAGCGAGGTTTAAGCTCGCCGTGTCTGCATTCCACCATCCGGGCGTTACCCCGCGGCTCCGCGTTCGCGCACGAGCCTATCGGGGCCCGTCCCCCGAACAGCGGAACGGTGGCCCGATGTTGTCTTATTTTATTGACGTCTGAGGGTGCGTCAGTGCTGGTGGACGGCGGTCCCCGGCAGACTCCGGGGGTTCCCGCAGGCAAAAACGTACGCAAAGGAATGACGGAAAGTCGCCGCCCGGTGTCACCCGGTCGGTGAACCCGGTCCGCGTCTCAGGGATCCCGTCATACCTCAGGAGGAGAGGTGCGCCCCCCGGTCCGACTCCAGGCGGCCCCCGATACGGGCACGCGGACGGACGCCCGGCGGGGTGGTCGGCGTCGACGATGGAGGGGTCCTCGAAGAACAGTCCCCGACAGGAGTCCCCTCGTGACCACCACCACCGCTTACCGCTCCACCGCGGTAGCCGCCCGCGCCACGGATCTGTCCAAGGTCTACGGACACGGCGAGACCCAGGTGGTCGCGCTGGACCAGGTCACGGTGGACTTCCACCAGGGCGAGTTCACCGCGATCATGGGTCCCTCCGGCTCCGGCAAGTCGACGCTGATGCACTGCGTGGCCGGGCTGGACACCTTCAGCGGCGGTTCGGTGCGCATCGGCGACACCGAGCTGGGCTCCCTGAAGGACAAGCAGCTCACCCAGCTCCGCCGGGACAAGATCGGCTTCATCTTCCAGGCGTTCAACCTGCTGCCGACGCTGACCGCGCTGGAGAACATCACGCTCCCCATGGACATCGCGGGCCGCAAGCCCGACAAGGACTGGGTGCGCAAGGTCATCGACATGGTGGGCCTGTCCGACCGGCTGAGCCACCGGCCCGCGCAGCTCTCCGGCGGCCAGCAGCAGCGCGTCGCCGTGGCCCGCGCGCTGGCCTCCCGCCCCGAGATCATCTTCGGTGACGAGCCGACCGGAAACCTGGACTCCCGCTCCGGCGCCGAAGTGCTGGGCTTCCTGCGCAACTCCGTGCGCGAACTGGGGCAGACCGTCGTGATGGTCACCCACGACCCGGTGGCCGCCTCCTACGCCGACCGCGTCATCTTCCTCGCGGACGGCCGGATCGTCGACGAGATGCTGCGGCCCACGGCGGACGGCGTGCTCGACCGCATGAAGGAGTTCGACGCCAAGGGCCGCACGAGCTGACGCAGCCGCTCCGGCCGACGCTGCCGCACGAGCTGACGCACCGCCGGGGCGGCCGCCCCGGGCCCGACGGTCCCGGCCCCCCGGGCGACCCCGCCGATCCCTCTTCACCCCAGGACTCACACCTCATGTTCCGTACCGCCTTGCGCAATGTGCTCGCGCACAAGGCCAGGCTGCTGATGACCGTGCTCGCCGTCATGCTCGGCGTCGCGTTCGTCTCCGGCACCCTGGTCTTCACCGACACCCTCTCCAACGCCTTCCGCAACCAGTCGGCCAAGAGCTACGACGACGTCGCGGTGGCCGTCACCTCCTACGCCGACCGGGACGACGCCAAGCAGGAGCCCGGCCTCTCCCAGAAGACCGTCGACCGGATCGCCGGTCTCGACGGGGTCGCCGCCGTCGCCGGACGGGTGGACGGCTTCGCCGGGGTCGCCGACCCCGAGGGCAAGCTGATCGGCGTCGGCTGGTCCAACAAGGGCTCCAACTTCGCCCCCGGCAAGGACGGCAAGGACCCCGCCTACGACTTCACCGAGGGCTCGGGCCCGGTGCGGGACGACCAGATCGCGCTCGACAAGGACACCGCCGCCACCGGCGAGTACCGGGTCGGCGACCGGGTGCGCGTCGCCACCAACGGCCCGGTCAAGGAGTACACCCTCGCCGGTGTCTTCACCACCGACGACGGTGCCGTCAACGCGGGCGGCAGCCTGGTGCTGTTCGACACCTCCGTCGCCCAGACGCTCTACCTCAAGCCCGGCTACTACACCAACCTGACCGTCACCGCCGCTCCCGGCGCCGACGACGCCCGCATCCTGGCCGCGGTGAAGCCGCTGGTCCCGGAGAGCGCCGAGGCCCAGACGGGCGCCGCGCTCGCCGACGAGCAGGCGAAGTCGATCGAGGAGGGGCTGAGCGGCCTCAACCAGATGCTGCTGGGCTTCGCCGGCATCGCGCTCTTCGTCGGCGTCTTCCTGATCTCCAACACCTTCACCATGCTGGTCGCCCAGCGCACCAAGGAACTGGCGCTGATGCGCGCCGTCGGCGCCTCCCGCAAGCAGATCACCCGCTCGGTGCTGGCCGAGGCCGGTGTGGTCGGCCTGGTCGCCTCCGTGGTCGGCTTCGGCCTGGGCATCGCCCTGGCGGCCGGGCTGCGGTCCGGGATGGCCGCGTTCGGCATGAAGGTGCCCGACGGGCCGCTGGTCATCGGTACGACGCCGCTGCTCTCCGCGCTGGCCGTCGGTGTGCTGATCACCATGTTCGCCGCCTGGCTGCCCGGCCGCCGGGCCGCGAAGATCCCGCCGGTCGCCGCGATGAGCAGCGTCCACGCGATCGCCACGACCAAGTCGCTGGTGGTACGGAACTCCATCGGCGGCTTCCTCACCGCCGCGGGTGCCGCGCTGATCGTGCTGGGCGCCGCGGCCGGCTCCGACGGCCGGTGGACCATCGCCGGCGGCGCGTTCCTGGCGCTGGTGGGCGTGATCGTGCTGATCCCGCTGCTGTCGCGGCCGGTCATCGCCCTGGTGCGACCGCTGATGATCAAGGCCTTCGGGGTGTCCGGCAAGCTGGCGAGCCAGAACGCCGTCCGCAACCCCCGCCGTACCGGGGCCACCGCCTCCGCGCTGGCGATCGGCCTGACCCTGGTGACCGGTCTGTCGGTGCTGGGCGTGACCGTCGGCACGGCGCTGGACAAGATGACCACGGACCAGATCAAGGCCGACTACATGGTCGTCATGGCCGGCGGCGGCGACCTCGACCGGTCCGCGCTGGCCGCGCTGGAGAAGGCGCCGGGTGTCTCGGCGGTCTCCCCGCAGCAGGCCGCGTACTTCGACATCGGCGACGAGTGGGTGTCGGCGTCGGCCATCACGCCCGGCGACGTCGAGCGGGTCCTCAACGTGGAGCTGGTCGACGGCTCCCTCGCCTCCCTCGGCCAGGGCCGGATGGCGGTCGCCGAGAAGACGGCCACCAAGCAGGGCTGGAAGGTCGGCGACACCCTGCCGGTCACCTTCGGCGACAAGAAGAAGGGCCGGCTGACGGTCGGCGCCGTCTACAAGGACACCGAGTTCCTCTCCCCGGTCCTGGTGGACACCAAGGTCGTCGCCCCGCACGAGGTGCGCCCGTTCATCCCGCAGATCTTCGTGAAGATGGACGGCGGTCAGACCCCGGCGAACGAGAAGGCGCTGGTCAGCGCCCTGGGTGAGAACCCGGCGATCAACGTCATGGACAAGCAGGACATCCGCGACGAGTTCGGCGGCATGATCAACATGCTGCTGAACATCATGTACGGCCTGCTGGCGATGGCCCTGATCATCGCGGTGCTCGGTGTCGTCAACACGCTCGCCATGTCGGTGTTCGAGCGGCAGCAGGAGATCGGCATGCTGCGGGCGATCGGCCTGGACCGGCGCCGGGTGAAGCGCATGGTGCGGCTGGAGGCCGTGGTGATCTCGGTCTTCGGCGCGGTGGTCGGCATCGGCCTCGGCTCGTTCCTGGGCTGGGCGATCGGCCAGACCATCAAGTCGAGCCTGCCGGGCTACGCGCTGGTCATCCCCTGGGACCGGATCGGCCTCTTCCTGGGCCTGGCCGCCCTGGTGGGCGTCCTGGCCGCGATGTGGCCGGCGCGCAGCGCCGCCCGGCTCAACATGCTGAACGCCATCAAGGCCGAGTGACCCGCCCGTGAGGGCAGGGCCGGGCTCCCCGTCGCGGGGGCCCGGCCCTTCGTCGTGTCAGCCGTCCGCGCGCCCGTTCCACACCCTCGGGCGCAGCGGCAGGCCCGAGGCGCCGCCGTCGGGCGTCCGGACGGCGAGGATCTGGTTGACGCCGATGCGGTTGCGTTCGAAGGAGACCGCGGAGGCCGCCATGTACAGGCGCCAGACGCGGGCCCGGCCGGGTGAGGTGAGGCGTTCGGCCTCGGGCAGGCGCTCCTCCAGGTTGGTCACCCACTGCCGCAGGGTGAGGGCGTAGTGCTCGCGGAGGGCCTCCAGGTCCCGGACCTCGAAGCCGGCCTCCTCCAGGGCGGTGGTGGTACGGCCGACGGGCGCGAGTTCGCCGTCGGGGAAGACATACCGGTCGATGAAGTCGTCGACGCGGTAGGCCGCCTCGTCCGGTTCGGGGCGGCGGGAGATCTGGTGGTTGAGCAGCCGGCCGCCGGGCTTGAGCAGGGCGTACAGGTCGCCGGCGTACTCGCGGTAGCGGACCCGGCCGACGTGCTCGGCCATCCCGATGGACGAAATGGCGTCGTACGGCCCGTCCCTGACGTCCCGGTAGTCCTGGACGCGGATCTCGACCAGGTCGGTCAGGCCCTCGTCGGCGACGCGCTTGCGGGCGTAGGCGGCCTGCTCGGTGGAGAGGGTGACGCCGACGACACGGGCGCCGTACTCGCGGGCGGCGTGGATGGCCATCGAGCCCCAGCCGCAGCCCACGTCCAGCAGCCGGTCCCCCTCGGTGAGGGCGAGCTTGCGGCAGACCAGGTCGAGCTTGGCGGCCTGCGCCTCCTCCAGCGTGCCGCCCTCGGACCAGTAGGCGCACGAGTAGACCATGGACGGGCCGAGGACCAGCGCGTAGAAGTCGTTGCCGACGTCGTAGTGGTGGCTGATGGCCTCCTTGTCGCGCCGCTTGGTGTGCAGGGGCCCGGTGCGGCGTCTGACCTCCTCGGGCGGCGGCCCGGGCGGCGGCCAGGGACCGGCCAGCTCCAGCAGGGTGCGCGCGGCGGCCCTCTTGGCGGGGTCCCGCAGCGGGTGCGGGCCGCCCCCGGTGGCGCCGCCCCGCTCCCAGATGAAACCCGAGAGCCGGTCGAGGGCCTCGTACAGATCGCCCTCCACGTCCAGCTCCCCGGCCACCCAGGCCCGGGCGAGGCCCAGCTCGCCCGGCCGCCACAGCAGCCGCCGCAGCGCCCGGCGGTGCCGCAGGACGACGACGGGCGCACCGGGAGGTCCCGCCTCACTGCCGTCCCAGGCGCGGATGCCGACCGGGAGCGGAACGCCCAGCAGGTCCTCGGCGAGCGTGGTGAGCCGCGACGCGGCGTCGGCCATGGTGCACACCTCCGTGATGAGGAGTCCCAGAAATGCTCAACACCACGAAAACACCCGGGGCGCGCGGGCGCAGTCCCGAAACGAAGCAATGCGACGGCAAAATACGGTCCGTTCGCGCCGCTCGTGCGCCGTGACGCCCCCTCAGTCCGCCGCCGCGCCCTCCCGGGCCCCGCGCGGCCCCGGGACCCCGTACGCGGTCCCGGGGAACCGGGGTACGCGAAGAGGGGCCGCCCGCACCACGGATGGCGGGCGGCCCCTCAGGGGCGCGGTGGACCGGGGCGACCGGTCAGGAGGCCTTGGCCTTCTCCTGCTTCGACGCGGCGGGAGCGGCGGGGGCCGGCTTGGCGGCCTCGTAGAACTCCTCGCGCGGCGACTCGATGGCGCCGAGGGAGACGACCTCGCGCTTGAGGAACATCGCGAGCGTCCAGTCCGCGAAGACGCGGATCTTGCGGTTCCAGGTCGGCATGGCCATGCCGTGGTAGCCGCGGTGCATGTACCAGGCGAGACGGCCCTTGAGCTTGATCTTCACCTTGCCCATGACGATCATCGCGACGCCCTTGTGCAGGCCGAGACCGGCGACCGCACCCTTGTTGGCGTGGCTGTACTCCTTCTGCGGGAAGCCCCGCATGCCGGAGATCACGTTGTCGCCGAGGACCCGGGCCTGGCGCAGCGCGTGCTGGGCGTTCGGCGGGCACCAGGCGTTCTCATTGCCGGCCTTGCGGCCGACGAGGTCCGGGACCTGGGCGTTGTCGCCGGCGGCCCAGATGTAGTCGGTGCCGTTGACCTGGAGCGTGGGGGCGCAGTCGACGTGGCCGCGCGGGCCCAGCGGCAGGCCGAAGCGGGCCAGCGCCGGGTTGGGCTTCACACCGGCGGTCCACACGATGGTGTTGGAGTCGACCTCCAGGCCGTTCTTCAGCACCACGTGGCCGTCGACGCAGGAGTCCATGGACGTCGAGAGGTAGACCTCGACCCCACGGCCCTCCAGGTGCTCCTTGCCGTACTTGCCGAGCTTGGGGCCGACCTCGGGGAGGATCTTGTCCGCGGCGTCCACCAGGATGAAGCGCATGTCCTCGCGCTTCACGTTCTTGTAGTACTTCGCGGCGTCGCGGGCCAGGTCCTCGACCTCGCCGATGGTCTCCGCGCCGGCGAAGCCGCCGCCCACGAAGACGAAGGTCAGCGCCTTGCGGCGGACCTCCTCATCGGTCGTCGAGTCGGCCTTGTCGAGCTGCTCGAGGACGTGGTTGCGCAGGCCGATGGCCTCCTCGATGCCCTTCATGCCGATGCCCTGCTCGGCGAGGCCGGGGATCGGGAAGGTGCGGGAGACCGCGCCGAGCGCGATGACCAGGTAGTCGAAGGGCAGCTCGTACGACTCGCCGACGAGCGGCGCGATCGTGGCGACCTTGCGGTCCTGATCGATGGTGGTGACCCGGCCGGTGAGTACCTCGGCCTTGGGCAGCACGCGTCGCAGCGGGACGACGACGTGCCGCGGCGAGATGCTGCCGGCGGCGGCTTCGGGCAGGAAGGGCTGGTAGGTCATGTACGACCGGGGGTCGACGACCGTGACGGTCGCCTCGCCGTAGCGCATCTTCTTGAGGATGCGCCGAGCTGCGTACAGGCCTACGTACCCACCGCCTACTACGAGGATCCTGGGACGCTCCGTGGTGCTCATGCCATCGAGTATCCACCCGGTCGAGGGGGGTCGCTCGTGCGCCCCTTCACAAGGTCCTGGGAGACCTCTGCTACACTGCGCCGCCCACGTGACCGAGGTCATGGCGCCGCAGGGGAACCAGGGTGTATCGCACGTCGTTGTTCACCCCCGTTGAACTGGGACAGCGAGCACCTTTTAACCGTGGACCGCCACCGGAGTTCACACCTGCGAAACATAGCTGAGGGCGCGGTACGGACCTGCGAAAGGGCCCCGAGCGGGGTCCGGACGGCCCGTGAACGGCTCCGCGACCCCCCTCAGGGCCCTTTTCCTTGTGAAGAACTTCACGAACTTTCTCCGCGGCCCCTTCCGGGACGCCCGGATCACCCGTGGATCAGACGAGCGAGAGGGCGATTCCGTCCAGGATGTCGTGTTCGGAGACGACCACCTCGCGCGCCCCGGTGCGCTCCATGACGGCCAGCAGGACCAGTGCCCCGGAGGCGATGACGTCCACCCGGCCGGGGTGGATCACCGGGATCGCGGCCCGCTCGTCGTGCGTCGCGGCCAGCAGCCGCGCCGTGACCTCGGCGACCTGCTCGTAGGAGATGCGCGACCGGTGGATCGCCGCCGAGTCGTACGCGGTCAGCCCCAGCGCGACGGCCGCGACCGTCGTGACCGAACCGGCCAGCCCGACGAGCGTGTCCGCCTCCCGCAGCGGGACGGTCTCCTCGGCCAGGTCCAGGGCCGCCTCGACGTCCGCCCGGATCGCCGCCACCTCGGCCTCGGAGACCGGATCGCCCTGCACATGACGCTCGGTCAGGCGGACGCAGCCGATGTCGACCGAGCGCGCCGCGCGGGCGTGCGAGGTGCCGACCACGAACTCGGTCGAGCCACCGCCGATGTCGACGACCAGGTACTCGCCCGAACCGGCGCCCGTGCCCGAACCGGCGCCCGTGCCGGCGCCCGTGCCCGAGCCGGAGCCCGTGCCGGCACCGGCGCCCGTGCCCGCCGTGTCCCGGGTCAGCTCCCTGGTCGCCCCGGTGAAGGAGAACTCCGCCTCCTGGTCACCGGTGATGACCTCCGGCTCCACCCCGAGGACGTCCAGCACGCCCCGCACGAAGTCGTCGCGGTTCTCGGCGTCGCGCGAGGCCGAGGTCGCCACGAACCGCAGCCGCTCCGCCCCGTACTCCTTGATGACGGCGGCGTACTCGCGGCAGGCGGCGAAGGTCCGCTCCAGCGCCTCGGGCGCGAGCCGGCCCGTCCGGTCCACGCCCTGGCCGAGCCGGACGATCGTCATCCGGCGGTCCAGGTCGGTGACCTCGCCGGTCGCGGGGTCCACGTCGGCCACCAGGAGGCGGATGGAGTTCGTCCCGCAGTCGATGGCGGCGACGCGGGTCATGCGCCGGCCTCCTCGTCCTGGCGGCCCGTCACGCACGGCCCCTTGGCCCACCACTCCGGCAGCATCGCCAGGGCCTCGTCACCCAGCGGGTTCACGCCCGGTCCGGCGGCCAGCGAGTGGCCGACGAGCACGTGCAGGCACTTCACCCGGTCCGGCATGCCGCCGGCGCTGGGGAAGCCCTCCAGGACCTCGATGGCGTCACGGCGGGCGATGTAGTCCTCGTGCGCGGCGCGGTAGGCGGCGGCCAGCTCCGGGTCGGACTGGAGCCGTTCGGTCATCTCCTTCATGACGCCGTTCGCCTCCAGCGTGCCGATCGCGGAGGCCGCGCGCGGGCAGGTGAGGTAGTACGTCGTCGGGAACGGCGTGCCGTCGGGGAGCCGGGGCGCGGTCTCCACCACGTCGGGGTTGCCGCACGGGCAGCGGTGCGCGATGGCGCGCAGGCCGCGCGGCGGGCGGCCGAGCTGTTCCTCGAACGCCGCGACGTCCGCCTCGGTGGGCTCGGTGCGTTCGGTCTGCGGAGGGGGCGTTTCCATGCCTGCCTTGGGTTCTACTCGCGGTCGGTGCGGTCGGCGGTGTCCACGCCGTCCCAGAGATTGGAGTACCAGGGGCGGTCGGCCGCGCCCTGGTCGTCGCGGCGCTGGCGCACCGCGTCGGGGTCGATGACCGTGTAGCCGGTCTCCCCCGGGAGTACGTAGTGCAGGTGCTCGCGCGCGAGGCGCCTGACGTACGCGTCGTCCTGGAGCCGCGCCTTCTCGTCGCGGAGCCGTTCGACGCGCTCGCTCGCCTCGGCCGCCAGCCGTTCCTGGTCGGCGATCTCGGCGCGCTGCGAGACCCACTGGCGCATCGGGTAGGCCAGCGCCACCACCAGGGAGCAGACGACCAGCGCCAGGAAGGCCGCGCGGCCGGTGAGCCGGGAGCGGCGGGCCTGGCGCCGGGTCTGGGAGCGGTAGACACGGGCGGCGGTCTGCTCGCCGAGCAGCCGCAGCCTGGTCGCGGTGGAGAACCGGTCCCGGGCCATCTGTCTACCCGCCTCCCCTTGCCCGTTACGTACGTACGTCCCCGGACACGGTACGGGACCGTGGCCGGGGACGTACGGAGGCCGAGCTGGTGGCCGGCCCGTGGGCTCAGCCCTTGAAGCGCGGGAAGGCGCTGCGGCCCGCGTACACGGCGGCGTCGTCGAGGATCTCCTCGATGCGCAGGAGCTGGTTGTACTTGGCGACGCGCTCGGAGCGGGCCGGGGCGCCGGTCTTGATCTGGCCGCAGTTGGTGGCGACGGCCAGGTCGGCGATGGTGACGTCCTCGGTCTCGCCGGAGCGGTGCGACATCATGCACTTGAAGCCGTTGCGCTGGGCCATCTCGACGGCGTCCAGGGTCTCGGTCAGCGAGCCGATCTGGTTGACCTTGACCAGCAGGGCGTTGGCGGCGCCCTCCTCGATGCCGCGCGCCAGGCGCTCGGGGTTGGTGACGAACAGGTCGTCACCGACGAGCTGGACGCGGGCGCCGAGCTTCTCGGTGATGACCTTCCAGCCCTCCCAGTCGTCCTCGAACAGCGGGTCCTCGATGGAGACCAGCGGGTACGCGTCCACGAGCTCGGCGTAGTAGTCCGTCATCTCGGCGGCCGAGCGGGACTTGCCCTCGAACTCGTACGAGCCGTCCTTGTAGAACTCGGAGGCGGCGACGTCGAGCGCCAGGGCGATGTCCTTGCCCGGGGCGTAGCCGGCCTGCTTGATGGCCTCGAGGATGAGGTCGAGGGCGGCGCGGTTGGAGTCGAGGTTCGGGGCGAAGCCGCCCTCGTCGCCCAGACCCGTGGAGAGGCCCTTCTCCTTCAGGACCTTCTTCAGGGTGTGGTAGACCTCGGCGCCCCAGCGCAGGGCCTCGGAGAAGGACTCCGCGCCGATGGGGGCGATCATGAACTCCTGGATGTCCACGTTGGAGTCGGCGTGCGAGCCGCCGTTCAGGATGTTCATCATCGGAACGGGCAGCAGGTGCGCGTTCGGGCCGCCCAGGTAGCGGAACAGCGGGAGGTCGGACGCCTCGGAGGCGGCGTGCGCCACGGCGAGGGAGACGCCGAGGATGGCGTTGGCGCCGAGCGAGGACTTGTCCGGGGTGGCGTCCAGGTCGAACATCGCCTGGTCGATCAGCCGCTGCTCGGTGGCGTCGTAGCCGACGAGCTCCGGGCCGATCTGCTCGATGACGGCGAGGACGGCCTTCTCGACACCCTTGCCGAGGTAGCGGTCCTTGTCACCGTCGCGGAGCTCGAGGGCCTCGAACGCTCCGGTGGAGGCACCGGACGGGACGGCAGCACGGCCGGTGCTGCCGTCGTCGAGGCCGACCTCGACCTCGACCGTGGGGTTGCCTCGGGAGTCCAGGATTTCCCGGGCTACGACGACGTCGATGGACGGCACGAGCATCTCCTTCTGGGATGTGACGCAAAATGTGACGCATGCGGTGCAGGGTCTCTTCGGCCTTGCGGCAAGAGCCTAACCGGCCCGGGAGCCGTGACCAGCCGACGCCCGCCTCCTGGGACGAAAAAGGGCTCACGAGGCCGCTTCACGGACATAACGCCACGAAACTTACCGACGAGTAGTTCGCGTGTGCGGGGGGTCGCTCAAGCGCGCGACCGCACGTGTGCGCGGAGCCGCTCAGGCGCGCGAACGGGAAGACCCCGGCCCGGCACGCACGGGGGAAGGGGCGCGCCGGACCGGGGTGGTGTGCGGGGTCAGCTCAGGTGGAGCTGCTGACCCGGGTAGATCAGGTCGGCGTCGTCGACGATGTCCTTGTTCAGCTCGAAGAGCTTCTCCCAGCCACCGGAGACCTTCTTCTCGGCGGCGATGGTGCTGAGGGTGTCGCCGGCCTTCACCTTGTACTCGCCGTCACCCTTCTCGACCTTCTTGCCGGTCGGGGTGGTGACGGTCTTCTTGGACTCGGCCTTCGGCGCGGCCTCGGCCTTGGGCGCGGCCTTCGGCGCGGTGCGCTTCTCGCTGCGCGTGGTGGGCTGCTCGGCCTCGCGCTCCTGCTGCGGCTGGGCCTGCTCGGCGCCGCCGTCGTAGGAGGCGCCGGACAGACCGACGCCGCAGCTCGGCCAGGCACCCTTGCCCTGGCTGGCGAGGACCTTCTCGGCGATCTCGATCTGCTGGGACTTCGAGGCCTGGTCGGCGGTCGAGGCGTAGGCGGTGCCGCCGTACGCGGCCCAGGTGGACGCCGAGAACTGGAGGCCGCCGTAGTAGCCGTTGCCGGTGTTGATGGACCAGTCGCCGCCGGACTCGCACTGGGCGACCTTGTCCCACTCGGCGGAGGTGGCCGCCGAGGCGGAGGTGGCGCCCAGCAGCGGGGCGGCGACGGCGACGCCGGTGATGCCGGCGAACGCGGCGAATCGGGCGGCCTTGGAGGGGCGACGGTGCTTGGCCTTGCCGGAGAACAGCATGGGACATCTCCTCACCGACGCCTGCGAGGTGAGCTGTCGGGTTCGGGCGTGAGCTGCCCGGCCGCGCGGCACCGTGGTGCGCGCGGCTTCACCCCAAGCCGTCCCCGTGCCATGTCTCCATGACCGGGCCCGGCACGTACCTTGGGTCCCCCGCTCCTGCCTCCGGCGCGTGAAGCGACGACTGTTCCCAACGGCCGGCGGCAGGATTCGGCGTTCCGGTCGATGGGGCCCGCGGTGGCGAGCGGTCACGACCGTAGACACAGACCTTCCCGAAGTTCAAAGACGGACATCGGGGTCAATCCGCCCTTATGCGACGGCCCTTGACGGGCGTTTACGCAGGTGAAGGGCGGATTGTGCGGTTCCGTCGCTCCCGGAACGCCGATCGGTGTGAAGAGATTCATGTCTCACTTACACAGAAGCGGACATAGGGGCGGATACCTACGGCTGATCGGCCGTCAGCTCCAGGCTCTGACCGGGGACGATGAGGTCCGGGTCGGCACCGACGGTGTCCTGGTTGGCCTCGTAGAGGGCCGGCCAGCCGCCGGGGACCTTCTGCTCCTCCGCGATGTCGGAGAGGTTGTCCCCGGGGCGGACGGTGTACGCGCCGGGCGCGACGCTGCCCGGGTCGCGTGTCGCCCCGTCACCGCGCGAGGGATGCCCGTCCGTTTCGCGCCCCGTGGCCGAATCGCCGGTCCCGTCGGGGCCGGTGGCCTCCAGGCCGCCGTCACCCGCCGTGGCACCCGGGACGGGCGGGGCGGTGGGGTCGGCCGGGGCGGTGGGGTCGGCCGGAGCGGCCGGCTCCGTCACCGGAGTCTCCTCCTTGGCGGCCTCGCCCCGGTGCTTGCCGGTGCCCGGGGCCGGGCTCGCCGGCGCGCCGGGCGCCGACGGGGCGGGCTCGGCGGGCAGCGGGGTCCCGGCCGGCTTCGACGGCGTGGGCTTCGCGGGCGCGGCCGGATCCTCCAGCGTCTCGGCCGGGTCGGGCGCGTCCGTCGTCCCGGGGGCCGCCGGGGCGGCCGTCGTGGGGTCGGTGGCGGTCGCCTCGGCGGCGCCGCCCAGGCCCGCGATGGGGGCGCAGGTCTCCCACGCCCTCACTCCGGTCGCGGCGTAGACCTTCTCGGCGACCAGGATCTGCTCGCTGCGGCTGGCGAGGTCGGGGCGGGCGGCGTGGGCGAGGCCGCCGTACGACTCCCAGGTCTCCTGCGACATCTGGAGGCCGCCGTAGAAACCGTTGCCGAGGTCGGCGCTCCACATGCCGCCGGACTCGCACTCGGCCACCCGGTCCCAGGTGGCGGCGTCGGCCGCCGACGCGGAACCCGCGCCGAGCAGCGGGAGCGCGATGGCGGATCCGGTCACCCCTGCCGCGACGACGATGGCGGGGGCTTGACGGGGTCGTCGGTGCCGGCCGTTCCCGGAGCGCATGCGGTGCTGCCTTTCGCGTGACTGCTGAGGTGACGGTGAACGTAGCGGCATTCGAACGTCAGTCACAAGTCGATGCACCGGAGATTACGCGAAGATCACAGAAATGACGGACCGTCAGCTGCGGGACGGGACGAACGGGGTGAACTCCACCGGAAGCGTGCGCAGTCCACGCATGATGAGCCCGCCCCGCCACCGCAAATCGGCCGGATCCACCGCAAGCCGGAGGTCGGGCAACCGGGTCAGCAGCGTCGCCAGCGCGGTCTGCCCCTCCAGCCGCGCGAGCGGCGCGCCGAGGCAGTAGTGGATGCCGTGCCCGTACCCGAGGTGCTGGTTGTCCCGCCGCGCCAGGTCGAGCGTGTCCGGCTCGGCGAACCGCTCCGGGTCCCGGTCCGCCGCGGCGAGGACGACGAGCACCGGGTCGCCCGCGCCGATCCGCTCCCCGCCGATGGCCAGCGGCTCGGTCGCGAACCGCCAGGTGGCCAGCTCCACCGGCCCGTCGTGGCGCAGCAGTTCCTCGACGCCGGTCTCCAGCAGCCCCCGCTCACCTGCGGCGAGGGACGCCTGGAGGCGCTCGCGCTGGACGGGGTTGCGGAGCAGCGAGTGGACCCCGTTGCCGATGAGGTTCACGGTGGTCTCGAAGCCCGCGAAGAGGAGGATGAATGCCATCGCGGCGGCCTCGTTCTCGGTGAGGTGCTCGCCGTGGTCGGAGGCCTTGATGAGCCCCGAGATCAGGTCGTCCCCCGGGTTCTCGCGCTTGCGGTGGATCAGCTCCGCGAGGTACCCGCGCATCTTCTTCACCGACCGGGCGACCCCGCCGCGCGGCCCGCCGCCGTGCCGGATCATCATCCCGGCCCAGTCGCGGAAGTCGTCCTGGTCCTCGCGGGGCACGCCCAGCATGTCGCAAATGGCATAGATGGGGAGCGGGAAGGCGAACTCATGGATGAGGTCCGCGCTCCCCTTTGTAGCGAAATTGTCGATCAACCGGTCCGTGAGCTCCTGCACACGCGGCGCGAACTCCGCCACGCGCCGGGGCGTGAAGGCCTTCGACACCAGCCGGCGCAGCCGGGTGTGGTCCGGCGGGTCGATGTTGAGCAGATGCGTCATCAGCTCGGCCTTGCGCTCGCCCGGGATGCCGGTCTTGCCCTTGGCGTGCTCGGGCTCGTCGTGGTGCGCGGGGTTCTTGCTCAGCCGCTGGTCGGCCAGCGCCTGCCGCGCGTCCGCGTACCGCGTCACCAGCCACGCCTCCACCCCGCTGGGCAGCCTGGTGCGGTGGACGGGCGCGTGCTCCCGGAGCCAGGCGTACGCGGGGTACGGGTCGGTGGCGAACTCCCAGGTGAAGAGTTCGGGCGGGGTGTTCGGGTCGGTCACGCCCCCGACGTTAACCCGTCAGGAGCCCTGCCCCTCCGCCGCGCGGATGGCGTCCCGGTAGGCGCGGCCCGCGGCGCGCAGGGCCGCCTCCGGGTCGACGCCCTCGGCCTCCGCCCGTACGGCGAGGGCCAGCAGCTCGTAGCCGATGCCGTCACCGGACGGGAGGGCGACGTCCAGACCGGCGTTGCGGACCCGGCTCGCGAGCTTGGCCGCCAGGGCGAGGCCCGGCTGGCCGAGCGGGACGCCGTCCGTCACCGACGCGCGCCGCTTCTCGATCGCCTTCGTCCGCAGCCAGTGCTCCTTGACCTCCTCCGGCGTCTCGGCGCGCTCGTCGCCGAAGACATGGGGGTGGCGGTGGATGAGCTTCTCGACGATCGTGCCCGCCACGTCGTCGACCGAGAACGGCTCCTCCTCGTGCTCCTCGGCGATCCGCGCGTGGAAGACCACCTGGAGCAGGACGTCCCCGAGCTCCTCCCGCAGCTCGTCGCGGTCGCCGTCCTCGATGGCCTCGACGAGTTCGTACGCCTCCTCGATGCCGTACTTGGCCAGGCCCTCGTGCGTCTGCCGCGACGACCAGGGACACTCACGGCGGATCCGGTCCATCACCTCGACCAGGTCCAGCAGCCGGGCGCCCGGCAGGTCGTACGAGCCGGGCAGCAGCTCCAGGTCGGGCATCGCGACCCGGCCGGAGCCCGCCATCCGGGCCAGCCCGTCCGTCAGGGCGCCGTCACCCTCGCCGGCCGCCAGGACCACCACCGTGTTCCCGCCCGCGCAGGCGTCCACCAGCTCCCGCGCGGTGGGCGCGGCGATCTCCACGGTGACGCCCGCCTCGCGCAGGTACGGCAACTGCGGGTGCGCCTCGTCGGCGCACAGCACCCGGCCGGCTCCGCGCAGCGTCCGCCACGCGGGCCAGGACAGCAGCCCGGGGGCGACGCGGTGGCTGGCGGTGAGCAGGACGACGCGGCCGGGCGTGTCGGAGGTGTCGGTACCGGGGGTGTCGGGGGTGTCGGCGTTCACCCCTCGAACCTACATCTGCCGCTGACCGCCCGGCTGACGGAGCCAGGGGGCGCTGTACTCGCCGAGCTGGATCTTGTCGTTGTCCCACGTCCCGTACCGCGGGTTCACGTCGATGTCGAGCGCCTTGGAGGCGGTGGCGAACACCTCGGTCAGCTTCTGCTGCCCCTCCGGGGTGTTCCCGGCGCCCAGCTTGGCGGCGATCTTGTTCATGAGCACATTGCGCCGCACCACCGCGTCGATCTCGTCGGGCGCGACGCCCTGCTGCTGGAGCAGCATCGCGGCGAGCTGCTCCTCGCCCCCGCTCTGCGCCGCGGCGGCCCGCCGGGTCTCCTGGACCTCCTTGCGGCTGGCGGTGATCCCGTTGTCGGCGGCGACCTTGTCCACCACCCGGTCGAAGATCATGCCGTTCAGCTTCTCCCGGTTCAGGTCCCCGGTGGCCTCGATGAGCTGCTTCGCCTGCGGCGACGCCTCCTGGGCGCTGCGCACGTCCCTGACCTGGGCCTGGAGGGCGGCCACCTCGATCCGGTCCCCGTCGACGACGGCGGCCGCCCCGGGATGCGTGTCACTCCCGCAGCCCGCCAGCAGCGGAGCCGCTGCCAGGAGCGCGGCGGAGACGGAGAGCGCGGTGCGACGGCGGCGATGCAGGCGGTGCAAAGGAGCCTCCCGGCGTGGGTCGTGCGTCAGTGTGAACGACCTTGCGGTGATCGATGGTAGGCAGTCGCAGTGGCGTAGGCCACTACTTCGAGGGCACTGCTTCGGTCAACGACGCACGGGACCGGACGGTCTCGGGCCGCGGCATGATCGTCCGGGAGTCGGCGAAGGTCGTCCGCGCGCCACCAAGACTTCACCCCGGCAGCACCGTTCCGTGACCCGTACGGCGATCCGGGCGGCGTAGCTTGCGCCGCATGTCCCCTCTTCTGAGCAACCGGCTGGCGAAGCGGGTCCTGCGGCCCGCGTTCGCCCTGGTCGAGCAGCGCATGGAGCGCGCGACCACCGCGTTCCAGTCCGACCTCGACGCCCTGCACCACGCGGTCGCCGACCTGCGGCGCCAGAGCTACGGCCTCGGGCTGCTGCTCGACCGGGCGGGACGGGACGGGCACCGGATGCCCACCGCCACGCAGATCGACACCCTCGTACGCGAGGTGCGCGCCGTCACCGGCGACGACGGCGAACGGGCGCGGCACGACATCACGGTCGCCTACCGCCACCTGGTGGCGCTGGAGGCCCTCGGGGCCGGGGACCTGGCCGGCTCGGTCTCCGACGTGTGCGGGCGGCTCGCGACCGTCCCGCTGCTCGCCCCGCCGAACGGCGAGGTGCTGGAGATCGGCGCCCGGCACGGGCTGTTCGCGGCCGCGCTGCGCCGGATGCTGCGGCGCGGCGGTGTCGAGGCCCGGCTGACGGTCGTCGACCCGCTGGACGGCCCGCCCACCCGGGAGGAGGTCGTGCGCGGCAACCTGACGCTGGGCGGCGGCACCGGCACGGCGGACGCGGCCCGGCTCGTGCGCGGCGGCTTCGGCGAGGCGGAGGTACGGGAGCGGATCGCCGACCGGCGCTACGGGGTGGTCGTGGTGAACGGCGACCACGACCTGGCGGCCGTGCGGGACCTGGCGGCGCCCGGCGCGGTCCTCGTCCTCGGCGACCGGCCGCGCCCGGCGGGGCTCACCGGGCTCGGCCGGGTCGCGGACTCGGTGTACTGCCGGACGGCGGCCTGACCGGTCCCGCGCGCGCTCAGATCCCGCGCATCCGCTGCTGGCGCTCCAGCGCGCGGCGCAGCTCCGCCGGGAGCGGGTGGTAGGGGCCGTACGCCCGCTCGGAGTCGTAGAGCAGGTTCTGGAGCTGCTGGTGGGCGGCCGTGTGGTCGCCCATCGCCAGGAGCAGGTGTCCGATGCGGTGCCGGATGTCGAAGGCGCGGGACGGGTCCCCGCCGGCGGCCTTGCCGTTCGCGTAGTGGGGCAGGACCGCGCGGTACTCGGCCAGCGCGGCGGCCGTCTCGCCCAGTTGCTCCAGGCACAGCGCCGCGTCGTACCGGAACTGGAGCGTCTGCGGGTCGGCCGGGCCCGCCTCGGCCTCCCGGTCGTCGGCCAGGCGCCGGAGTTCGGGCAGGGCGCGCCGGTACTGGCCGTCGTCCATCAGGGTCGTGGCGTACTGCTTGCGCAGGATCCGGACGACCGGGGAGTGCTCGCCGTGCTCGGCGGCCGCGGCCGGGAGGATCCCGCCGAGGATGTCGACGGCCTGGGTGATGCTGCCCTCGCCGAGCAGCCGCTTGACCTCGTCGACGGCGGCCGCCACGTCGGGCCGGGCCGCGGGCGGCGGAACGGGCGGCTGGGGCACGGCGGCGGGTGTGGTGGCCCGGTCGGGCCAGGGGGCGTGCGGGCGGAGGAAGGGGCGCGTGGGATCCAGCGGGCCGGACGGCATCCCGCGGGCGGGCAGCAGCGGGGCCAGCGCCTCGTACACCTCCTGCGCTCCGGACGGGCGGTGCTGCGGGTCCTTGGCGAGCAGCCGCAGCACCAGCGCCTCGAGCGCCTCGGGGACCTCCGGGCGCAGTTGGCGGACGGGCAGGGGCGGCTCGTAGAGGTGGCGGTGCAGGACGCCGAGGGCGGTGGAGCCGGCGAACGGCACGTTGCCGCTGAGGAGTTCGTGGAGGAGCGCGCCGAGCGCGTACAGGTCGGTGTACGGGCCGACGGCGCCGCCCATGGCCTGCTCGGGTGCCATGTAGGCGGGGCTGCCGATGGGCGAGCCGGTGTGGGTGAGGCGGGTGGTGTCGGTGTCGATGACGGACGCCACGCCCAGGTCGAGGACGGTGACCGTGCCGTCGGGTTTCACCATGACGTTCCGCGGCTTGAGGTCGCGGTGCACGATCGGCACGGCGTGCACCGCGGCGAGCACGGCGCAGAGCTGCGCGGCGACGGACACCGCCCACTGCCACGGGTAGGGGTCGTGCTCGGCCAGGTGGTCGGCGAGGTCGGCGCCCTCCACGTACTGCATGACGAGGAACAGGTCGTCGCCGTCGTTGCCCGCGTCGTGCACGGTGACCAGTCCGGGGTGGGAGACCTGGGCGGTGACGCGGCACTCACGGACGAAGCGGCGGCGCATCTCGCCGGCGGCGGTGGCGGCGGCCATGTGGTCGGGGCGCAGCAGCTTCACGGCGACGCGGCGGTCGAGCCGGCCGTCGTAGGCGGTCCAGACCTGGCCCATGCCGCCCTGCCCGATGACCGTGGACAGCTCGTACCGGCCGGCGATGACCCGCCCGTTCACCGGCCCTCTTCCCGGGGACCCCGGGGGTCCTGGCGGAGCAGGTCGCTGAGCTCGTCGAGCTCGGCGCGCACCTGGTCGATGCGCTGCGACGTCGGCTTGGCCTGCGGCTGGGGCTGGGGCTGAGGCTGCGGATGCGGCTGCGGGGAGGGGGTGACCGCGTGCGGGTGGGCCGGCGGTACGGGCGGCCGGGCGGGGGCGCCGGTGTGCGGGTACGAGGAGTGCGGCGGCGCGGCCGGCGGGCCGGCCTGCGGCGTCCGGTACACCGGCGCGGTACCGGCCTGCGACGGGTAGCCGTACGCGGGGTGCGTCGAGGCGGTGGCCGCCGGGGACGGGTAGTACGGCACGGGCGGTGCCTGGCCGGCGGAGAAGTGCCGGATCTCCGCGAACAGGTAGTAGCCCATGACCGCCGCGGCCATGAGGAGCAGCGAGCCGATGGCGATGTCCGACCGGAGCATGCGGAGGTCCTCGGTCGGGTCCGTCATGACCGTGCCGAACGCCACCATGCTCCAGGCCAGCGCGATCCCGAACAGCACCCAGTCCGCGCGCCGGCGGGTCACCAGGGCCAGCCGGAGCATCGTCCCCCACGCCAGCAGTCCGCAACTGCACAGCGGGAGCATGGCGAAGACCACACGCAGCGCGATCACCGACGCTGGGGTCGCGCCGGGGGGCTGCGGCGGCGCGTGGCCGGGGCCGTGCATTGCTGCTCCTGGGTGGTGGTGAGCCGGTACGGGGTCGAGCGTATACAGGGAAACCGACAACTGCCCCGGGGTGTACGGAACCGTTGTCGAACCGATCACCGCTCCCCGCGTCAGGCCTCGACCGTGCCGTCCGTCAGCCCGTCGTACATGCCGCGCACCAGCCGCTCGCCGAGGCGGCCGGCGAGGCGCAGCGCCTCCTCGAACTCGGCGAGCGCCCGGAAGCGTTCGCCGTACCGCCGCTGGTCGGCGAGCGGGAGGCGGGGGAGCTGGAGGCGTCGTACGTCGAGGCGGGTCGCGGTGGAGGCGTAGCTGCTGGCCTGGCGGTTGTTGGCGGTGCCGCGCAGGAAGCCGGCCAGGAACCAGGGGTCGAGCGCCGCCGGGTCGGGGCGCAGGAGCTGGAGGTTGCGCCCGAGGGCCGCGCCCGCGGTGGCCTCGTCGACGACCCGGGCGATGGACCCGCCGCCGAGGACCGGGACGACGACGTCACCGGCGCGTACGAGCACGGGGTCCTCGCCGGTGCCTTCGGGGAGGTTCCCGGAGGGCGGCCGGCCGATCAGGACGTCCTGTTCGGTGAGGACGGGCACCGGGCCGGTGGCGTTGCCGGAGCCGCCCGCGTGGAGTTCCAGGGCGCCGGTCCGGGCGAGTTCGCCGACGGTGACGCCGGGGGGGCGGGCGCCGGGCCCGGCCTGCGGGTCGCGCGCGGGCCGGGCGGGGGGCGGGGTGAGGTCGGCGGTGCGGCGCAGCACGGTGGTCAACCGGTCGCGCACCCCGGCCAGTTCCTCGGCCCCGCCGGCGGCGGCCGGGGGCGGCAGGTGGCGCGCGGGTGCGAGGTCGACGTCGTCGTCGAGGAGCTCGATGACGGGCACCGAGCGGTGGGCGCCGGGCTCGGCGTCGACGGTGCCGTGCTTGTCGAAGGGCAGCCAGGCGTCGAGCACGGCGGTGTGGACGGCGGACCAGTCGAGCTTGTCGCGGCCGGTGTCGGTGTGCTCGGCGGTGTCGACGACCAGCAGTTCCGGTGAGGCGGCGGTGCCCGCGACGGGCTTGCGCAGCACCCACAGGTGGAGGGGGATGCCGTACGGGGGCGCGGCGCCGGCCGGGAGGGCGACGACCGCCCGCAGCGCGCCCCGGCGCAGCAGGTCGGCGCGGATGCGGCGGCCGGAGCGGCGGGAGGCGGCGGCGGGGGGCATCAGCAGGACGGCGGTGCCGCCGGGGCGCAGCCGGGCCAGGGCGTGCTGCACCCAGGCCAGTTCGGACTCGGTGCGGGCGGGGAAGCCGTACTCCCAGCGCGGGTCGTAGGCCAGTTCCTCGTGGCCCCAGTTGCGTTCGTTGAACGGCGGGTGGCACAGCACCGCGTCGGCGGTGAGCCGGGGGAAGGCGTCGGCGCGCAGGGAGTCGCCGGGCCGGGCGCGGACCGCGGCGCCGGAGTGCAGGGCCAGGCGGAGGGCGGTGAGCGCGGCCAGGTCGGGGTCGGTCTCCTGGGCGTACAGCTCGGTGGCCCCGGTGACGGCACGCAGCAGGGCGCCGGTGCCGCAGGCGGGGTCGAGCACGGTCCGGGCCCCTCCGGCGAGCTCGGCCATGAGGGCGGCGGGGCCGGGTGGCGTGAGGGTGTACTGGCGCGGGTTGGCGTCCAGGTGGCGGCCGAGGAGGAATTCGAAGGCCTGGCGGGCGCCGGTCTCGGCGGCCAGTTCGGTGGCGGCGCGCAACAGCGGGACGGACGGGCCGAGTTCGGTGGGGTTCGGGGTGGGGACGGCCCGCCGGTCCCCGAGGCGCAGCGTCAGGACCTCCTCCAGGGCGGCGGGCAGCAGTTCGGTCATGCGCTCGTCGGAAACGGCCGACAGCTCCAGCCAGCCGCTGGACCGGTCGCGTACGAGGAGGAGGGCGCAGCCCGCGTGCACGAGGGCGGTGACCGCTCCGGCGGGGTGCGCGGCGATCTGCTGCCAGACGCGTTCGCGCAGCGGCACCTCGGCCAGCTTGCCTTGGGCGCGCAGCCAGTGCTCGACGTCGGTCAGGGCGAACGAGGGGCTGGTCTCGGTGCCCCCGACGGGCTTGGGGAAGTCGGCGTGCCGGCGCCGCCAGTTGCTGACGGCGGCGCGCCCCACCCCGGCGAGGCGGGCGATCCCGGCCGCGGTCACCTCTGCTGCGTTGTCCGGCACTTGGCTGACTCCTTCCGTCTTCTGCTGTGGCGCGATCCTACAGGCGCGCACAAGGGGGACCTCTTCACAGTGTGACCGGACCCGGAATCTGTGAACCGTGTTGACTCGGTTCACAGCCTCTGGTCTTATTGACCCGTCGCCACACGGGGCAGCCGCAAAGGCCCCGCACACAGACCCTGTCACCGTCCGGGAGGACACCCATGTCCGACTTCACGCAGCAGCCCCAGTACGGCGCCGAGCACCACCACCCCGGCCCCGGTTACGGCGGCGCCCCCGCCCCCGGGCACCGGCCGGTCCGCAACGGGCTCGGCACCGCCGCCCTGGTCCTCGGCATCATCGGCGCCCTGTCCGGCATGATTCCGCTCCTGTTCTGGCTGGCCGGTGTCCTGGGCCTGCTCGCCCTGGTCCTGGGCCTGGTGGGCAATGGCCGGGTCAGGCGGGGCGAGGCGGCGAACAGAGGCGTCACGGTGTCGGGCGCGGTGCTGGGCCTGGTCGCCCTGGTCCTCTCGGTCGTCGGCGCCGTGATCACCTTCAAGGCGGTCGACGACGCGGTGGACGAGATCGACAAGGCACTGAGCAGCACCGCCCCCAAGGACCCCGCCCCGGCCAAGGGCGCCGCTTCCCCCGGGGCGGCCGCCGACGGCGCGGGGAAGGCCGACGAGGGCAAGGCCCTGGCCGCCGGTGACACCTCCGTCTACGACGACGACCTTCAGGTGACGGTTTCCGCCACCAAGCCCGTCAAGCCGGGCGAGTTCGCGATCGGCCACACCGAGGGCAACAAGACCTACGAGGTGACGATCACCGTCGAGAACGCCGGCAAGGCGAAGTTCTCCACCGACAGCCTCACCGTGAGCGCCCGGGCGGGCGAGGACGGGGTGGCCGCAGAGGAGATCTTCGACGGCGACACCTACGGCGCGGGCTTCGCCGGCGCCGTCCTGCCCGGCAAGAAGGCCACCGTCTCGTACGCCTTCGACGCCCCCGCCGACGCCAAGACGCTGACCGTCGAGGTCACCCCCGGCTTCGACTACAACGCCACCCAGTGGGACCTCAAGCTCTGACCCGCTCCCCCACCCGCACCACCCTCCCCCGCTCCCACCCATCCGGAGAGAACACCCCCATGCCTGCCACCGCCCTCCGCACCGTCAAGCGCCCCGCCCTGGCCGTCCTCTGCGCGGCCGCCGCCCTCGGCCTGTCCGCCTGCGGCCCGTCCGGCACCTCCGCGGCCGAGGAGACCGGCCCGTTCACCGGGCTGTCCGGCCCGCAGATCGCCAACAAGGCCATCAAGGCCACCAAGAAGGCCGACTCGCTGACCCTCGACATGAACGTCAAGACGGCGGACGGGCAGATGAAGGCCTTCATGGCCCTGGACACCAAGGGGCAGTGCGCGGGGACCATATCCATGGGCACCGGCACCGCGGAGGTCATCCGGTCCGGGAAGGTCGCCTACCTGCGCTTCGACGAGGCCTTCCTGCGCGACCAGAACAAGGACGGGTCGAAGGAGGAGACGGAGGCGGTCCTGAAGATGCTCAAGGGCCGCTGGCTGAAGACCGACGTCACGGACCCGGAGGCCAAGGACAGCCTGGAGATGTGCGAACTGAACACGATGCTCTCCGAGTTCGAGACGGGCGCCAACTCCGCCGAGCGCGGCGAGGAGACCACGGTCAACGGCAAGAAGGCGCTCGTGCTCACCGAGAAGGACGGCGACACGACGTACCGGATCTACGTCGCCACGGAGGGCGAGCCGTACCTGCTGAAGCTCGACCAGAAGGGCGGCGAGGAGCCCGGGACGATGACCTTCACCGACTACGGCAAGCCGGTCCCGGCGAAGAAGCCCGCCGCCAAGGAGATCCTCGACCTCGACGAACTCGGCGAGCAGTAAGCGAATTCGGAGGGGACAACAGGGGACACGGGGGTACCACGAAGAACACGGGGGCAGCCGGACGGACCGTCGGAGGGGGCGGCCCGTCCGGCTCCCCCGTCCCGCTCTCCCGTCCCGCCCCCCCGGTCCGGCCCCCCGTCGCGCGCCGCCCGGCCGGTGCGGCCTCAACCGCCGCACTGGCCCAGCATCATGTCCTTGTCGGCGGTGGTGACCGGCAACGCGTACTTCTTCGCCACCTGGGCGAACCGCACCGCGTAGGCGCAGCGGACGGCCTTGTGGGGCGGCAGCCAGGACGCCGGACCGGAGTCGCCCTTGCGGCCGTTCGTCGGGCCGTCCACCGGCAGCAGGTTCAGCGGATCGTTCGCCAGCCGTTCGCGCTTGTCCTCCGGCCAGCGGGAGGCGCCCATCTGCCAGCCGTACGACAGCGGCACGACATGGTCTATCTGCACCTCGGCGGCCTGCTGTTTGCGCCACTGGACGGTCTCGCCGGTGTACGGGTCGTCCAGCGTCATCGCCACGACCACGCAGTCCGAGCCGTCCCGGAACCGCAGGTCCCGGCCGTCGCGGCGCAGCAGGTCGTTGCGGGTGTCGCAGCCGTTGCGGGCCAGCGGCACGCCGTCGGCCGTGTCCGTCCACGCATGGCCGAACTCGTCCCGGTCGTAACCGGTGCGGGGCCCACGGCCCTTCACGGCCAGGCCCTGGATCAGCCGCCGCGCCTCGGCCCGGTCGGCGTCCGAGGCGAGGGGCGCCAGGCCCGGCTTCGTACCGTCGGGGTTGTCCAGCGGGGCGGCCTGCCGCCCGGAGGCCGGCCCCGGGCCGGGCGAGCCGTCGCCGCCCACGACGCCGGCCGCGTCGCACCCGGTGACGAGCGACGCCACCAGGGACGCGGCGAGCGTGAAGGCGGCGGTGGTACGGACCGACGGCCGCGGCGTCCGGGACGTCCGGGGCTTCCGTGTCATGGGCATTCCCGCATGGTAGGCGCCGCGCCCAGGGAGTGTCCGCAAAGCATCGGCGACCGACGACAACGCCGCGAGCGCGCGTGCGGGACACCGCGGGCCGGGCGGGACTTTGCGGACACGACCTAGACCTTGCCGATGCCCAGGGTGTTCTCGGCCGGCAGCAGGCCGCTGGCGATGACGGCGAGCCAGAGCCCGCCGAGGAGCTCGGAGAGCCGCTCCGTCTCCCGCTCGCCGAGCACCGACCAGGGGGCGGCCGCCAGTTCGTCGGTGCGGCGCTCCACCTCCTCGCGCAGGGCGCGGCCCCGTGCCGTCGCGGTACCGCCGGGGGTCAGCAGCCCGCGCGCGACGAGCCGTTCCCCGGCGGCCGCCCACGCCTCCCCGCTCCAGCCGCGGCTCGCGAAGACCTCCGGGGAGGCGGCGCCGATCGCGGCGAAGGAGACGAGGGACTCGGCCGGGTCGAGCCCGGCGGTGAGCAGCGCGGCCAGATGGCCGTCGCCGCGGTGCTCGCGCAGCACGGTGGCGGCCTGCCACAGCACCAGGTGCGGCTCCTCGGGCCACTCCAGGGCGGCGTTGGCGGCGGCGAGGGGCCGCCCGGCGGTCACCGCGGCCCCGGCGGCACGCCGGGCGAGGCGGGCGGCCTCGGCGAGGTCGTCCCCGCCCACCACGTCGCCCAGCAGGCGCCGGTAGAACCGGTCCACCGCCCGCAGCCGGGCGGCCAGGACGTCGGCCGGCGCGGCGACCTCCCAGGCGGCCGGCACGTACCGCTCCACCATGGCGGGGCTGAAGCCGTAGAAGGCGGACGCGACCTGTCCGGCGCCCACCGGGCCGAGCGGCGCCGCCCGCCACGCGAAGTAGGACGGCCAGCGCTCCTCCGTCCCGTAGCCGAGGGCGGCGGCCTCCTCGGACGCCTCCGGCGCGTAGTAGAGCACGGCGTGCACCGGTTCCAGCAGGTGCCAGAGCTGACGTACCCGGGCGAGTTCCATGACCGACCCCCATCTAGGCGATGACTAGATTCAGCGTGCGCGCGGCATCCGAACTTGTCAATGCCTAGATAGGGATTACGCTGGGGCCATGACGACGAGCAGCGGCGGCCGCCGTGCCTACCACCACGGCGACCTGCGGCGGGCCGTCCTGACCGCCGCCCTGGACGTCATCGCGTCCGACGGCCCGGCCGCCCTGAGCCTGAGGGACCTGGCCCGCCGCGCGGGGGTCTCGCACGCGGCCCCGGCCCACCACTTCAAGGACCGCGCCGGCCTGCTGACCGCCATCGCGGCCGAGGGCTTCGACCTCCTGGCGGCGGCCCTGGCGGACGCGGCCGACCTCACCGACGCGGGCGTGCGTTACGTCCGCTTCGCGCGGGACCACCCGGCCCACTTCGCGGTCATGTTCCAGCCGGGCCTCCACCGCCCGGAGGACCCGGACCTGCTGGCCGCCCGGACCCGGGCCGGCGACCGCCTCCGGGAGGCCGTGTCCGAGGTGGCCGGCCAGGACGACCCCCGGCTCGCCGGGGTCGCGGCCTGGTCCCTCGCCCATGGCTTCGCGACCCTGCTGCTGACGCACAACCTCACCGGCCCGGTGGGCGACCGGGACCCCGAGGACGTCTTCCGGTCACTGGCCGGGATGCTCTTCAGACGCTGACGCCGAGGCCGGCGCCGACGCGCTGGCGGGCCGGCGGGCCGGCGGGCCGGCG
This sequence comes from Streptomyces sp. NPDC016309, assembly GCF_043077235.1. Taxonomy (NCBI): domain Bacteria; kingdom Bacillati; phylum Actinomycetota; class Actinomycetes; order Kitasatosporales; family Streptomycetaceae; genus Streptomyces; species Streptomyces sp. NPDC016309. The sequence continues at coordinate 373,518 of NZ_JBIBSG010000006.1, read as the reverse complement.
GGCCGGCGAAGGGCGTCCCTACCCGAGGATCGTCGTCAGGAACTCACCCGTCCAGGCCAGCAGTTCACGGCCCACCACCGGCTTGCCGCCGATCTTGCCCGTGGTCGGGCGGGGCACCAGGATCTGCTGGACCTGCGGCTTGATCACCGTGCGCGGGTGCAGCCGCTTCAGGCGCAGCTCCTGCGACTCGCGCAGCTCCACCGGGGCGAAGCGCACGTTCGGGCCCTGGAGGACGATCTCGCCGACACCGCACGCGCGGGCCAGCATCCGCAGCCCGGCCACCAGCAGCAGGTTCTCCACCGGCTCGGGGAGCTTGCCGTAACGGTCGGTCAGCTCCTCCCGCACCGCCGCGATGTCCTCCTCCGAGTTGGCGGAGGCGATCGCCCGGTACGCCTGGAGGCGCAGCCGCTCGCCCGGCGCGTAGTCGTGCGGGACGTGCGCGTCGACCGGCAGCTCGATCTTGACCTCCAGCGGCGGCTCCTCCTCCACGCCGCCCTCCAGGGAGGCGCGGTAGTCGGCGACCGCCTCGCCCACCATGCGGACGTACAGGTCGAAGCCGACGCCCGCGATGTGACCGGACTGCTCACCGCCCAGCAGGTTGCCCGCGCCGCGGATCTCCAGGTCCTTCATCGCCACGTACATGCCGGCGCCCATCTCGGTGTGCTGGGCGATCGTGGCGAGGCGCTCGTGGGCGGTCTCGGTGAGCGGCTTCTCCGGCGGGTAGAGGAAGTACGCGTACCCCCGCTCGCGGCCACGGCCCACCCGGCCGCGCAACTGGTGGAGCTGCGACAGCCCGAAGTTGTCGCCCCGCTCCACGATGAGGGTGTTGGCGTTCGAGATGTCGATGCCCGACTCCACGATGGTGGTGGAGACCAGCACGTCGAACTTCTTCTCCCAGAAGTCGACGACCACCTGCTCCAGCGCCGACTCGCCCATCTGGCCGTGCGCCGTGGCGATGCGGGCCTCCGGGACGATGTCCCGCAGCCGGGCCGCCGCCCGGTCGATCGACTCCACCCGGTTGTGGATGTAGAAGACCTGGCCCTCGCGCAGCAGCTCACGGCGGATCGCCGCGCCGATCTGCTTCTCCTCGTACGGGCCGACGAAGGTCAGCACCGGGTGCCGCTCCTCCGGGGGCGTGGTGATGGTCGACATCTCGCGGATGCCGGTCACCGCCATCTCCAGGGTGCGCGGGATCGGGGTCGCGGACATGGTGAGCACGTCGACGTTGGCCCGCAGCTTCTTGAGCTGCTCCTTGTGCTCGACGCCGAAGCGCTGCTCCTCGTCGACGACGACCAGACCCAGGTCCTTGAACTTCGTCTCGGACGAGAACAGCCGGTGCGTACCGATGACGATGTCGACCGAGCCGTCCTTCAGCCCCTCCAGGGTGGCCTTCGCCTCGGTGTCGGTCTGGAAGCGGGACAGGGCGCGCACGACGACCGGGAACTGCGAGTACCGCTCGGAGAACGTGCCGAAGTGCTGCTGCACCAGGAGCGTGGTGGGGACGAGGACCGCCACCTGCTTGCCGTCCTGCACCGCCTTGAACGCCGCCCGCACGGCGATCTCCGTCTTGCCGTAGCCGACGTCGCCGCAGATCAGCCGGTCCATCGGGACCGTCTTCTCCATGTCCTCCTTCACCTCGGCGATGGTGGAGAGCTGGTCGGGGGTCTCGGCGTACGGGAAGGCGTCCTCCAGCTCCCGCTGCCAGGGCGTGTCGGGGCCGAAGGCGTGGCCCGGGGCAGCCATCCGGGCGCTGTACAGCTTGATCAGGTCGGCGGCGATCTCCTTGACGGCCTTCTTGGCGCGCGCCTTGGTCTTGGTCCAGTCGGCGCCGCCGAGCCGGTGCAGGGTGGGCGCCTCGCCGCCGACGTACTTGGTGACCTGCTCCAGTTGGTCGGTCGGGATGTACAGCCGGTCGCCGGGCTGGCCGCGCTTGGCCGGTGCGTATTCGACCAGCAGGTACTCGCGGGTGGCGCCCTGGACCGTGCGCTGCACCATCTCGATGTAGCGGCCCACGCCGTGCTGCTCGTGCACGATGTAGTCGCCGGCCTCCAGGGTCAGCGGGTCGATCGTCTTGCGGCGCCGCGTCGGCATCCGCTGCCCGTCCTTGCCGGCCGCCTTCTGGCCGGTGAGGTCGGTCTCGGTGAGGACGGCGAGCTTGAGCGCCGGGTCGACGAACCCGTACTCGATGGACCCGCACGCCACGTGCACCACGGACGGCGAGATGTCCGTCAGGTCGCCGTCCAGGCGGGCCGCGATGCCCTCGCCGCCCAGCACCTCGACCGTGCGGGCCGCCGGGCCGTGGGCCTCGGTGACGTACACCGTCCGCCAGCCGTCGGCCAGCCAGCCCTTGGTGTCGGCGAGCGCGCGGGCGGTGTCGCCGCGGTACGCCTCCGGGGCGCGCATGCCCAGCTTGAGGGTGTCCGCGTCGAGCGACCCCGCCGGCTCGTCGGCCGAGGTGAACGCGGCCGCGAACGGCGACACCGACCACCACATCATGCCCAGCTCGCGGGCCCGGTCCCGGACGTCCGCGATGCCCCACAGCGACGCCGCGCCCACGTCGATCGGCGCCTCGCCGCCACCGGCGGTCGCCGCCCACGAAGCCTGGAGGAACTCCTGGGAGGTGGCCACCAGGTCGGCCGCCCGGGTGCGCACCCGCTCGGGGTCGCACACCACCGCCATGGAGCCCTTCGGCAGCACGTCCAGCAGCAGCTCCATGTCGTCGACCAGCACCGGCGCCAGGGACTCCATGCCCTCGACGGCGATGCCCTCGGCGATCTTCCCCAGCAGTTCGGCCAGCTCCGGGTGCTGCTCGGCCAGGGCCGCCGCCCGCCGCCTCACGGAGTCCGTCAGCAGCAGCTCCCGGCACGGCGGCGCCCACAGACCGTGCTCGGCGACCTCCAGGGACCGCTGGTCGGCCACCTTGAAGTACCGGATCTCCTCGACGTCGTCGCCCCAGAACTCGACGCGCAGCGGGTGCTCCTCGGTCGGCGGGAACACGTCCAGGATCCCGCCGCGCACCGCGAACTCGCCGCGCTTCTCGACCAGCTCCACGCGCGCGTACGCGGCGGCGGCGAGGCCCTCCACCACCTCATCCAGGTCCGCCCGCTGCCCCGTGCGCAGCGCCACCGGCTCCAGGTCGCCCAGCCCCTTGACCTGCGGCTGGAGCACGGAACGCACCGGTGCGACGACCACCGAGACGGGCCCGGTCGCCGGGTCGTCCGGCGCCGGGTGGGCCAGCCGGCGCAGCACGGCCAGGCGGCGGCCCACGGTGTCGGAGCGGGGCGAGAGCCGCTCGTGCGGCAGCGTCTCCCAGGACGGGTACTCCACGACGGTGTCCGGGTCCAGCAGGGTGCGCAGCGCCGCCGCCAGGTCCTCCGCCTCCCGGCCGGTCGCCGTCACGGCCAGGACCGGCCGGCCGGCGTCCCGGGCCAGCGCGGCGAGCGCGAAGGGGCGGGCGGCGGGCGGGCCGACCAGGTCGACGTGGGGCCGGTGGCCGTCGGCGGCGGCCTTCACCGCTTCGGTGAGGGCCGGGTCCTTGACGACGGCGTCGAGCAGACCGTGCAAGCTCATGAAGGCTTCCATCCGGGGGTGAGGGCAACGCGAAGGGCCCGACACGTCGCACGGGCCGGGGGTTTCCCAGCGTACGACGTCGGTACGACACCCGCCCCCGAAACCTCCCCCGCCCCACCGGGCACGCCCGGACCGGGAGGGGACCGGCCGGAAATTCGTGCGGCGGCGTGTCAACCGGACCGGTCCCCCCGGACGTATACGCCATGAGACCTGTCCGATCCGCTGGGAGCCGCATTGACCGACGAGGAGTTCCAGGAGCTGTACGCCCACTCCACCACGCGGCTCGTCGGCCAGCTCTACCTGATGACGGGCGACCTCCACGAGGCCCAGGACGTGGTCCAGGAGGCGTTCGTCCGCGCCTGGGGGCGCCGCTCCCGGCTGTCCCGGGACGCCGGGCCGGAGGCCTGGATCCGAACCGTCGCCTGGCGGCTCGCCGTCAGCCGGTGGCGCCGCGGCCGGCGGGCCGCCGAGGCGTGGCGCCGGCACGGCCACGGGGCCACCGGCACGGTGCCCGCCCCGGGCCCGGGGACGGTCGCCCTGGTCACGGCGCTGCGCCGGCTGCCCGACCGGCAGCGGCGGGTGGCCGTCCTGCACTACGTCTGCGACCTGAGCGTGGAGCAGGTGGCCGCCGAGACCGGCATCTCGGCGGGCACGGTCAAGACGCACCTGTCGCGGGCCAGGACCGCCCTCGCACCCCACCTCTCCGCCACCGAGGAAGCCGAGGAGCAGCACGGTGACCGAGCCATGTGACGAACCCCCCGCCCGCCCCGGCGACCCGGCGGGCGGTCCCGTCGCACCGGGCCTCGACCGGGCTCTGGCCGCCGCCCTCAAGGCGGCCGCCTCGGCCGGTGCCCGGGCGGTGGTGCCGGAGCCGGCCCCACGGGTGGCGGCACGCGGGCGGCGCCGGCGGCGACGTACCGTGGCGGCCGCGGCCGCCACCGCCGTCTGCGTCCTGGCCACGACGGGCGCGCTCGCGGTGCTCGGGCTCCGCCCGGACCCGCCGTCCCCGCCGTCGGCCCCGTCCCCTTCCCCGTCCGCCGTCTCCCCGTCCGCCGTCCCCCCGTCCCCGTCCGCCACGCCCACCGGTACGGCCTTCCCCTCGTCCTCCCCGACCCCGACCCCGACCGGGTCCCGTACCCCGTAAGCGACCCCAAGGAGTCCCCCACCCATGCGCGGAGCCCTCCTCGCCCCGCCCGCCGGCGGCACCCGGCCGTTCCGAATACCCGGCGCGCGCCGCCCCTCGCCGCCCGGAACCCGGCCGCGGCCCCGGGCGGACCGCGCCCCGTACCTCCTGGCGCTGGCGCTGTTCACCGCGTACGCGACCCTCTCCGTCCTCCGGTACCGCCGCCTGGGGACCCGCTCCTGGGACCTGGGCATCTTCGAGCAGGCCATCCGCGGCTACGCCCACCTCCAGGCCCCCGTCGCCGACCTCAAGGGGCCGGGCGCCAACGTCCTGGGCGACCACTTCAGCCCCGTCACCGCCCTCCTCGCCCCCGCCTACCGGCTCTTCCCCACGCCCGTCACCCTCCTCGTCGCCCAGGCCGCCCTCTTCGCCCTCGCCGCCGTGCCGGTCACGCGCGCCGCGACCCGGCTCCTGGGCCGGGGCGGCGGGACGGCCACCGGCATCGCGTACGGGCTGTCGTGGGGCATCCAGCAGGCGGTCGACTTCGACTTCCACGAGATCTGCTTCGCCGTCCCGCTGATCGCCTTCTCCCTCGAAGCCGTTCTCGCCCGCCGGTGGCGCGCCGCACTCCTGCTGGCGGCACCCCTCGTGCTGGTCAAGGAGGACCTGGGCCTCACGCTCACCGCGACGGCCCTGGTGGTGGCCTGGCGGGCGCACCGGCAGGCGCCCCGGACCGCCCTGTACGCGATCGGCGTCGCCGTCCTCGGCGCGGCCGCCACCCTCCTCACCCTCACCACCGTCATCCCGGCCTTCAGCACCACCGGCGGCTACGACTACTGGACCAAGGTCGAGGGCGGCCCCTCCCCCTTCTCCGGCGCCGACACCAAGCTGCGCACCCTCGCGTGGCTGCTGGTTCCCACGACCGGCCTGCTCGCCCTCCGCTCCCCCCTGCTGCTGGTGGGCGCACCCACCCTGGGCTGGCGGTTCCTGTCCGGGGACGACCACTACTGGTCCACCGACTGGCACTACAGCGCCGTCCTGATGCCCGTGCTGTTCCTCGCCCTCACCGACGCCGTCGACGTCTCCCGCCGCAGCCCGCGCCCCTGGCTGCGGGCGTACGCCGACCGGCTGCCCGCCTGCGCCGCCGCGGCCGCGCTCGCCCTCACCACGTCGCTGCCGCTCGCGACGCTCACCGAGTCCGCCCCCTACCGCAAGGCCCCGCGGGTCACCGCCGCCGAGGACCTCCTCGCCCGGATCCCGGACGGCGCGACGGTCGAGGCCAACGTGGGGCCGGTCAGCCGCCTCGCCGGCCGGTGCCGGGTGCTGTGGGTCGGCGACACCCGGGAGGTGACGCCCGGCTGGATCGCGCTCGACAACACCTCCGGCTGGCTGCGCGACCCGCACGCCTACGCCCGGCAGCTCCACCCGGACGCCCGCTACCGCCTGGTGGGGGAGGCCGGCGGCTACCTGCTGCTGGAGCGCCGCGCCTGAGGAGGCCGCCGGGACCGGGGGGCCACCGCGACCGGGGGCCTCCGGGGCCCCGCAACCCCGTGACGGCCGCACCCCCGCATGGAATGCTGCTCCATACATGCATCCGGATGTCCGAAGTCCTGGGGGGAACGTGAGCGGCGCCGCCGGCCGAGCAGACCGCACCGAGGACGGTGCCACCCCCGGGCAGCCGGAGCGTCCGGGCCCCGCAGCCCCGGCCCGCGGGCGCGGCCCGGTCGTCGCCGCGCTGATGATGGGCATGGCCCTGGCCGCGCTCGACGGCACGGTCGTCTCCACAGCCGTGCCGCAGATCGTCGGCGACCTCGGCGGGCTCTCCGTCTTCTCCTGGCTGTTCTCCGGCTACCTGCTCGCCGTGACCGTCACCCTGCCGGTGTACGGGAAGCTCTCCGACACCTTCGGCCGCAAACCGGTCCTGATCGCCGGCATAGTCCTGTTCCTCCTGGGCTCCCTGCTGTGCGCCGTCGCCTGGAGCATGGCGTCCCTGATCGCCTTCCGGGTCGTCCAGGGGCTCGGCGGCGGGGCGCTCCAGGGCACCGTGCAGACCCTGGCCGCCGACCTGTACCCGCTCAAGGAGCGCCCCAGGATCCAGGCCCGGCTCTCCACGGTGTGGGCGACGTCCTCCGTGGCCGGACCGGCCCTGGGCGGGCTGCTCGCGGGGTACGCCGACTGGCGCTGGATCTTCCTGGTCAACCTGCCCGTCGGGGCCGCCGCCCTCTGGCTCGTCGTCCGCCACCTCGCCGAACCCGCCCGTGACCGCGCGCGGGCGGGGGCCCGGGTCGACTGGCCGGGCGCGCTGGCGGTCTTCGGCACCGGTACGTTGCTGCTGACGGCCCTCGTCCAGGGCGGCGTCGCCTGGCCCTGGCTCTCCGCGCCTTCCCTGGCGCTGTTCGCGGGCGCGGCGGTCCTCGCGGCCGTCACCGTCCTCGTCGAGCGCCGCGCCGCCGAGCCGATCATCCCGGGCTGGGTCTGGCGCCGCCGCACCATAGCGGCGGTCAACCTGTCACTGGGCGCCCTGGGCATGCTGATGGTCGCCCCGACGGTCTTCCTGCCCACCTACGCCCAGTCCGTGCTGGGCCTCGGCCCCGTCGCCGCCGGTTTCGTCCTGTCCGCGATGACCCTGTCCTGGCCGATCAGCGCGGCGTTCTCCAACCGCGTCTACACCCGGATCGGCTTCCGGCTCACCGCCGTCACCGGCATGACGCTCGCCGTCCTGGTGCTGCTGTCCTTCCCGTTGCTGCCCTACCCGGGCGAGCCGTGGCAGCCCGCCCTCGTCATGCTGCTGCTGGGCGCCGCCCTGGGCCTGTTCCAGCTCCCCCTCATCGTGGGCGTCCAGTCCACCGTCCCCTGGTCGGAGCGCGGCACCACCACCGCGTCCGTCCTCTTCTGCCGCCAGGTCGGCCAGAGCCTGGGCGCGGCGCTCTTCGGCGCCGTCGCCAACGCCGTCCTCGCCGGCCGGCTCGCCGGGGGCGACCTCGACGACCCCGCCACGCTCACGCCCACGGCGGTGGACGCCGCGGTGGAGTACGTCTACCTGGGCGCGGCGGCCGCCGGCGCGCTGGCCCTCGTGGTGCTCCTGACCCTGGCCCCGCGCCGCTTCCCGGTCCTCCCGGACGACGACCGCGCCGCGTGACCCCGGGCGGCGGGGCGCGGGGGCGGCGTCCGCGGCGGGGCGGGGCGAGACGCGGGGGCGGCGGGGCGCGGGGGCGGGCGCGGGGCTACTCCGCCACCCGGCCCGTCAGGGCCGCCAGGCTGCTGCGGACATGCGCCATGTGGGCGCGCACCTCGTCGCGGGCCGTGTCGTGTTCCCGGAGGATCCGCCCGGTCTCGCGCTCCACCCGCTCGGCCCGCAGCCGCGCCTCCGCGAGGAGCGCCGCCGCCCGCGCGTCCGCCTCCTCCTGGTCGTGCCGCGCCTGTTCGGCCACCGCCGCCAGCGCCCGCTCCGCCTCCGCGAGCCGCGCCCGGGCCGCCCCGGTCAGCCCGTCGTGCCGCGCCGTCAGCTCCGCCTCCCGCTCGGCCGCCGCACGCTCCGCCGCCTCCCACCGCTCGGTGTGCCGGGCGTCCTGCGCGGCCACCAGCCGCTCCGCGCGCTCCCGGGCCTCCCGCAGCGCGGCCAGCCCCTCACCGCGCCGCTCCTCCGCCTCGGCGAGGGCGTCCGCCCGCAGCTCCCCGGCCGTGTGCCGGGCGGCCGCCAGGGTCTCCTCCGCCAGCGCCTCGGCCCGGCCCCGTACCTCCCGGGCCGCCTCCCGCGCCGCGTCCCGCACCGAACGGGCCGCCTCCTCCGCCTCGTCCGCCAGGCGCCGCGCCTCCTCCAGTGCGTCCGCCCGCAGCGCCTCGGCCTCCTCCTCGGCGAGCGCCAGGATCCGCTGCGCCCGGTGGCTCAGGGTCTCGTACCGCTGGGGCGGCAACTCCGCGACGAACGCCCGCAGCCGCGCCGCCTCGGCGGCCACCTCCCCGGCCCGTACCTCCAGTTCGTCCGCCCGCCGCCGCGCGGCGTCCCGGTCCGACTCCAGTGCGGCGACGGCCCGGTCCACCTGCTCGGTCCGGTAGCCACGCCCCCATACGACAGCGAAACCGCTCATGACTGACGCCCCTTTCCCCGGTCCAGGATGCAACAACCCGTACCGGTGGAAAGGGGCGTCCGTGCGCCAAGCCGCGGCTTAAAGCAGGCCGTCCCACATCTGTTCGAGGAGGACCGACCACCAGCTCTCCGGCGACGACAGGGCTGCCGGGTCCAGCATCGCCAACTGCGCCTGGAAATCGACCGTCCAGCGGCCCGCCTGCTCCGGCGTCAGCCCGAACCGCAGCCGCCACATCCGGCCCAGCAGCGCCAGGCACCGGGTGAACTCCGGCAGCCCGCTGTTGACGAACTGCGGTGCCGCCGGGCGCCCGTCCGGTCCCGCCTCCACCGGCACGGCCACGATGTGCGCCGTGCCGTACTGGACGCAGACGGCCCGCCCGAAGTCCGACCCGATCACCAGGTACGAACCCGCGTCGGACGCCGGCTGCACCTGCCGCTGCGCGGCCAGCTCGGCCAGCGTCGGCACCACCGGCTGGGCCGGCTGCGCCCAGAAGAACGGTCCGAAGTCCGCCGGCAGACCGGCCCACACCAGGGTGCGCGCCACCAGCTCCGGCACGCCCTGCCGTGACACGGCCCGCTGGTCGAACCGGCAGATGCCCTGCGGTCCGAACGCCCCCACCAGCTCCTGCGCGATGCCCTCCGGCGGGACCGGCGGCGCCGGCTGCACGGGCGGCAGCGGCACCCGCAGCGGCGCCGGACGCGCCGGTCCGTCGGCGACCTGGTGCAACTCGCCCTGGTGGGCGATCAGTTGTCCCATGCCCTGCTGGCGGCTCGCGTGGTCCCGCCCGTACGGGGCGATCGACGTGATCCGCGCCTGCGGCCAGGTCTCCCGGATCATCCGGGCGCAGTACCCGCCCGGCAGCTCGCACGACTCCAGCTCGGTGTGCAGCTCCAGCACCTGCTGCGGCGGCACGTTCATGGCGCGCAGCTCGTGCAGGATCTGCCACTCGGGGTGCGGCGTGCCCGGCGCCGAGCGGCGGATGAGCTGGGCCTCGGAGCCGTCGGGCGCGCGGTAGCGCAGCACCGCCTGGTAGCCGGGGCCGACGGTCGGCAGACCGGTGGGCGGCGCTTGCGGGTAGCCGTACGCGGGCGGCGCCGGAGCCGGGGGCGGCACCGGACCGGGCGCACCGCCCGGACCGGGCTGGGCCAGCATCGTCGCCGCGTGGTGCACCCCGCCGCCGGGCTGCCCCGGAGGCGCGGGGGGCGGAGGCGTGCCGGGGCCGCCGTGCGTGCCGGGAGCACCCGGAGCGCCGGGCGGACCGGGCGGCGCCGGCGTACCGGGC
>NZ_JBIBSG010000006.1:0-363356 GCF_043077235.1 Streptomyces sp. NPDC016309 | reverse complement strand
CCCACCCGGACCCGGGTGCGCCAGCATCGTCGCCGCGTGGTGCACCCCACCACCCGGAGGCGGCGTCGACCCCGGAGGCGCGGGCGGCGCCGGGGGCGGAGGCGTACCGGGACCGCCGTGCGTGCCGGGAGCACCCGGAGCGCCGGGCGGGCCGGGCGGCGCCGGCGTACCGGGCCCACCCGGACCCGGGTGCGCCAGCATCGTCGCCGCGTGGTGCACCCCACCACCCGGAGGCGGCGTCGACCCCGGAGGCGCGGGCGGCGCCGGGGTCGGAGGCGTACCGGGACCGGCGGGCGGCGGTGTGGCGTCGGGCGGGAGCTGCGAGACCAGTTGCGTCGGTACGTAGCCGCCGGCCGGTGCCCCGGGCGCGCCCGGGCCCGAGACGGGCGGCCGCGCTCCCGGGGTCCCCGGCGCGCCGGGCGGCGGCGGGGTCGTCGGGCCGGTCCCGCGCGAGGGCCTGGCGCCGCGCGGCGGGAGGCCGGCCTTGCCGGTGGCGGCGTCCGCGATGTCCCCGCCCGAGGAGCCCGGAAGGTCCAGGGAAGGCACGATGGCGGTACGCGGCAACTGGCTGCCGCCCGACATCAGTGCCGTCGGCGCGTCCGCGCCCACCGCGGGCGGCGGCGTGTCGTCGTCGTCCGAGCCGGACAGCGGCGGCGCGAACACGGTCGCGGGCAGCGGTACGGAGGCGTCGTCGCCCTCGGCGCCGGGGGCGTTGACGTCGCTCCACGGCGCGGAGGCGGGCACCCCCTCGGGCGCGGTCGGCTCGTGGTCCCCGGGCGGGGCCGGCCAGGCGGTGCTCCCCCCGTGGGAGCCCCCGGCGGACGGCCCGGGGTGCCCGGACGGCGCCGGGTCGGCGGCCGGAGCGGCCACCGCGCCGGAAGGCGCCTCGTCCGTGGGCGCCGCGTCGACCGGAGCCGGAGCCAGATCCGGAGCCGAAGCCGGAACCGGGGCGGACGGCGGAACCGGAGCCGGGTCCGGAGCCGAAACCGGAGCCGGGGCGGACGGCGGAACCGGTGCCGGGTCCGGCGTCCCGGACGACACCGCGGCCCCCTGCTCCCCGCCCGTACGACCGGCACCGGCACCGGCATCAGCACCGGCACCCGTGCCGGAATCCGCGCCCTCCTGGCGCCGGTCCGGAATGCCCATCCGGTCCGCCGCGTCCTGCAACCACTCCGGCGGCGTCAGCAGGAACGAGGTCTGGTTCAGATCAATGCGCTCCGGCGGCGCCGCCGCCGGAGCGGCAGGCGCACCCGCGGGCGCCCCGTACTCCTCCTCGTACCGGCGGATCACCTCACCCACCGGCAGGGCGGGCCACAGCGTGGCCTCCCCGCTGTCCCGGGCGATCACCAGCCGCTGACGGCCGCCGTCCGACGTCGGTCCGTTCTCCCGGTCCTCCGCCCACACCACGAACCCCAGCTCGAACTCCCGTACCCGCACCTCGCGGTGCTGGTACGCGGGCACGTCGCCGTTGATCCACTCTTCCGCCCGCTCCTGCGCCTGCGCGAAGGTCACCATCGAACGCTCACTCCCCCACCGGAACGGCCCGCGCGAAGCCGCCGTCCACCATCAGGTTCGCCACCGTCTCCAGCTCCGGCGGACCGCCCGCCAGCCGCTGGAGGAACTCGTCGAAATCCGCCCCGCACGGCAGCAGCAACCGCTCCACCCGCTCCTGCACCGTCAGACCGTCCTGGTCCCGCGCGTCGTCGTAGGCGCAGAACCACACCGACCCCACGTCACCACCGCCCCGCACCTTCACCGCCAGCAGACCGCCCTGGACGAAGGCCACGCCGAGGTAGTCCTTCGTCAGGTGATCGCGCAGACACTTGTTGACGTACACCAGGTCGTTGACCGCGGCCTCGTCCCGCACCGTGAAGAACGGCTGGTCCACCAGCAGCCCCAGCTCCGCGTCCAACGCCGCGCCCACCGGGGCGCACCCGCCGGCCGCCTTCAGGAAGGACCGGTACGCACCGGGGAGCCGGTACCCCAGGTCCTCCTCCACGCCCTGCAACTGCGCCTCGGACACCGACAGCGCGCCCTTCGGCAGCCCGAAGTGCGCCGGACGGGTCTCCTGCAACGGCCGCGTACCGCGCTTGCCGTGGTCCACGGCGGCCGTCGCCAGCCCCCCGTGGTGCCGCAGCAGCGCCTTCACCTCCACCGGCACCAGCTCCATGCGCCGCGTCCCGGCCACGTGGTGCCAGGTCCAGCCGTGCGGCGTCGCCACCGCCGGAACGGTGTCCCACAGTTCGTGCCCCGCCGCGGACAGCGCGGCGTTCGCGGACACGTAGTCCGTCAGTCGCAACTCGTCCACGCCGAAACCCTCCGGCGGCTCGGCGATCTCCGCCGCCGCCCGCGCGTACGGCGAGAAGTCCGGGCGGCCGTTCTCGTCCACCCGCACCCCACCGGGATGCCGGGCGGCCCGGACCGGGTCCGGGAAGTGCACGACCTGCCCGGCGTAGGCCGCGTTCGGTGGCGCGGCACTGTGCTGCCCGAGCCGACCTGTCGTCATGGCGGATGCCCCCTGCTGCTGCTGGCTGGTCCGCACAGCCTATGCGGTGCCCCGGGAGGGGGAACCCGCCCACCATGACGGTGACCACCCGTCACACTCAGGTGACCCACAGGCGACCGCACGACACACCGATCACACGTTTCAGCGCCCCCGCTTCCCCATCAGCTCACCCATTTGGCAGGCTGGTCCCCGCAACTCGGGGGATTGCAGAGGGGACGACACAGACCATGCAGGCAGCGCGACCAGGCACGACGCCCGCCAGCGGCGACCCACGCCTCAGCTGGAGCAGCACCGGCCCCGATCTCACCCCGATACTCCGGCACCGCCGCGACGGCATCCTCCCCACCGTCGGGGCAGCACTCTCCGTACGCGGCGAGACCCTCACCTGCACCGCCGGCCGGGGCGACCGGCCGCCCGTCCTGCACCCCCTCGTACAGGACTTCCTCGACACCCTCACCAGCGGCCAGCGCGAACGCTTCACCGGCCGCTGCCCCGAGGCGATCCTGCTGTCCCGCCACCTCACCGCCACCGAGAGCGGCCGCTCCAAGCGCGCCCAGCGCAAGCCCCTCAGCCAGGGCGAGGCGCGCCGCTCCCTCAAGCACGCCAAGATCACCGCCCGCCGCATCCGCGAGGACGGCGACCCCCTCCACGGCAGCTACGCCGCCCCCTGCCGCTCCTGCACCGCGCTCCTGGCCCACTTCGGCGTACGTCCCGTCGACCCCACCACCGCCCAGAACGGCTGACCGCACGCACATGCCCGACCTGAACACCACCCGCTTCCCCGTCGCCGTCGACGCCGCCCTCAGGGAAGCGGGCTGGCAGCCCGGCCGCTGGGACATCAAGCAGGCCGAACACTGGGCCGACACCCTGCGCGGCTACGTCTCCCCCGCCGGCCACCGCCACAGCGTCTTCCCGGCGGCCGTCGAGGTCTGGGCCGAGTTCGGCGGCCTCCGCATCACCGCACCCGGACCCGGCCGCCAGATCGCCCCCGTGCCCGTCCACCTCGACCCGCTCGCCGGACTCCACCACGCCCGCAGCCTCGCCGACCTCGGCCGCGCCCTCGACACCGACATGGCCCCCCTCGGCGAAGAGGCCGACAACCGGGCCGTGCTCGCCATCGACGCCGAGGGCCGCGTCTACAGCCTCGACCACGCCGGCGACTGGTACCTCGGCCCCGGCATCGACCAGGCACTCGCCACCCTCGTCACCGGCGCCCAGCCCGCCCGCCTCACCTCCACCTGAGCCGGCCCCCGGCACCGGACGCCGCCCCGGGCACCGGAAGCCGGGCGCCGCCCCGGCCCTCAGGAGCCCGGGACCGGCAGCACCGCGGACACCTTGAACCCGCCCTCGTCCGTCGGCCCCGACACGAACACCCCGCCCAGCGCCGTCACCCGCTCCCGCATCCCCACCAGGCCGTTGCCGCCGCTCGGCAGTCCCGCGTCCGCCGTACGCCCGTCCGACGGACCGTTCTCCACCTGCATCGCCACCTCGCCCTCGCGGTGCGCCAGCCGCACCACCACCTTCGCCCCCGGCGCGTGCTTGTGGACGTTCGTCAGCGCCTCCTGCACCACCCGGTACGCCGTGCGCTCCACCGCCGCGCCGCACGGCCGCACCTCCCCCGTCACCCGCAGCTCCACCGCCGTCCCGGCCTGCCGCGACTGCTCCACCAGCTCCTCCACCGCGTCCAGGCACGGCCCCTCGTCCACGGCCACCGCCCCCGCGGCGTCCGCCCCAGCGGTGTCCGGCCCTCCGACGGCCGCGGCCGCCGCGGCACGCCCCACGGCCGCCGGCGACACCGCCGGCTCCCGCACCGGAGCCACCTCGTCCCCCGCCCGCAGCACCCCGAGCATCTGCCGCAGCTCCGTCAGCGCCTGCCGGCCCATGTCCCCGACCAGCGCCGCGTTCTTCACCGCCTTCTGCGGATCCTTCAGCGCCACCGCCTGCAACGCCGCCGCGTGCACCACCATCAGGCTCACCCGGTGCGCCACCACGTCGTGCATCTCGCGCGCGATCCGCGTGCGCTCCTCGGTGCGCGCCATCCGCGCCCGCTGCTCGGCCCGGTCCGCCAGCAGCGACAACTCCTGCTCCAGGCTGTCCGCCCGCTCCCGCAGGCTCTCCAGCAACCGCCGCCGCGCCCCGATGTACAGCCCGAACAGCACGGGCGGCGCGTTCACCCCCAGCGCCAGCACGACCGCCGTCAGCGGCACGTACCACGGCCCCGGATCGAAGTCCGCCGACGCGATGTCCTGCCGCAGCCGCACGAACGTCACGATCAGCACCGCCGCCAGCGACATGCCCGCCAGCACCGCGATGATCCGCCGCGGCACCTCGGACGCCGCCAGCGTGTACAGGCCGACGACCCCCATCAGGAAGCCCATCTCGGCCGGGGTGATCGCGATCGACACCAGCACCACCGCGACCGGCCACCGCCGCCGCACCACCAGCACCGACCCGGCGAGCAGCCCGAACAGCACCCCCACGGGCACCGGCAGCCCCGCGTCGTCCGCGAACCCGACCCCCTCCGCCGCGCACTCCAGCGCCGACACGGCCCCGAGCGTCACGTCCAGCACGGCACTGCGCCGCCGCCCCCACCACCACCGGCCCCGGGCGGTCGCACCCGCGGCGTCCTGGTCTGCCCCCGTTGTGGTCATGTCCATCAGCCTACGGGCGCCCGCGACCCCTTTTCCGGCCAGCCCGCCGGCCCCGTCCGGGCCGATCCACCCCCGGAACGCACGCGAATCCCTCGAAGAACACGGGGGTGACGTACCGCGGATGCCCGGCGGTCGACGTGCTGAAGAGCGCCGGGTCGTACCGTCGCATCGAGGGGGCCGGGTACGGCATAGTAGGGGCTGCCCTCACAGCCGGTCGAAGAAATCGGACATAAAGGGCTATCTATCCCGGGTCGTCTAATGGCAGGACAAATGGTTTTGGTCCATTGAATGAGGGTTCGATTCCTTCCCCGGGAGCCCCGGTTCGGGTCCTGACCTCCACGGTCGGGACCCGCCCTCATTTCCGCCGTGAAACCCCCCGGTATCCTTCGGGTGTCCACCACCCGAAGCCGAAGGGCATTCCCGTGAGCGCCAACCGCCCGGCAGCCGTCGTCGTCCTCGCAGCGGGTGAGGGCACCCGCATGAAGTCGAAGACCCCCAAGGTCCTGCACCAGATCTGCGGGCGCTCGCTCGTGGGGCACGTGGTCTCGGCCGCGCGTGAGCTCGACCCCCAGCACCTGTGCGTCGTCGTCGGGCACGCCCGGGAGCAGGTGACGGCGCACCTCGACGAGTTCTACGCCGGTACGCGCACCGCCGTGCAGCACGAGCAGAACGGCACCGGCCACGCCGTGCGCATGGCCCTGGAGGAGCTGGGCGCCGGGGCGCTGGACGGGACCGTGGTGGTGGTGTGCGGGGACACCCCGCTGCTGTCGGGCGAGACGCTGACCGCGCTGGCCGCGACGCACGCCGCCGACGGCAACGCGGTGACCGTGCTGACGGCCGAGGTGCCGGACGCGACGGGGTACGGGCGGATCGTCCGGGACCCGGAGACGGACGCGGTGACCGCGATCGTGGAGCACAAGGACGCGACGGACGCGCAGCGGGCGATCCGTGAGATCAACTCCGGGGTGTTCGCCTTCGACGGCACGCTGCTGGCGGACGCGCTGGGGAAGGTCCGGACGGACAACAGCCAGGGCGAGGAGTACCTCACGGACGTGCTGGGGATCCTGCGCGAGGCGGGTCACCGGGTGGGCGCGTCGGTGGCGGGCGACCACCGGGAGATCCTGGGGATCAACAACCGGGTGCAGCTCGCGGAGGCCCGCCGGCTGCTGAACGGCCGCCTGCTGGAGCGGGCCATGATGGCCGGGGTGACGGTGGTGGACCCGGCGTCGGTGTTCCTGGACGTGACGGTGACGTTCGAGCGGGACGTGGTGGTGCACCCGAACACCGAGCTGACGGGTGCGACGCACCTCGCGGAGGACGCCGAGGTGGGTCCGAACAGCCGGCTGAAGGACACGCGGGTCGGCCGGGGCGCCCGGGTGGACAACACGGTGGCGGACCGGGCGGACGTCGGCGAGGGGGCGACGGTGGGTCCGTACGCGTACCTGCGCCCCGGGACGCTGCTGGGGCCGAAGTCGAAGGCCGGTACGTACGTCGAGATGAAGAACGCCCGGGTGGGCGAGGGGTCGAAGGTCCCGCACCTGTCGTACGTGGGCGACGCGACGATCGGCGAGTACTCGAACATCGGTGCCGCCAGCGTGTTCGTGAACTACGACGGCGAGAGCAAGCACCACACGACGATCGGTTCGCACTGCCGTACCGGCTCGGACAACATGTTTGTGGCTCCTGTCACGGTCGGGGACGGCGCGTACACCGCCGCCGGGTCGGTGATCACCAAGGACGTGCCGCCCGGTTCGCTCGCGGTCGCCCGAGGACAGCAGCGGAATATCGAGGGTTGGGTCGCCCGGAAGCGGCCCGGCAGCGCGGCCGCGCAGGCGGCCACGACGGCCTCCGAGCAGGCCGTCGGCGAGGACTGACCGGAAACAGGTGCGTCGAACTCGGCGTACCGTGATACGTGCACACAAATTCGGCTGGTTCGCGCGAAAGTGGTCGCGGCCAGGGAACACGTCTGAGGAGACAGTGCTGTGACCGGGATCAAGACGACCGGCGAGAAGAAGCTGATGCTCTTCTCCGGCCGCGCCCACCCCGAGCTGGCCGAGGAGGTCGCGCACCGGCTGGGTGTCGGCCTCGTGCCGACGAAGGCGTTCGACTTCGCCAACGGTGAGATCTACGTCCGGTTCCAGGAGTCGGCCCGTGGCGCGGACTGCTTCCTGATGCAGAGCCACACGGCTCCGATCAACAAGTGGATCATGGAGCAGCTGATCATGATCGATGCTCTGAAGCGGGCCTCGGCCCGGAGCATCACCGTGATCATCCCGTCGTACGGCTACGCGCGGCAGGACAAGAAGCACCGCGGCCGTGAGCCGATCTCGGCCCGTCTGGTGGCGGACCTGCTGAAGTGCGCGGGTGCGGACCGGATCCTGACGGTGGACCTGCACACGGACCAGATCCAGGGCTTCTTCGACGGCCCGGTGGACCACCTGTCGGCGCTGCCGGTGCTGGCGGACTACGTGGGCGCCAAGGTGGACCGTTCGAAGCTGACGGTGGTGTCCCCGGACGCGGGCCGTGTGCGGGTGGCGGACCGCTGGTGCGACCGGCTGGACGCGCCGCTGGCGATCGTCCACAAGCGCCGTGACAAGGACGTCGCCAACCAGGTGACCGTGCACGAGGTGGTCGGCGAGGTCGAGGGCCGGGTGTGCGTCCTGGTCGACGACATGATCGACACCGGTGGCACGATCTGCGCGGCCGCCGAGGCGCTGTTCGCGCACGGCGCCGAGGACGTGATCGTCACGGCGACGCACGGCATCCTGTCGGGTCCGGCGGCCGACCGCCTGAAGAACTCGAAGGTGAGCGAGTTCGTCCTGACGAACACGCTGCCGACGCCGGGCGAACTGGAGCTCGACAAGATCACGGTGCTGTCGATCGCGCCGACGATCGCCCGCGCGGTGCGTGAGGTGTTCGAGGACGGTTCGGTGACGAGCCTCTTCGAGGAGCAGGGCTGATCCACCGCGTGATCGGAAGGCCGCCCCGGCCGTGCGTCGGGGCGGCCTTCCGCTTTCCGTTAGACTGGTGCGGTTGCTCGGCGAGGGAGGCCGCATCCGATCAGGTGCGGCGGTCCGTTATCGACGCGCTCTTCGTAGCAGGCCAAGTCCAGTCGTGGCCGGGTGACCTCCCCCAAGCTCCTTCGGAGCAGGGGGCGCCCCCAGACCGTTGATCCGCCTGTCACTTACGAGGAGTGCATATGTCCGAGGTGAAGCTCACCGCTCAGACCCGTAGCGAGTTCGGCAAGGGTGCCGCCCGCCGCATCCGTCGCGCGAACCAGGTTCCGGGTGTTCTCTACGGCCACGGTTCCGACCCGATCCACCTGACGCTGCCGGGCCACGAGCTGCTGCTGGCGCTGCGTACGCCGAACGTCCTGATCTCCCTGGACATCGACGGCAAGACCAACGAGCTGGCCATCCCGAAGTCCGTGCAGCGTGACCCGCTGAAGGGCTTCCTGGAGCACGTCGACCTCCAGCTCGTGCAGCGTGGCGAGACCGTCACGGTCGAGATCCCGGTCCAGACCGAGGGCGAGCTGGCCGCCGGTGGCAACCTGCTGGAGCACGTGCTGAACGCGCTTCCGGTCGAGGCCGAGGCCACCCACATCCCCGAGTCCGTCACGGTCTCCGTCGAGGGCCTGGAGGCCGGTGCCTCCGTCCTGGCGAAGGACATCGAGCTGCCCAAGGGCGTCTCCCTGGCCGTGGACGCCGACGCCGTCGTGCTCCAGGTCCTGGCCGCGCAGGCCGAGGAGCCGGCCGGCGAGGCCGCCGAGGGCGAAGAGGCCGCCGAGGCCTGAGCCGTCCTGGGCTCTGCTTGACGGGGTGGCGGGCTGCGGCCCGCCACCCCGTTTCCCTGTTCTGTGTACCTGTACGCACACGAGGAGACTGACGACATGACGACGGCGACGGAGGCCGGTGCTCCCTGGCTGATCGTGGGCCTGGGGAACCCAGGGCCGGAGTACGCCGCGAACCGGCACAACGTCGGGTTCATGGTGGCCGACCTCCTCGCGGAGCGGATCGGCGGGAAGTTCAAGCGGGCGGGCAAGGCGCAGGCGCAGGTGGTGGAGGGCCGTATCGGTCCGCCGGGGCCGGCCGGCCGGCGGGTGGTCCTGGCGAAGCCGATGTCGTACATGAACCTGTCGGGCGGTCCGGTGACGGCGCTGCGGGACTTCTACAAGGTGCCGACGGCGCATGTGGTGGCGGTGCACGACGAGCTGGACATCGACTACGGGACGATGCGGCTGAAGCTGGGCGGCGGGGACAACGGGCACAACGGTCTGAAGTCGATGACGAAGGCGATGGGGGCGGACTACCACCGGCTGCGGTTCGGCATCGGGCGTCCGCCGGGGCGGATGCAGGTCGCCGACTTCGTACTGAAGGACTTCTCGTCGGCGGAGCGCAAGGAGCTGGACTACCTGGTGGACCGGGCGGCCGACGCGGTGGAGTGCCTGGTGACGGAGGGCCTGGAGCGGGCGCAGTCCGCGTACAACTCCTGACCGGCTCCTCACCGAGTCCGCTCCGAGTCCGCTCCGACTCCTGACCGTCCCGGACCGGAATTGACCGGGTGCGGTCGTGTGCCAGAGGATCGCGCCCCATGAGCAAGAAGCGGACGTCAGCCCTCCCGTATGCCCGTGGTGCCGCGATGGCCCTGGTGGCGCTGTTGCTGGTGGTGGCGGGGACGTGGGCGTCATGGGGCACGGCCCAGCACGTGCTGCTGTCGAAGGGCCGTGAGCACGGCACGCTGACCGTCACCGGCTGTTCGGCGGACCTGTGCACGGGGCGGTTCGTCCCGGAGGGACCGGCGGGGACGACGCGTACGGACCTGACGATCGAGCACTCGGTGGCGGTG
Organism: Streptomyces sp. NPDC016309; assembly: GCF_043077235.1. NCBI lineage: Bacteria > Bacillati > Actinomycetota > Actinomycetes > Kitasatosporales > Streptomycetaceae > Streptomyces > Streptomyces sp. NPDC016309. The sequence continues at coordinate 353,354 of NZ_JBIBSG010000006.1, read as the reverse complement.
CGCAAGGGTGGCCGGTACGCGGTGGTGAGGAAGCCGGACACGACGGAGCTGGTGCGTACGGGCTGGTCCGGCGGGTTGCACGCGTGGTTGCCGCTGGGCGGGGCGCTGCTGCTGGCGGCGCTGGTGATCGGTGGCGGGATGCGGCTGACGCGGCTGGCCTGGGTGTCGGCGTCGCTGGGCGGGGCGCTGCTGGTGGGGACGTTCTTCGCGTTGTGAGCGGCCGTACGCGTGACGAAGGGGGCGCCCGGTGAGAACCGGGCGCCCCCTTCGTGCGGTGCGCGGTGGGTGTCAGCCGGTGTTGCGGAGGCCGGCGGCGACGCCGTTGACGGTGAGGAGCAGGGCCCGCGAGAGCAGCGGGTCGGGGTCCTCGCCGCGCTCGACGGCGGCGCGCTGGCGGGCGAGCAGGGCGACCTGGAGGTAGGAGATCGGGTCCAGGTAGGCGTCGCGGATGGCGAAGGTCTGCTGGAGGACCGGGTTGGAGTCGAGCAGTTCCTTGCCGCCGGTGACGCGCAGGACCTCGCTGACGGTCAGCGCGTGCTCGGCCTCGATGTCGTCGAAGACGTGGCGGAGGTTCTCGGGCACGAGGGTCTCGACGTAGTGGCGGGCGATCCGCAGGTCCGTCTTGGCGAGGGTCATCTCGACGTTGGACAGGAAGTTGCGGAAGAAGTGCCACTGCTCGTACATCTCGTCGAGCACGGCGTCGAGGCCGGCCTCGCGCAGCGCCTTGAGGCCGGAGCCCACCCCGTACCAGCCGGGGACGATCTGGCGGGACTGCGTCCAGCCGAAGACCCACGGGATGGCGCGCAGTCCGTCGAGCGAGACGCCCGAGCCGGGGCGGCGGGAGGGCCGCGAGCCCAGGTGCAGGTCGGCGAGCTGGTCGACGGGGGTGGAGGCCAGGAAGTACGTCGGCAGGTCGGGGTCCTCGACGAGCCTCCGGTAGGCCGTGTGGGCGGCGTCGGAGACGACGTCCATGGCCGCGTCCCAGCGGGCGAGTGCCTCGTCGGACTGGCGGGGCGCGGTGTGCAGGGCGGACGCCTGGAGGGTGGCGGCGACCGTCAGTTCCAGGTTCTCGCGGGCCAGCGACGGGATGAGGTACTTGTCGGAGATGACCTCGCCCTGCTCGGTGACCTTGATCTCGCCCTCCAGGGTGCCCCAGGGCTGGGCGAGGATCGCGTCGTGCGAGGGGCCGCCGCCGCGGCCGACGGTGCCGCCGCGGCCGTGGAAGAGGCGCAGGCGGACGCCGTAGCGGTGGGCGACGTCACGGAGCCGGCGCTGGGCGCGGTGGATCTCCCACTGGCTGGTGGTGATGCCGCCGAACTTGGAGGAGTCCGAGTAGCCGAGCATGACCTCCTGGACGTCGCCCCGAAGGGAGACCAGGCGCCGGTAGGAGGGGTCGGCGAGCATGGCGTCGAGGATGACGTCGGCGGCCTTGAGCTCGTCGGTGGTCTCCAGCAGCGGCACGATGCCGATCTTGGCCCAGCCGGCGTGGAGGTCGATGAGGCCGGCCTCGCGGGCGAGGACGGCGGCGGCGAAGACGTCGTCGGCGCCCTGGCACATCGAGATGATGTAGGACTCGATGACCTCGGGGCCGAAGCGCTCGAAGGCTTCCTTGACCGTGTGGAAGACGCCGAGGGTCTTGGTGCCGGCGGCGTCCAGCGGTGCGGGCGTGGGGGCCAGCGGGCGGCGGGAGCGGAGTTCCTTGGCGAGCAGCCGCTGCCGGTAGTCGCGGGGCATGTCCGCGTACCGCCAGGACTCCTCGCCGAGGCGGTCGAAGAGCTGGCCGAGGGCGTGGTGGTGGGCGTCGGCGTGTTCGCGGACGTCCATGGTGGCGAGCTGGAGGCCGAAGGCGGCGAGGGTGCGGATGGTGCGGTCCATCCGTCCGTCGGCGAAGAGGCCCCCGCGGTGCTCGCGCAGGGAGGTCTGGATCAGGGTGAGGTCGGCGATCAGCTCGGCGGTGCCGAGGTAGTCGCGGCCTTCCTGGTGCGGGGTGCCGTTGGCGAGGCGTTCGCGGGTGTTGACCAGCTTCTGGCGGATGCAGGTCGCCTTGAGCCGGTAGGGCTCCTCGGCGTTGAGCCGCTTGTAGCGGGGGCTGATCTCGGGGAGCCGGTCCAGGTCCTGCTGGAGGGAGTCGAGGAGCTCCTGGGTGGCGCCGGCGTAACGGATCGAGTTGGAGAGCTGGCTGCGCAGGTGGTCGATCAGCTCGATCGCGTCGGTGATGCCGTGCTCGTGCTGGAGGATCAGCACGTCCCAGGTGACGGCGGGGGTGACGTTGGGGTTGCCGTCGCGGTCGCCGCCGATCCAGGTGCCGAAGGTCAGCGGGCGGGTGCCGGCGGGCAGCTCGACGCCGACGCGCTCCAGCTCGGCGGCCAGGTCCTCCAGGACGTCGCCGACGGCGTTCGCGTGGAGCTCGTCGAGGTAGTAGATCGCGTTGCGGGCCTCGTCGGTCGGCTCGGGGCGGACGACGCGGAGCTCGTCGGTCTGCCAGATGAGGTCGATGGACTCGGCCAGGCGCAGGTCGTGGCGGCGCCGGTCGGAGGCGATGACGGGGGTTTCCAGCAGCTCGGCGACGCGGCGGAGCTTGTTGAGCACGGAGCGTCGCGCGGCTTCGGTGGGGTGGGCGGTGAAGACGGGACGCACGTTGAGGTGCTTGACCGTCTCGCGTACGTGCTCGGGGTCGCCGTCCTTGAGCATGTCGGCGGTGCGGGCGAGGAGGCCGCCCTCGGCGGCGCGCTTCTCGCGCAGTTCGCGGCCGCGGTGGACCTGCTCGGTGACGTTGGCGAGGTGGAAGTAGGTGGAGAAGGCGCGCACCAGGCGGGCGGCGGTCTCCAGGTCGGTGTCGCCGAGCAGCTCGGCGGCGGCTTCGCCGTTCTCGCGGGTGAGGTGGCGGACCTTCTCGACGAGGTCGAGGAGCTCGGGTCCTTCCTGCCGGACGAGGGTCTCGCCGAGCAGGTCGCCCAGTCGGCGGATGTCGGCGCGCAGCTCGGCGCTGGCGGAGGGGGTCTGGTCGGCACTGCTCACAGGTGCGGCTCCTTGCAGTGTTTGAGCACGTCTGGAGGGGTACTGGAGGCTGCGGACCGCGCTGTCCGACGACACCCAGGATAGGTGTCCCTCCGGCGGCGTCGTTCGCAGGCCTCTTGCCGCGTGCCGAACCGCTGCCATACTTACGTCGCCGTAGGTTACGGAACCGTAGCCACTGCTTCCGTCGCATCCCTCACCCCCAGGGGACCCTATGACCACAAGCCCCGACGTGCTCGATACCTCGGACTCGTCCGCTTCCCCCTCTCCGGATCTGCCGCCCGCCACCCTCGGCGGGGACAGCAAGCGTTCGATCGAGCAGATCGCCCTGCTGCTGTTCATCACGGTTCCCTTCGTGGCCCTGCTGGCGGCGGTGCCGCTGGCGTGGGGCTGGGGGGTGAGCTGGCTGGACCTGGGGCTGCTGGTGGCGATGTACTTCATCGGCTGCCACGGCATCACGATCGGTTTCCACCGGTACTTCACGCACGGTTCGTTCAAGGCGAAGCGGCCGCTGCGGATCGCCCTCGCCGTCATGGGGTCGCTGGCGGTGGAGGGGCCGCTGGTGCGCTGGGTGGCGGACCACCGCAAGCACCACAAGTTCTCGGACGCGGAGGGCGACCCGCATTCGCCGTGGCGGTTCGGTGAGACGGTGCCGGCCCTGATGAAGGGCCTGTGGTGGGCGCACATCGCGTGGATGTTCGACGAGGAGCGGACCCCGCAGGCGAAGTACGCGCCCGATCTGATCAAGGACCCGGCGATCCGGGCGATCTCGCGCTGGTTCATCGGCTGGACGGTGCTGTCGCTGGCGATCCCGCCGGTCGTCGGCGGTCTGGTGACGATGTCGTGGTGGGGCGCCTTCACGGCGTTCTTCTGGGGCTCGCTGGTGCGGGTGGCGCTGCTGCACCATGTGACGTGGTCGATCAACTCGATCTGTCACGCGGTGGGCAAGCGCCCGTTCAAGTCGCGGGACCGCAGTGGGAACGTGTGGTGGCTGGCGGTGCTGTCGTGCGGTGAGTCGTGGCACAACCTGCACCACGCCGACCCGACGTCGGCCCGGCACGGAGTGATGCGGGGGCAGATCGACTCCAGTGCCCGGCTGATCCGCTGGTTCGAGAAGCTGGGCTGGGCGTACGACGTGCGCTGGCCGAGTGCCGAGCGCATCGAAGCCCGACGCCAGGACCGCGCCGCGAACGCGGCATGATGGACGGTGTGGCGATCGACGGCAGTGGCAGTGGCAGTGACAAACCCAGGCGGGGACGCCGGGTCCGGATGACGGGCGCCGAGCGCCGGCAGCAGCTGCTCGACATCGGCCGCACGCTCTTCGCCGAGAAGGGCTTCGAGGGCACGTCGGTGGAGGAGATCGCGGCGAAGGCCGGGGTCTCCAAGCCGGTGGTGTACGAGCACTTCGGCGGCAAGGAGGGCCTGTACGCGGTCGTCGTGGACCGGGAGATGCGCCAGCTCCTGGACATGGTGACGGGTGCGCTGACGGCCGGGCATCCGCGGGAGCTGCTGGAGCAGGCGGCGTTCGCGCTGCTGGACTACATCGAGACGTACACGGACGGTTTCCGGATCCTGGTGCGGGACTCCCCGGTGGCGCAGTCGACGGGCACGTTCGCGTCGCTGATCTCGGACATCGCCACGCAGGTGGAGGACATCCTGGGGCTGGAGTTCAAGGCCCGGGGTTTCGATCCGAAGCTGGCGCCGCTGTACGCGCAGGCGCTGGTGGGGATGGTGGCGCTGACCGGCCAGTGGTGGCTGGACGCCCGCCGGCCGAAGAAGGCGGAGGTCGCCGCGCATCTGGTGAACCTGGCCTGGCACGGTCTGGACGGTCTGGAGCCGAAGCCGCGGCTGATAGGTCACCGCAAGAGCTGACGTGATGCGCCGCCCGGGACGCCGGCGCGGCTACGGCCCCCGTCGGGGCGCCGCGGTGGGTTGCCGCGGCGGACCGGCGGGGGCCGGTCTGCGTCCGGGTCCGGGTCCGGGTTCGCTAAGTGGGGCGTCACCCCGTCGGCTCCTGGCTCCGGGTGGCGACCGCGAAGACGCGGCGGAAGGGGAAGACGGTGCCGTGGGGCCCGGGCGGGTAGGCCTTGCGGAGCAGGTCGCGGTACTGGCCGAGGAATTCGGCGACCGCCTCGCCGTCGCCGTCCAGCGCGGTGAGGACGGGCCGCAGCGCGGTGCCCTTCACCCAGTCGAGGACGGGGTCGTCGCCCTGGAGGAGCTGGGAGTAGACGGTCTCCCAGACGTCGACGGCGCAGCCGAGGTCGGCGAGGCGGGTGAGGTAGTCGGCGGCGTCGAGGATGTGGACGAAGCGGCGGCCGTGGTCGGCGAGGCGGGAGCGCCATTGCGGGGTCTCGCACAGTTCGCCGAGAAGGGCGTGGCTGGGTGAGGTGAAGTTGGCCGGGACCTGGAAGGCGAAGGTGCCGCCGGGGACGAGCCCCTCGGTCCAGACGGGGAAGGACTCGGGATGGTTCGGTACCCATTGGAGTGCCGCGTTGGAGACGATCAGGTCGTACGGTTCGTCGGGCGTCCAGTGGGCGGCGTCGGCGGGGCGGAAGTCGAGCCAGCCGCCGCCGTCGGTGGTGCCGGCGTGGTGCTTCTCCGCCTGTTCCAGCATCTCGGGCGAGAGGTCGAAGCCGGTGATGCGGGCGTCGGGCCATCGGTCGGCGAGGAGCGCGGTGACGTTGCCGGGTCCGCACCCGAGGTCGGCGATGCGGGGGGAACGGCCCCGGGCGACGGCGGGCAGTTCCGGTATGCGGGCGAGCAGGTCGAGGAACGGTCGAGTGCGGTGGGTGGAGTGGCGCAGGTACTGCTGTGGATCCCAGATCGGTGCGGAATACATGTTCGTGCCCCCTTGCTGGAACGAAGTACCGAAGCGGAACGGAGTCCCGGCCCCGTCATGCCCCATGGTCCAGCCGAATATTTCTTGACGTCAAGAGACTTCACATCGACAGATCCCCTACACTGATCGCCATGGAGGACGAGGTCGACCGACTGGTCGCTGCATGGCGCCGCGAGCGCCCCGACCTCGACGTGGAACCGCTCGAGGTGCTCAGCCGCGTCTCCCGGCTGGCCCGCCACCTCGACCGGGCCCGGCGGCTCGCCTTCGCGGAGCACAACCTGGAGCCCTGGGAGTTCGACGTCCTGACCTCGCTGCGCCGCGCGGGAGCCCCGTACCAGCTCTCCCCCGGCCAGCTCCTCACCCAGACGCTGGTCACCTCCGGCACCATGACCAACCGCATCGACCGGCTGGCCAAGAAGGGCCTGGTCGAGAGGCTGCCCGACCCCAGCGACCGGCGCGGCGTCCTCGTCCGCCTCACCTCCGAGGGCCGCGACCGCGCCGACCAGGCACTCGCCGGGCTCCTCGCGCAGGAGCGGGCGATCCTCGCCGAGCTGTCCCGCGCCCAGCGGGCCGAACTGGCCGCGCTGCTACGCCAGCTGACCGCCCCGTTCGACAACATCCCCGGCTAACCCCGCGACCGGTTCCGCCGGCCCCACACCGGCGCGGCGCGCCAGCGCCACCGCGGCCAGCGTGGAGTGCACGCCCAGCTTCCCCAGCACGTTCTGCATATGCGTACGCACCGTGTGCGGGGACAGGAACAGCCGCTCCGCGACCGCCTTGCGGCCCAGCCCCGCCACCATGCAGCGCAGCACCTCGCGCTCGCGCGGGGTGAGCGACTCCACCAGCAGCTCGCTCTCGGTGCGGTGCTTGCGCGCGGCCGTCAGCTCCCGCAGCACCCCGGTGAGCAGCGCGGGCGGCAGGTGCGTCTCGTCGCGCAGCACACCGCGTATCACCGTCAGCAGGCGCTGGAGGGAGCAGTCCTTGGCCACCCAGCCCGAGGCGCCCGCCTGGAGGGCGAGCGCGGCCCGCGCCGGGTCGTCCTTCTCGGCCAGCACGACCGTCCGCACCTCGGGGCGGCCCTCGCGGACCCCGGACACCAGGGAGATGCCGTCCACGACGGCCTCGCCGTTGTCCGGCACCGCCCGGGCGACCGCCGGGGCCGCCGCGGCGCCCAGGTCGGCGTCGACGAGCAGGACGTCGAACCGGCGGCCCTCGGCCGCCGCCCGGTCCAGACAGCGCAGCGCGGCGGGGCCGCTGCCGGCCGCCGCGACGTCGACGTCCGGCTCGGCCGCCAGTGCGGCGGCGAGCGATTCGGCGAAGATGCGGTGGTCGTCCACCACCAGAACCCGGATACGGACCACTGACACCCCCATGCGTCGAGGAAGCGGAGCAGCTGCGGGTACGGCGCCCGGAGTCCGAGGTACCCAGTGGTCGCACGGCCGCCGCCGTGCAGTGACTGTTACCCCCGCCCCGGGCGTCGTACCCGGCTGTCTCGCCCCCTGATCAGCACCGGCCCCCACCGGTGCTGTGCATCAGAGTACGGCGGGGTGACCGGAGGGGAAGGGGACTTGGGGAAACCGACCGGCCCCCGGCCGGGGCCGGCCCACCGGTTCCGGAGGGGGCGCGGCGGTCGTACGGGCCGCCCCGCCGGCCGGTCAGACGAGGCGGCGCGCCCCGGCCGACGGCACCGCCCGGAACACCCGCGGGGCGGTGCGACCGGCCGCCGCGAACGCCTCCGCGACCGCCCCGGTCACCGTGTCCTCGTCCGCGGCCTCGACCAGCACGACCGCCGAGCCGCCGAAGCCGCCGCCGGTCATCCGGGCGCCCAGCGCCCCGGCGCCGGTCGCCGCCGCGACGACCAGGTCGAGCTCCGGGCAGGAGACCCGGAGGTCGTCGCGGAGCGAGGCGTGGCCCTCGGTGAGCAGCGGTCCGACGGCCCGTACGTCGCCGGCGTCCAGGAGGGCCACGGTCCGGCGGACGCGGTGGTTGTCGGTGACCACGTGGCGGACGTAGGAGCGAACCGTTTCGTCACCCAACCTCCCCAGGACGTCCGGCAGTTGCACATGGTCCACCTCGCGCAGCGTGCGCACACCGAGCGCCCGCGCGCCCGCCTCGCACCCGGCGCGCCGCTCGGCGTACGCGCCGTCCCCGAGCGCGTGCCGCACCCGGGTGTCGACGACCAGCAGGCGGAGGCCGTGCGCGTCGAGGTCGAAAGGGACGTGCCGGGTCGTCAGGTCCCGGGTGTCGAGGTGCAGCAGATGGCCCTCCGCGCAGCACGCGGACGCCATCTGGTCCATCACGCCGCACGGGACGCCCACGAACGCGTTCTCGGCGCGCCGGCCGAGGAGGGCGAGCCGCGGCGCGGTCAGCCCGAACCCGTACAGGTCGTTCAGCGCCAGGGCGGTGACGACCTCCAGGGCGGCCGACGACGACAGCCCGGCGCCGGTGGGGACGGTGGAGGCCAGGTGGACGTCGGCACCGGTGACGGGGTGGCCCGCCTCGCGCAGCGCCCACACCACACCGGCCGGGTAGGCGGCCCAGCCGGTGCCCGTGCGGGGTTCCAGGGTGCGGATGTCGAGCCGGACCACGCCCTCGCCGGTGTCGGCGGAGTGCACGCGCAGCAGGCCGTCGGTGCGCCGGGACACGGCGGCGACGGCGGTGTGCGGGAGCGCCAGCGGCAGCACGAACCCGTCGTTGACGTCGGTGTACTCGCCGATCAGGTTGACCCGGCCGGGCGCCGCCCACACCCCTTCGGGCTCGGCCCCGTACAGCTTCCGGAAGTCCTCCGCGACCCTCATGCGCCCCTCTCCGCCTCTCGGGCCCTGGCGAACTCCCAGGCGTCCGCCACGATGCGCGGGAGCTCCGGCCGGGACGGCTTCCAGCCCAGCCGGTCCCGCGCGGTGGCGGCCGAGGCGACCAGCACCGCCGGGTCACCGGCGCGGCGGGCGGCGACGACCTCGGGCACCGGGTGGCCGGTGACCTCCCGTACGGTCTCGATGACCTCGCGGACCGAGAACCCGTTGCCGTTGCCGAGGTTGCAGACCAGGTGCTCGCCGGGGGTGACGGCGTCCATGGCGAGCAGATGCGCCTCGGCGAGGTCGGCGACGTGGATGTAGTCGCGCACGCAGGTGCCGTCGGGGGTCGGGTAGTCCTCGCCGTACACGGAGATGGCGGGGCGCCGGCCGAGGGCGACCTGGAGGACGAGCGGGATGAGGTGGGACTCGGGGTCGTGGCGTTCGCCGCACCGCCCGTGGGCCCCGGCGACGTTGAAGTACCGCAGGGAGGCGGCGGCCAGGCCGTGGGCGGCGGCCTCCCCCGCGATCATGTGGTCGACGGCGAGCTTGGTGGCGCCGTAGGGGCTGGTGGGAGCGGTGGGGTCGGTCTCGGTGAGGGGGGTGGAGACGGGCTCGCCGTAGGTGGCGGCGGTGGAGGAGAAGACGAGCCGGCCCACGCCCGTGTCGCGCATGGCGGCCAGCAGCGCCATGGTGCCGCCGACGTTGTTCAGCCAGTACTTCCCGGGGTCGGTGACGGACTCGCCGACCTGGGAGAACGCGGCGAAGTGCAGCACGCCGTCGTAGGAGGGGTCGAGGTGGCGGGCGGCGTCCTGGACGCGGCCCTCGACGAAGCGGGCGCCGGCCGGGACGGCCTCGCGGAAGCCGGTCGACAGGTCGTCGAGGACGGTCACCTCGTGGCCGGCCTCCAGCAGGTGCGCGGCGACCGTGCTGCCGATGTAGCCGGCTCCGCCGGTCACCAGGTACTTGGCTGTGCTCACGGGGTGGCCACCTCTCGCAGTCGGCGGGCCGCGGCTTCCGGCGGCACGTCGTTGACGAACACGCTCATGCCGGACTCCGAGCCGGCGAGGAACTTCAGCTTGCCGGAAGTGCGGCGGACGGTGAAAAGCTCCAGGTGCAGGGCGAAGTCGTGCCGTGCCGGCCCGCCGAAGGGCGCCTGGTGCCAGGCGGCGATGTACGGCGTCGGTGGTTCCCCGTCCCCGAAGATCCGGTCGAAGCGCCTCAAGAGTTCCAGGTAGACCTGTGGGAACTCTGTGCGGGCGGCCCCGTCCAGCTCCCTGAGGTCGGGCACGCGCCGCTTGGGGTAGAGGTGCACTTCGTACGGCCAGTGCGCCGCGTGGGGCACGAAGGCGACCCATGCGCCGGTTTCCAGGACCACCCGTTCGGCCGCGGCGCGCTCACGGGCGACGACGTCGTCGAAGAGGTTGCGGCCGGTGGCGGCGCGGTGGGCGGCCACGGAGCGCTGCATCAGCGCCGTGCGGGGGGTGGTGAAGGGGTAGGCGTAGATCTGGCCGTGCGGGTGGCCGAGGGTGACGCCGATCTCGGCTCCCCTGTTCTCGAAGCAGAACACCTGGCGCACGCCGGGCCGTTCGGCCAGGTCGGCGGTGCGGTCGGTCCAGGCCTCCAGGACGAGTGCGGTCCGCTCGGCGGTGAGGTCGGCGAAGGAGGCGTCGTGGTCGGAGGTGAAGCAGACGACCTCGCAGCGTCCGGAGTCACCGGCGAGCGAGGGGAAGCGGTTCTCGAAGACCACGACGTCGTAGTCGTCGTCGGGGATCTCGCTGCGGCGGCCGTCGCGGGAGGGGCACAGCGGGCACTCGCCGGCCGGCGGGTGGTAGGTGCGGGCCTGGCGGTGCGAGGCGATGGCGACCGAGTCGCCCAGCAGCGGGTCGTGGCGGATCTCCGCGGTGGTGGAGACCGGGTCGAGGGGCCGCCGGTCCACGGCGTCGCGCGGCACGTCGTCCCGGGAGTCGTAGTAGATCAGCTCACGGCCGTCGGCCAGCCTGGTCGACGTCTTCTTCACTCGGACACGCCTCGTCCACCCCGCCCCACTCGGAACCAACGGAAGTAAACATAGTCGACCATGTTCCAACAGGCGCGTCAACGGCGGGCCGCGGTGCGGCCGCAAGCGCTTGCGCCGTGGTCCTGGGCATCGGCTTCGCCGCCCGCGCGAGCGCGCAGAACAGCCTGTTCACCGTCCGCGGGGTCCTCGCCACCGTCGTCGGGCCCACCGCCTCCGACGCCGACCTCGACAAGGCCGTCGGCGTCGACGCCGACCTCAGGGACCGGCTGGGCACGCTCGGCCCGGGGCTGTTCTTCCTCGTCCGGCTGCGGCTGCGCCCGATCACCGCGCCGCCCGCCCCGCCCGCGCAGTGAACACCGGGGCCGGACCGCCTCAGACGGGGTCCGGCCCCTCCGTCGTCCTCGGTCCGGGGACCGCTCCCGCGCCCGGCACCGCCACGGACGACACCGCCCGGTCCAGCAGCCCCGTACGGGCCGCGAGCGCCGCGGCCTCCAGCCGCGACCCGACGCCCAGCTTCATCAGCACCCGCTGCACATGCGTCCGCGCGGTGCTCGGCGCGATCCGCATCCCGGCCGCGATCAGCCGGGTGTCCTCGCCCTCGGCCACCCGCACCAGCACCTCCACCTCGCGCGGGGTCAGCAGCCGCATGAGCCGCTGCCCCTCGTCGTCCGGCTGGGCCGCCGGGTTGAGCAGCTCGGTGAACGCGCCCTGGAGGAGCTGCGGCGCCACCGCCGCCTCGCCCGCGCGGGCCTTCACCATCGCCCGCTCCACGCCCTCGATCCGCTCGTCATGGCGTACGTAACCGGAGGCACCGGCCGCGAAAGCCGCCGCGATGCCCCGGGGGGACGGCACCGGACCGAGCACCACCACGGCCACCTGCGGCCGCTCCCGCTTGATCGTCACGATCGGGTCGAAGACCCCCGGCTGCGCCGGCGCCGCCGTGCCGAGCAGGCACACCTCGGGCGCCCTGCTCACCACCAGCTCGGCCGCGCCCGCCACGGGCGCGGCGGCGGCGAGCACCCGGTGCCCGCGCAGTTTGAGCGCCGAGGCCAGCGCCTCGGCGAGCAGGCGGTGGTCGTCGACCACCATGAGCCGCACGCCCACGGAACATCCCCCATCCCCCTGGGGCCGGCCCCCCGCCGCCCCCAGCACTGTTGACCCGGCAAGCTACACGCTTGTTCGACGTCGCGCGCCCCCTACGAGGCCGAAGCCCCCCGGATTGTCGAATTGTTCGCCGTCCAGGGCGACACGGGGATCACCAAGTGGACGGCCCGGCACACCGGACCGTCCGGTGTGCCGGGCCGTCACCCGGTACGAGGGGCTCAGTGCGTGGAGAACGCGATCGCCAGGTACTGCTTGCGGTCGCTGGACGACGAGCTCGGCTTGTCGAACAGGTCGTCGGCGATGAACAGCCGTCCGTCGGCGTAGCGGATCTCGGAGGAGTCCAGGTTGAACGACGACTCGGCGTCCCGGACCGCCTTGTCGGCCGGGTTCTCCAGCAGGACGGTCTGCTTGAACGTCGCGCCGTTGATGCTCACCACCTGTCCGCCCTTGTCGTAGGGCGCCTCCTTGTAGGCGATGATGTTGCCGCCGTCCATGCGCAGCGGGAACATCGAGTACCGGTCGCCCGCCTCGGCCTTGTCCGTGGTCGGCTTGCCGGTGGTCAGGTCGAACGACACGATCTCGTTGGTGTCGCCGTACTCACCGCCGCCCTCGTGGTCCTCGGTCGGCAGGTAGAGCCGGTTGTTGCCGACCACGACCTTGCTGCACTGCTCCACCTCCAGCTCGCACTCCGCCGCGTACCGGTCGCCGGCGGCGGCGATCTTCGTCTTGAGCTTGCCGGTCTTCTCGTCGATGGAGAAGAAGTCCGAGATGCTGGAGCCGTCGCCCGCGGTCCTGCCGACGTCGGCCGCCACCACCAGCGGCTTGGTGGAGACGATGCCCGCGTCCTCGACACCGGGCGGCATCTTGTACGAGGAGAGGGGCGCGCCGGACTTCGGGTCGAGGTTCTGGATCAGCAGGTACTGGTTGTCCAGCGGACCGCAGGCGCGGGCCGCGACCAGGTTCTCGCCGCCCGCGTAGCCCTTGTCCTCGCACTCCTCGGCGTTGATCTGCGGCCGCCACAGCTCCTTGCCGCTGACCAGGTCCCAGGCCGCGCCGCCGTCGAGGCCGCCGGCCGCGACGGTGCCGCCGCCGACGGTCACCTCGTCGAAGGAGGCCTTCTCGTCACCGGAGTCGGGGCTCGTCACCGACTTGCGCCACAGCAGCTTGCCGGTGGCCAGGTCGATGACGCCGACCTCGGTGCAGGGCTGGAAGTTCTTCGGCGGCACGCGCTTGGCGGCCTCGAAGGCGATGGCGGTCTTGTTGTCCTTGACGTGCCGGGACGCCGCGCAGACCTGGCCGGGGAGCGGGGTGGTCCACAGCGGGGTGCCCTTGGCGATGTCGTAGCCGACCACCGACTCGATGCCCGACTTGACGTACGCCGTGTCGGTGACCCAGGAGCCGCTCACGTCGGTGATGTCGGTGACCTTGGGCAGCGGAAGCTGGAACGCCACCTTGGCCTGGGTGTTGTCCGGCGCCTTCTCCTTGCCGGGGCCGTCGGGGGCCGCCTTGCCGCCGTCGTCACCGCCGCCCCCGGTGCCGCCGGAGGTGCCCTTGGCGTTGTCGACCGGGTCGTCGTCGCCCCCGGCACTGGCGTACCAGACGCCACCCGCGATGATCAGGACCACGGCGACCGCCGCGGCGATGATGATCTGCATCTGGGCCGACAGCTTCCGGCCGCCGCCGCTGCCCTGCTGCGGCGGGAGTTGCTGGTGCGCCGGGGCGGTGGGGTAGCCGTAGCCGGGCTGCCCGCCCTGGGACGGCGGGTACGGGCCGGGCGCCTGCGGGTAGCCGTAGCCGGGCGCCTGGGCGGGCGGCGGGGTCTGGGGCGCCTGCGGGTAGCCGTACGCCGGGTCCTGCGGCGGCGGGGTGGGGGCCCCGAAGCCCGGGGCGGGCTCCTGCGGGGCGCCGAAGCCGCCGGACGGGGGCTCCTGGGGCGCGCCGAAACCGCCCGACGGGGGCTGGCCCGGCGGCTGGTGGGGCGGCTGGCCCGGTGGCTGGTTCGGGGGCTGGTGGGGCGGCGGCGGTGGCTGCGTCATGGGGTGCGTACCTCTGTCGGGGAAAGGGTGTCGGTCCGGTGCGTGGGGGGCGGGACGCCGTCAGGTGCCGAAGGCCATGAGGGTCTCGCTCGTCCTCTCCTGGTCGTCGTCGCCACCGGTGATGCTGTTGGGCACGATGATGTAGCGGCCGTCCACGTACAGGCCGTTGGGCTGGTCCATGCGGCTGTGGGACCGGGCCGAGGGGCCGGGCAGCCGGAGCACCGGCCGGAGCGCCGTCGTGCCGGGGGCGACCGACGCGAGCACACCGGGCCGGGCCGCCCTTTCGTTGGACGGCGGGATCTCGACCAGCAGGTCGGAGCCCGCCGTCCGCAACGGCAGAACGAGCCGCCCGGCCGGTGCGGGGATGCGGCGGACGACCTTGCCGGTGTCCAGGTCGAAGCCGACGATCTGGTTCGTCGCGACGGCCGCGGGGCCGGAGGGCTCGGTCGCCATGTAGAAGGTGTCCGCGTCCGCGGCGGTCTGGCAGCTCTGGAGGCTGTTGGTGTCGCCGGTGTCGTTGCGGCACGCCGGGGCGTACTGGTCCGGGCCGACGAGCGCGGACCGTTTGGCGCCTGTCTCGGTGAGGACCAGCACCGCGCGCTTCTGCTGCGCCCGGTCGTACAGCGAGACGACCAGCGGCCGGACCGAGTAGACGTGGTCGATGCGGTAGCCGCGCTTGATGTCGTAGGTCCACCGCGCCCTGCCGGTGGCCGGGTCGACCTCGGCGACCTGCTCGTGCGGCACGTCGGCGGTGCCGTCCTCGCACATCAGGGCGGCGATCAGCTTCGGCCCGCCGGCGAAGGCCCGGGCCTGGCACGGCCCGGGAGCGGGTCCGAAGAGCTTGCCGCCGTCACCGAGCCGGTACGCGGTCGAATGGCCGGCCCGGCCGGCCGTCACCGTGCTGCCGCTGATCACCACGGAGTAGTCCGTGAAGGCGTCCCACAGGCCGTCCTGGGTGATCGGCTGCTGCCAGCCCTGCTTCCCGGTACGCAGATCGATCATCCGCAGCACCCGGCACTCGCTCGTGGAGTCCGGCTTCTCCCGGGTGAGGACGACGATTTTGCCGTCCGCCGACGCCTGGGGCGTCGCCCGGCACACCTCCCGGTCCAGCGGCAGGCTCCACCGCAGCCGGCCGTCGGCCGTCGCGTACGCCGAGACCGTACGGTACGAGGCCGTGACGACGGTGTCGCCGACGGTCCACGGGCCGTGCACCTCCACGATCGTGGCCGGCAGGTCCACCTGGTTCCGCCGCACCCACAGCGCCCTTGCCTCGCCGGCCGCGCGGCCCGCGTTAATGCGCGCCGCCTCGGCGGTGTCGGGGGCGGCCGGGCCGGCCGCCCCCGGAGCCGGCGCGGACGCCGACGCGGAGGGGCGGGACGCGGGGGCGGCGGACGGCCCGCCGTCACCGCCGCCGTCGCCGCGGGTGACGGCGTAACCGAGGGCGGCGCCGCCGAGGACGACCAGGGCCACGAGGGCGGCGAGCGGGCCCCGGCCCCTCCGGCGGACGGGGCCGGAGGGGGCGGGAGAGCCGGAGGGCGCGGACGGCGCGGGAGGCTGCGGGCCCGGCTGCCCGGCACCGCCGCCGTACGGATTGAGCGTCCCGTAGGGCCCTGCCGGGCCGGACGGGCCAGACGGGTCCGGCGCGCCGGCCGGACCGTCGGTGTGTCTGAAGTGGTTCATCGTCGACCTGACGTCACTTGCCGAAGGCCATCATGGTCTTCGTCTGCTTCTCCTCGGTGTCGTTGCGGGCACTGACCCGCCCGCTGGCGATGAAGAAGCGTCCGTCGGCGTAGGCGTACCGCGGCGAGTAGAAGTCGCTCTCGATCTGGGCCGTCGACGCCGGGTGCTGGAGCAGTACCTTCGGGCTGCCGCCCGTCGGCGCCAGGGTCGCGACGCCGCCGCCGCGGTCCCACGAGCCCTGCATGTACATCAGGACGTCACCGCCCTCCATGCGCAGCGGCGTCATCGTCCGCTGCGGACCGGCGGCGGCACGCCACTTGGGCTTGCCCGTGTTCAGGTCGAACGCCACCACGTCGTTGGTGCCGTTGGTGAGCTGGGTGGGCTCCGTCGACATGTAGAAGGTGCTCGCGTCGGCGGCGACGCCCGTGCATCCCTGAAGGTTCTCGCCGAAGACGACGAAGCTGCCGCCGCACTTGGGGTTGAACTTGTCCTTGCCGCCGTCGAGCGTGGAGCGGAGCTTGCCGGCGTCCGTCAGCGCGACGATGCTCCACTTCTTGCTGTCGGGCTGCTCGGTGGAGACGACCAGCGGGCTCACCGAGAAGACCTTGGTGACCTCCCAGTTCGGCGGCAGCCGGTACGTCCACTTCGGCTTGCCGGTCGCCGGGTCGACCTCGCTGACCTCGTGCTGCGTCTTCTTGTAGTCACCCGTGCGGCAGCTCGACGCGGCGATCAGCTTCGGCCCGCCCGCGTAGGCGAAGGGCTTGCAGTCGGCGTCCGGCGTGCCGAAGAGCTGCTTGCCGTCGGCGAGGGAGAAGCCGTGGGCGTTGCCGGTGCCCGCGGCCGTCACGGTGCCGCCGCTGATGGCGAGCGTCATGTCGGACAGCGCGTTGAAGCCGGTCCCCTGGGGAACGGGCTTCTTCCAGCCCGCCTTGCCGGTCTTCAGGTCGATCTGCTGGAGCACCGTGCAGTCGGCCTTCTCGCCCGGCTTGTCGTTGATGCCGATGACGATGGTGCCGTTGTCGGCGGGTGCGACCGGGGCGGTGCACACCTCGGTGGTGAACGGCACCTCCCACTTCTTCTTGCCGTCGGCCGCCGAGTAGCCCACGACGCTCTTGTACATGGCCTTGACGACCGTGTCGCCCACGACCCACGGGCCGTACACGTCCGCGCCGTTGCGCGGCAGGTCCACGTCGTTGGTCGCCAGCCACTCGACCTTGGCCTCGCCGTCCTTGCGTCCGGCGTTCAGGTCGTCGTTCGCCCCGCGGCCGTCACCGTTGCCGTCGCCCTGGTCGGCGTCGTCGGAGCCGGAAGGATTCGGCGCCGCGCTGGAGCCCTTGGCCTCGGGCTTCTTCGGGTCGCTGTCGTCGCCGCTGAGGGCGAAGTACGTGCCGCCGCCGATGACGAGCAGGGCGGCCACGGCCGCGCCGATGACGGCGGCGGGCTTGCCCTTGAAGGGGCCGCCGCCACCCGCGGGCGGCGGGGTGGGCGCGCCCGGGTACTGCGGCTGCGCCGGGTGGCCGCCGTAGGGGTTGGGCTGCTGGCCGTACGGGCCGGGCTGCGCCCCGTACGGGCCGGGCTGCTGGCCGGGGCCCGGAGCCTGCGGGTAGCCGTAACCGGGCTGGCCGGGGGGCGTCTGGGGGTAGCCGTAGCCGGGCGGCGCGGCGGGCGGCACCGGCGGCTGCCCGGCGGGCGGCTGCGGGGCGCCGTAGGCGGGGGCGGCGGGCGGGGCGGCCGGGGGCTGCGCGGGCGGTGCCTGCGGGGGCACCGGCGGCTGGGCCGGGGGGCCGGGGACGCCGCCGGGGACGGGCGGCGCCTGGGGCGGCTGCTGGTGCGGGTCCTGCGGAGACCCGAAGCCCCCCTGCGGCGGTTGCTGGCTGGGCGGCTGAGTCATCAGCGCTTCCCCCTTCGTGCGGTCCGCTGCCCGACCGGCCTCCCCCGCGATTCCGGCGCACACGTACCGCCGGAATGGAGCGAATCGGACATGGATTCCGCAGTGTTACGTGAGTCGAGCGGGGCTTCTTTCTATCACTCGGCCCCGGCGCGAAAGGGGCCGGTCCGCCCCTGTTCCCAAGGGAGGACCGGCCCGTGATGCCCTCGTTACCCGCTCTCCACGCCTTCCCCACGGACGCTCCGGGGCTATGCGTCCTCGGCGAGTTCCAGCCACCGCATTTCGAGTTCCTCGCGCTGCGCGGCCAAGTCCCGGAGTTCCGCGTCCAGTTTCGCGACCTTTTCGAAGTCGGTGGCGTTGTCGGCGATTTGGGTGTGCAGCCGGGCCTCCTTCTCGGAGACCTTGTCGAGCTGGCGCTCGATCTTCTGCAACTCCTTCTTCGCGGCCCGGGAGTCGCCCGCCGACTTCTCCTTCGCGGGCGCGGACGCGGCGGCGGCCGGCGCCGGGGCGGCCGTCTCGATCATCCGCCGGCGCCGCTCCAGGTACTCGTCGATACCGCGCGGCAGCATCCGCAGCGTGGCGTCACCGAGCAGCGCGAGGGTCCGGTCCGTCGTCCGCTCGATGAAGAACCGGTCGTGGGAGATGACGACCATCGAGCCGGGCCAGCCGTCGAGGAGGTCCTCGAGCTGGGTGAGCGTCTCGATGTCGAGGTCGTTGGTCGGCTCGTCGAGGAACAGGACGTTCGGCTCGTCCATCAGCAGCCGCAGCAACTGGAGCCGGCGCCGCTCACCGCCGGAGAGGTCGCCGACGGGGGTCCACTGCTTCTCCTTGGTGAAGCCGAACTGCTCGCAGAGCTGCCCCGCCGTCATCTCCCGGCCCTTGCCGAGGTCCACCCGGTCGCGCACCTGCTGGACCGCCTCCAGCACCCGCAGCGTCGCCGGGAGTTCGGCGACGTCCTGCGACAGGTAGGCCAGGCGCACCGTCTTGCCGACGACGATCCGCCCGCCGGCCGGCTGCTTCTCGCCCTGGGTGCCGGCCGCGTCGGCGAGGGCCCGCAGCAGCGAGGTCTTGCCGGCGCCGTTGACGCCGACCAGGCCGATGCGGTCGCCGGGGCCGAGCTGCCAGGTCAGATGCTTGAGCAGCACCTTCGGCCCGGCGGTGACGGTCACGTCCTCCAGGTCGAAGACGGTCCGCCCGAGCCGGGCGTTGGCGAACTTCATCAGCTCGCTGGTGTCGCGCGGCGGCGGCACGTCGGCGATCAGCTCGTTGGCCGCCTCGATGCGGTAGCGCGGCTTGGACGTACGGGCGGGGGCACCGCGCCGCAGCCAGGCCAGCTCCTTGCGCATCAGGTTCTGCCGCTTGGTCTCCTCCGTGGCCGCGATGCGCTCGCGCTCGGCCCGGGCGAAGACGTAGTCGGAGTAGCCGCCCTCGTACTCGTGCACCGCGCCGCGCTGGACGTCCCACATCCGGGTGCAGACCTGGTCGAGGAACCAGCGGTCGTGTGTGACGCACACGAGCGCGGAGCGCCGCACCTGGAGGTGCCCGGCCAGCCAGGCGATGCCCTCCACGTCGAGGTGGTTGGTCGGCTCGTCGAGGACGATCAGGTCCTGCTCGGCGATCAGCAGCTTCGCCAGCGCGATCCGGCGCCGCTCACCACCGGACAGCGGCCCGATGACGGTGTCGAGGCCCTGCGGGAACCCCGGCAGGTCCAGCCCGCCGAACAGCCCGGTCAGCACGTCCCGGATCTTGGCACTGCCCGCCCACTCATGGTCGGCCAGGTCCCCGATCACCTCGTGCCGCACGGTGGCGTCCGGGTCCAGCGAATCGTGCTGCGTCAGCACGCCGATCCGCAGCCCGCCACTGTGTGTCACCCGTCCGGAGTCGGCCTCCTCCAGCTTGGCGATCATCCGGATGAGGGTGGTCTTGCCGTCTCCGTTGCGGCCGACGACACCGATCCGGTCCCCTTCGGAGACGCCGAGGGAGACACCGTCGAGCAGGGCACGGGTGCCGTACACCTTGCTGACTGCCTCGACATTGACCAGGTTGACGGCCATTTCACTCCTGTGCAGGTGGACGGGGTCGACCTACCAGGGTAGCCGCCGCGGACGGTGCGGTAGCGTGCGGCGGTCGTTCGAGGGGTCGGTCAGGCGCAGGGGTGGGGTAGTCATGGGGCGGTACGGGAGCGCGCGGGGCGTCGTCGCGGGGGTGGCGGCCGGGATGGTGCTGGTGGGGTGCTCGTCGGAGCCGGCCGCGCCGGGGCGGGCGGACGCGTCCACAGCCGGCGCGAGCGCGTCGGCGGGCCCGGGGGCGGCGAGCCGGGTGGCCGAGGGGGCGGTGATCGGGGGCAGGGGGACGCCGTGCGTGCTGCCCGTGTCGTTCACGACGGCGGCCGAGTGGACCGCGGAGAGGGTGACGGTGGCCGAGGACCCGGACTTCGCCGCCCTGGCCGAGCAGGGGCCGGTCACCCTCGCCTGTGAGGTCGACGCCAAGCCGGCCGGGAACATCGGGTTCCTCCGCGTCTGGACGGGCGACGACGCCGGGGCGGAGCCGCGGAAGGTGCTGGAGGGGTTCGTGGGCGCCGAGAAGAACGCCTCGAAGGCCGCGTACACCGAGACGAAGGCGGGTGCCCTGCCGGCCGCCGAGGTGACGTACACGGTCACCCCCGAGTTCGGCGACGGGCCGAAGCCCGAGCGGGCGTTCGCCGTGGCCACGCCGGCCGGCCCGGTGGTGGTGCACCTGGGCGGGCTGGACGCCGGGGAGCACCGGGCGATGCTGCCCGCCTACGAGCTGGCCAGGCGGACGCTCGCGCTCACCGGCTGATCAGCGGCGGCCCGCCCGTTCCACCAGGAGCCAGCCCACCAAGGCGGCGCCGATCGCGGCCGGGGCGGTGACGGGCACGGCGACCAGCACCGCCGAGCGGCCGTCCAGCAGTCCGCCGAACCCGACCATCGACAGGCCCAGCACGCCGAACAGGCACAGCGTGATGCCGAGCGCCGCCACGGGCGACGAGCCGGCGGCCCCCGCCGGGCGGCGGGCCCCGGGGCGCTCGAACGCCCGGAACGCGGCGACCAGCAGGGCCGTCACCGCCGCCGCGACCGCCAGCCGCACCGGCACACCGGCCCACCAGGTGGCGGTCGCCGGCTCCGGCAGCGGGACGCCCAGCGCCAGCAGCGCGCCGTACACGCCGAGCATCGCCGTCAGGTGCCACAGGAACGCGGTCATGGCGACGCCGTTCGCCGCGATGACCGCCCGCCAGACGGCGGGACGCCGCGCCAGCCGGGCGCCCGGGCCGCGCAGCAGTTCCACCGCGCCGACCAGCCACAGGCCGTGGCACAGCAGGGCGAGCGTGGGCGGGGCCATGTTGGAGACCTTCTCGCCCGGCATGCCGACCATGGACAGCGGGTACGGGCCGAGGGCCACCAGGGCGGCGGCACCCGCCAGGCCGGTGGCGGCGAGGACGGCGGGCCGGCCGATCCGGTCGTCCGCCCGGAGGAAGCCGAGCTGGTGCACGGCCAGCCAGACGAAGGCGAAGTTCAGGAACTCGACGTACGGCACCCCGACGGCGAACCGGAGCGTGTCCACCGCCACCGCGCCCGCCACCAGCGCGGCGAAGGCGCCCCAGCCGTACCGCTCGTGCAGCTTCAGCAGCGGCGGGGTGAACGCCACCATGGCGAGGTAGATGCCGATGAACCACAGCGGCTGGGCGACCAGGCGCAGCGCCACGCCCGTCAGGCCGCCGTCGGCGCCGGTGAGCCGGAGGACGAGCGCGGCGGCCGTCCACACCGCGATGAACACCATCGTCGGGCGCAGCAGCCGCTGGAGCCGGGCCCGGAGGAAGCCGGCGTAGCCGGGGCGGGAGCGGTACGACAGGGCGTGGGAGAAGCCGCCAACGAAGAAGAAGACCGGCATGACCTGGAGCGCCCAGGTGAGGACCTGGAGCCCGGGGACGAGGGCCAGCAGGTTGCCGACGGTGCCGTCGGTGGTGACGGCGGCCATCAGCCAGTGGCCGAGCACCACGGTCGCGAGGGACGCGACCCGCAGCAGGTCGACGTACCGGTCGCGGGTGCCGGGGGTGCGGGCGGCGAGTTCGGAGACGCTGGTTGCCATGCCGGTACGGTCCCGGGCGGGGCCGTACCGGCGTCAGCGCTCTCGTACTCAGGTGCGGATCTGAGTAGCCCCCGGTGCCGGGGAGGTGGCCGTGCGGGCCGTGCGGCAGGTGCCGGAGGCGAGCAGGGCGTCGGCCACGGTGCGGGCGGCGTCCTCGTCCTTGACCAGGAACGCGGTCGTCGGGCCGGAGCCGGAGACCAGGCCGGCCAGGGCGCCGGCCGCCGTACCGGCGGCGAGCGTGGCGGCGAGGGAGGGGCGCAGGGAGAGGGCGGCGGGCTGGAGGTCGTTGGTGAGGGCGCCGGCCAGCAGGGCGGTGTCGCCGGTGCGCAGCGCGTCCAGCAGCGCGGGTGAGGCGGCCGGGGCGGGGACCTCGGTGCCGGTGGTGAGCCGGTCGAACTCGGCGTAGACGGCGGGGGTGGAGAGCCCGCCGTCGGCGACGGCGAAGACCCAGTGGAAGGTGCCGCCGGTGGGCAGGGGGGTCAGCCGCTCGCCGCGTCCGGTGCCGAGGGCGGCTCCGCCGACGAGGCTGAAGGGCACGTCGCTGCCGAGCCCGGCGCAGATGTCGAGGAGTTCCTCGCGGGTGGCGCCGGTGCCCCACAGGGCGTCGCAGGCGAGGAGGGCGCCCGCGCCGTCGGCGCTGCCGCCGGCCATGCCGCCGGCGACGGGGATGTCCTTGGCGATGTGGAGGTGGACGTCCGGGGAGATGCCGTGCCGGGCGGCGAGGGCGGTGGCCGCGCGGGCGGCGAGGTTGGTGGCGTCCAGGGGCACCTGGTCGGCGTCGGGGCCGGAGCAGGTGACGCGCAGGGCGTCGGCGGGGGTGGCCGTGACCTCGTCGTACAGGGAGACGGCGAGGAAGACGTTGGCCAGGTCGTGGAAGCCGTCCGGGCGGGCGGCGCCGACCGCGAGCTGGACGTTGACCTTGGCCGGGACGCGTACGGTGATGCTCTCGGTCACGCTGACTTGGCCTCCGCGATGCGTGCGAACTCTTCCACGGTGAGGGACTCGCCCCGCGCCTGCGGTGAGACGCCGGCGGCGACGAGGGCCGCCTCGGCGGCGGCCGGGGAGCCGGCCCAGCCGGCCAGTGCGGCGCGCAGCGTCTTGCGGCGCTGGGCGAAGGCGGCGTCGACGACGGCGAAGACGTCCTTCTTCGACGCCGTGGTGTTCACCGGCTCGGAGCGGCGGACCAGGGACACCAGGCCGGAGTCGACGTTGGGGGCGGGCCAGAAGACGTTGCGGCCGATGGCGCCGGCGCGCTTGACCTCGGCGTACCAGTTGGCCTTGACGGACGGCACGCCGTAGACCTTGTTGCCGGGCTTGGCGGCGAGCCGGTCGGCGACCTCGGCCTGGACCATAACGAGGGTCCGCTCGATGGTGGGGAAGCGGTCGAGCATGTGCAGCAGGACGGGCACGGCGACGTTGTACGGGAGGTTCGCGACGAGCGCGGTGGGGGGCGGACCGGGCAGTTCCTCGACGTGCATCGCGTCGGAGTGGACGAGCGCGAAGCGGTCCTTCTTCGCGGGCATGCGGGCGGCGATGGTGGCGGGCAGGGCGCCGGCCAGGACGTCGTCGATCTCGACGGCGGTGACCCGGTCGGCGGCCTCCAGCAGTGCGAGGGTCAGGGAGCCGAGCCCGGGTCCGACCTCCACGACGACGTCGTCGGGGCGGACCTCCGCGGTGCGGACGATGCGCCGGACGGTGTTGGCGTCGATGACGAAGTTCTGGCCGCGCTGCTTGGTGGGGCGTACGCCCAGCGCTGCGGCCAGTTCGCGGATGTCGGCGGGGCCGAGGAGGGCGTCGGGCTCAGTGGTGCTCACCGATACAGCCTACGGCCGCAGTGCGGCCACGGGCTCGCCCCCCGTTGCACGTAGAGCTTCTTCGCCCGGTATGTCTGTTCGGCGGCGGATGCCTGCTGGGCGGTGCCGGTGCCGCCGAGGGAACGCCAGGTGCCGGGGTCGAACTGGTACAGCCCGCCGTAGGTGCCGGTGGCGTCCACGGCGTCGGGACGGCCGCCGGACTCGCACCGGGCGAGGGCGTCCCAGTCGAGGTGGTCGGCGCCGTCGACGGAGGCGGGCATGGGCTTGGTGCCCACCAGTACCCGCCGGTCGACCGGTTCGCGCACGACCTCGTCGCCGATCTTGCGGGGTCTCTGCCGGACGCCGTTGACCATCCGCAGGGAGTACGTCACACGGCGGGAGCCCTGCTGTCCCTGGCGTTCGACGATCTCGGTGCCCTTGTACAGGGTCGGGTCGTCGACCCTCTCGACGCCGTAGGGGATGGGTTCCTCGCGGACCTCCCGGGTGTCGGTGATCCGCATGACGGTGATGGTCTGTCCGTCGCGCGGGAAGCTGCCGGGCGGTACGGAGGTGGTGTCCCGGCCGCTGAGGGTGATACCCGCCTGGTCGACCGCCTCGCGGACGGTCGCGGCGTTGGTGCGGATGGTGCGCTCCCGGCCGTCCGCCATGAAGGTCACGGTGCGTTCGGTGCGGACGTCGAGGGCGAGGCCCCGCCGGGTGATGGCGGCGGAGCGGGACACAGAGAGGTAGGCGCCCTCGGCGCGGACCCCGAGGGCGCGCAGGGCCTCGTCGACGGTGCGGGCGGTGGTCCAGATCCGGCGGCGCTGTCCGTCGAGGGTGAGCGTGACGGGGCGGCCGTAGCGGAGGACGATCTCGTCGCCGCTGGCCAGGGCCTCGTCCGGGGCGGGGGCCACGAGGTCGTGGGCGCCGAAGGGCAGGCCCTCGTCGGCCAGGAGTTCGCCGACGTCGTCGGCGAAGGTGTGCATGGTGCGGGGTACGCCGTCGACGGTGAGCCGGACGGCCTTGTCGTCGGCGACGAACGCGCTGGTGCCGCCGGCGAGGAACGCCACGACCAGGGCCTGGGGGACGAGCCGCCGCAGCCCCTCGGGGGTGCCGGGGCCGGCGGCCCGGCGGCGGGCGGCGCGGCGGGCCTGGGCGCGGCCGCCGGTGGGCACCGCGGTGAGGGTCGGCGCCTCGGGGTCGACGGCGGGCCCGGCGCCCTGGCGGGGCAGCGTGTGCGGGGCGGCGGGCGCGGCCGGCTCCGGGGGCGGGCCCCACGGTCCGTACCCCGCCACCACCGTCGGCTCCGGCGGGACGCCCCACGGCGCGTACCCGGCCGCCACCGTCGGCTCCGGCGGGACGCCCCACGGCGCGTACCCCGCCACCACCGCCGGCTCCGGGGGCGGGCCCCACGCCCCGTTCCCGGCCGCCACCGCCGGCTCCGGGGTGAGGTCCCACGTCTCGTACCCCGCCGTCGCCCCGGGCGCGGACACGCCCACCGGGACCGGGGCCGGCGCGGGAGCCGGGACGACGGGGGCCGCGGGGGGCGCGGTGGCGTGGCGGCCGCCCCGGGGGGCGGCGCGGTGACTGCCCTGGGAGTTGCTCACGAGGCCGGGACCCTAGCGGAGCGCCGGTCACTCTCCAAAGCGATTCGACTACCGTGTGTCGTCAGCGGTACCCTGAGCGGCCGACCGCCCGTTATCGGTCAGTAATCAAAGGCGCGTGCCGTGTTGACGGCGATCGCGGTCGACATGGCCTCCTCGTCGATCCCCCGCACAGCCGCCATCGCCCGGACCGTGATCGGAACGAGATACGGGGCGTTGGGCCGTCCGCGGTACGGGGCGGGCGTCAGGAAGGGCGCGTCCGTCTCGACGAGGACGAGGTCGAGCGGGGCGACGGCGAGGGCGTCGCGCAGCGGCTGGGCGTTCTTGAAGGTGACGTTGCCGGCGAAGGACATGAAGTAGCCGGCCTCGGCGCAGGTCCGTGCCATGTCGGCGTCGCCGGAGTAGCAGTGGAAGACGGTCCGTTCGGGGGCGCCCTCCTCGGCGAGGATGCGCAGGACGTCGTCGTGGGCCTCGCGGTCGTGGATGACCAGGGCCTTGCCGTGGCGCTTGGCGATCTCGATGTGGGCGCGGAAGGACCGCTCCTGGGCGGCGATGCCCTCGGGGCCGGTGCGGAAGTGGTCGAGGCCGGTCTCGCCGACCGCCTTGACCTCCGGGAGGGCGGCGAGCCGGTCGATCTCGGCGAGCGCGTCGTCGAGCGCCGCGTCGCCGCCGGCCTCCCGGGCGCCCTGCCGGGACCAGCCGTCGGGGTCCCCGAGCACGATCCGCGGGGCCTCGTTGGGGTGCAGGGCGACGGCCGCCCAGACGTCGGCGTGCGCGGCGGCCGTCTCCGCGGCCCAGCGGGAGCCCTTGAGGTCGCAGCCCACCTGGACGACCGTCTCGACGCCGACGGCGGCGGCCTTGGCGAGGGCCTCCTCGACGGTGCCGGACTGCATGTCCAGGTGGGTGTGGGAATCGGCGACCGGCACCCCGAGGGGTTCGGGCAGCGGCGGCGGGGCGTCCTTGGAACTCATGCCCCGATCGTACGGAAGCCCGGGCCGGCCTCCCCGGGGTTATTTGCGGTGGAAGGCGTGGAGCAGGTCGGACAGGTGCCAGTGGTGCGGCTCCTTGGCGGACGGGGTGTCCGGCGGTGTCCCGGAGGCGGCCGTGGCCGTCGCCGGTGCCGTCGGGGCCGTCGTCGGTGAGCGCTCCTGGCCGAGGCTCGGCCCGGCCGCCCCGACGGAGCCCTTGCTGGGCTCGGCCTGCTGCTGGGCGAGCAGGTCGAGCACCGAGGAGACCTGACCGGCGCGCATGATGCGGACGACATGGCCTCCGCAGTTGAGGCAGGTGGGGTTGGAGAGCGGGGAGGGGACCCGCAGCCCGCCTTCGGCCTTGTAGACGACGAACTCGTGACCGCTGATGTCGGTGTGGTGCTCTATGTCGTAGGACTGTTCCCAGCCGTGCCCGCACTTCATGCAGGCGAAGGCATATGCCTCATGGCCGACCGGAGTGCTTGTGGTCTCGCTCATGCCAGCTCCTCTCCACTGAACCAGTGGACGCCTTCACGGGCGGGAGTGCGTAGGCACCTGCCGAATGATGGACCGCTTTTGGGGCTTCCCATGCCGGAAGGCCTGCCGCACGGTCTGGTCTTTGCCTTTCACGATAGTCCTTTACCGTCCACTGAGCCTTCGCGAGACGCGTTCTTTGCCGCGACGACGGCGTCGAAGACCTCGCGTTTGGGCAGCCCGGCCTCGGCGGCGACGGCGGCGATGGCTTCTTTGCGACGCTCCCCCGCCTCCTCGCGCACCCGCACCCTGCGCACCAGCTCGGCGGCGTCGAGCTCGGCGGGCCCGGTCTCGGGGGCGCCCTCGACGACGACCGTGATCTCGCCGCGTACGCCCTCGGCCGCCCAGCGGGCCAGGTCGCCCAGCCCGCCGCGCTTGACCTCCTCGTACGTCTTGGTCAGCTCCCGGCACACCGCGGCGCGCCGGTCCGCGCCGAACGCCTCGGCCATCGCGGCGAGCGTGTCGTCGAGGCGGTGCGGGGCCTCGAAGTAGACGAGCGTGCGGCGCTCGGCGGCGACCTCCCGCAGCCGGGACAGCCGCTCGCCGGCCTTGCGGGGCAGGAAGCCCTCGAAGCAGAACCGGTCGACGGGCAGCCCGGACAGGGCGAGCGCGGTCAGCACGGCGGACGGCCCGGGCACGGCGGTGACCCGGATGTCCCGCTCGACCGCGGCGGCGACCAGCCGGTAGCCGGGGTCGGAGACGGACGGCATGCCCGCGTCGGTGACCAGCAGGACCCGCGCCCCGCCCGCGAGGGCCTCGACCAGTTCGGGGGTGCGGGCGGACTCGTTGCCCTCGAAGTACGACACGACCCGGCCGGTCGTGTGCACGCCGAGCGCCTGGGTCAGCCGGCGCAGCCGCCGGGTGTCCTCGGCGGCGACGACGTCGGCCCTCTCCAGCTCGGCGGCGAGGCGGGGCGGGGCGTCCGCCACGTCACCGATCGGGGTCCCTGCGAGTACGAGCGTTCCGGTCACCGTTCCTGTCACGGGGGCCATCCTCGCAGCCCGGACGGGCGACTCGCACAGGCGCGTTCCCTACGATGGCGCGGTGACCAGTACTGCTCATAAGGCCCTGCACGGGCAGGACGCCGGTAGAGAGCCGCCGCCGTGGCAGCAGCGCCTGCGTCGTTTCGGCTACGTGCCACGGCCGGTGACGGGCCTGCGCGAGCGGTTGGTGCCTCCGTACGCCCGCCCCTCGGGGCGGCTGTGGACGATCCTCGGGGCACCGCCCGCCGTCGCCGAACGGCTGTGGCGGCTGGCCGCGTGGGGCGGGCCGCTGCTGGTGGCGCTCGTCGCGGGCCTGCTGCGGTTCTGGCAGCTCGGCCGGCCGCACGCGGTGATATTCGACGAGACGTACTACGCCAAGGACGCCTGGGCCCTGATCAACCAGGGGTACGAGGGGTCGTGGCCCAAGGACGTCGACGCGTCGATCCTGAAGGACCCCGGCGCGGTGCCGGTCCCCACGGACCCCGGGTACGTGGTGCACCCGCCGGTGGGCAAGTGGGTCATCGGGCTGGGCGAGCACCTGTTCGGGTTCGACCCGTTCGGCTGGCGCTTCATGATGGCGGTGCTGGGCACGCTGTCGGTGCTGATGCTGTGCCGGATCGGGCGGCGGCTGTTCCGGTCGGCGTTCCTGGGCTGTCTGGCGGGCGCGCTGCTGACGGTGGACGGGCTGCACTTCGTCATGAGCCGTACGGCGCTGCTCGACCAGGTGCTGATGTTCTTCGTGCTGGCGGCGTTCGGGTGCCTGCTGCTCGACCGGGACGCCGCCCGTGCCCGGCTGGCGGCCGCGCTGCCGGTGGACGCGGACGGGCTGCTGCGCCCGGACGGGGCGGTGGCGGAGACGCTGCGCCTGGGGTGGCGGCCGTGGCGGATCACCGCGGGGCTGATGCTGGGCCTGGCGGCGGCCACCAAGTGGAACGGCCTGTACATCCTGGCCGCGTTCGGGGTGATGACGGTGCTGTGGGACGTGGGCGCGCGCCGTACGGCCGGTGCCTACCGCCCGTACGCGAGCGTCGTGCGGCGGGACCTGCTGCCCGCGTTCGTCTCGACGGTACCGGTGGCGATCGGCACGTACCTGGTGTCGTGGTCGGGCTGGATCTTCACGGACAAGGGGTACTTCCGGAACTGGGCGGCCACGGAGGGCAAGGACAGTTCGTGGTCCTGGCTGTTCCCCGACTGGTGGCGCAGCCTGTGGCACTACGAGTCCGAGGTGTACGGCTTCCACGTCAACCTGACCTCGGGGCACACGTACGAGTCCAATCCGTGGAGCTGGATCGTGCTGGGCCGGCCGGTCTCCTACTTCTACGAGGACCCCCGCCCCGGCCGGGACGGCTGCCCCGCGGACGCCACGGAGAAGTGCGCCCGCGAGGTCCTGGCGATCGGCACCCCGCTGCTGTGGTGGGCGGCGTGCTTCGCCCTGCTGTACGTCCTGTGGCGCTGGTTCTTCCGCCGCGACTGGCGGGCGGGGGCGATCGCGTGCGCCGTGGCGGCCGGCTGGGTGCCGTGGTTCCACTACCAGGAGCGCACCATCTTCCTGTTCTACGCGGTGGTGTTCGTACCGTTCCTGTGCCTCGCGGTCGCGATGATGATCGGGGCGATGCTGGGCCCGCCGGGCACCGACGGCGCCGCGGAACGCCGCCGCACGATCGGCGCGGTCGGCGCGGGCGTCCTGGTCCTGCTGATCGTCTGGAACTTCATCTACTTCTGGCCCCTCTACACCGGCCAGTCGATCCCCATGGACGACTGGCGCGACCGGATGTGGCTGGACACCTGGGTGTGATCAGGAGCGGGCGCCACCGGTGGATCGGCCTCCCGCGTTGCCGGTCGGCCCATGGCCCCGGACACCGTCGCAGGTGTCCGGGGCCGTGGTGTTCCGGTCGGATAACGGTCGCCTCGGGCGTCACTACCGTCCCGTAGGGTGACCCGAGTTGACTGCTTGAACGTGTTCAAGTGGGCTCCAGGGGAGGGGGACCGCACGATGCGGAGTGGAGCGAAGGTCGCCGTCGTCGCCGGTGTGTTCACCGTCGTGGCCGGTGGTGTGGGGTACGGGGCGTACAACGTCTGGAACGGGATCACCGGCGGGGCGGACGGGGTGAACACCGCGTCGGCATCGGCCCCGAGGCGGGCCGGCAGCGGTCCGGTGACCGCCGAGGAGGTCGAGCGGACGGCGAAGGACTTCCTGGCCGCCTGGGCGGCGGGCGACGACACCGCGGCGGGCGCGCTGACCGACGACGCCGGTTCCGCCGGGCCCGCGGTGGCGGGTTTCCGGAAGGAGGCCCACGTGGCGAAGGCGGTCATCACGCCCGGCACGCCGGTGGGGGCGAGGGTGCCGTTCACGGTCGACGCCACCGTGACGTACGAGGGGCATTCCCAGCGCCTGGCGTACGCCTCCGAACTCACCGTCGTCCGGGGCGTCACCAGCGGCCTGCCGCTGGTGGACTGGAAGCCGTCGGTGATCCACCCCAAGCTCACCGAGGGGTCGGTGCTGCGCACCGGGGAGGCGGCGAACCCGCCCGTCCGGGCGGTCGACCACGAGGGGGTGGAGCTGACGCCGGAGAAGTACCCGTCCCTGAAGCCCATCTTGGACCAACTCCGCGAGAAGTACGGCGCCGAGGCGGGCGGCCGGCCCGGCATCGAGACCTGGATCGACTCCCCGGCCGAGGGCGTCGCCGACCAGACGCTCCTGACGCTCGCCAAGGGCGTGCCGGGCAAGCTCACCACCACGCTGGACGCCGGGGTGCAGGCGGCGGCCGAGCGGGCGGTCCAGCGATTCGGCGAGTCGTCGGTCGTGGCCGTCAAGCCGTCCACGGGTGAGGTCCGGGCGGTCGCCAACAACCGCGCGGACGCCTTCAACGCGGCGTTCCTGGGCAAGCAGGCCCCCGGTTCCACCCTGAAGGTGATGACGGCGGCGATGCTGCTGGAGAAGGGCCTGGTGAGCGCGGACCGCCCGGCCGAATGCCCTGAGGAGGCCATGTACCAGGGCCGTACCTTCCACAACCTCGAACACTTCGACCTGCCGGCGGGCAGCACCTTCCAGCAGAGCTTCAAGAAGTCCTGCAACACCGCCTTCATCAAGCTGATCGACGACGTCGGTGACGACGCCGCCCTGGGCCGGGAGGCCCGCGACGTCTTCGGGATCGGCCTGAACTGGCAGACGGGCATCCCCTCCTGGGACGGCTCGGTGCCCGCGGAGACCGGCGGCGAGGCGGCGGCCCAGTACATCGGGCAGGGCACGGTCCAGATGAACGTCCTCAACATCGCCTCCATCACGGCGACCGCGAAGAACGGTTCCTTCAGGCAGCCGGTCATCGTGCCGCGTTCGCTGGACGGCCGGGAGGTCGCCACCGCCGCACGCGGCCTGGAACCGGGCGCGGCCCAGCAGCTCCGCGACATGATGCGGGCCACCGCGACCAGCGGGACGGGTGCGGCCGCCATGGCCGGTGTCGGCGGCGACAAGGGCGCCAAGACCGGGTCGGCGGAGGTCGGCGGGCAGACCGACTCCAACAGCTGGTTCGCCGGGTTCGCGGACGACCTGGCGGCCGCGGCGGTCGTCCAGTCGGGCGGCCACGGCGGTGACGCGGCGGGCCCGGTCGTCGCGGCGGTGCTCCGGGCCCGGTGACGCCCCGCGCGGCCGGTGCGCGACACTCCGCCGTGCGGGCCGCGGGCGCTTCCCGGGACCGCCCGTGGCCGGGCCGGACCGCCTGGGTATTCTGCGGTGCCCCCGGAAGTGGGGGCTTACATTCCGCATCCTGGGGAGGGCCCGATGGCCATCAAGAAGGCGACCATTCAGCAGCAAGTGGCGGAGGCCCTCGCGCAGGCCAACCCGACCGACCGTCCCGTCGTCACCATCCAGGCCGTCGCCGGGCCCAGCGTGTGGCTGATGAGCATGCTGGGGCTGATCGGTCAGGCGTTCCTGACGTACTACTTCATCACCCTGACCGAGCAGAGCGTCGTCATCCACAAGGCGAGCCGGATGAGCAACCGCCCCCAGGAGATCGCGTTCGCGCTGCCGCCCGCGCAGGTCGGCGCGATGATCGGTGACGTACGGCGCAACACCATATGGAGCTCGTTCCGCGTCCTGCTGCCCGGGCAGCAGAAGCCGACCCGGATGAACGTGCACCGCATCTGGCGGGGCGAGATGGACCAGCTCCTGGGGCTGCTGACGGGTCAGCAGGTCCACTGACCGCCGGGCCGGGCCGCCGCTCCCGGGGCTGCCGTCAGCAGACCCAGCTCCTGGGCGCGGAGGACCGTGCCGAGGCGGTCGGCGGTGTCGAGCTTGCGGTAGAGGTTCTGGAGGTGCTTGTGCACCGTCCGGACCGAGACACCGAGCCGCCGGGCCATGGCCGTGGCGGGCAGCCCTTCGGCGAGCGTCCGCAGGACGGCCGTCTCACGGGGCGTCAGCCCGTGCCGCTCGTCCGCCGGTGCGACGGGCCCGTCCCCGCACCGGTGGGCCAGCAGCCGGTGGTGCGCCGCGGCGGCGGACAGCAGCGGCTGGACCCGAGCGGCGTAGAGCAGGTCCCGGGCGTCGAAGTCGGCGCCGTCCCGGTGGACGATGAAGCCGCGCACGGCGCCGTCGTCGCCGGGGAGCGGCAGGCCGAGCATGTGGCGGGTGCCGAAGGACCGCCGCAGCTCGCTGGCCGTCTCACTGTGGGACCAGGCCCGGTCGCCGGCGACCTGGGCCGCCGTCCTGGGGTCCCGGTCGCCGTGGTCGCCGTAGTGGCCCGCGAAGGGGTACCCGGAGCGGATCAGCCGGGCGGTGTCGTCGTCCGGTGCGACCGGAGCCGGCGCGTCCGGCAGCCAGACGCCGACCGCGCCGCCGGACGGGGTCCACTCGTCGTCCTTCACCAGCAGCAGCGAGCCGTCGAGCCGGCGCAGCAGTTCCGCGGCGACCAGCCGCCACACCTCGCCGGGCCGTCGGCTCTCCATGACGGCGACGGCCAGACCGAGCATCCGCTCGTAGTCGTGCTCCCCCGGGTACGCCACGGCTCCCTCCGCAGTCCATACGCAGTTCTCCCCATGGATCGGCCTCGGCCGCGCTGCCATCGTAGGGGGGACGGATCCCCACCCGCCGACTGGTTACACCCGGAGGCACCGCCTCCAGGGCCGCTCGGTGGAGCGCCCCGCACGGCCTGAGCCGGCCGGTGCGGGGCGCGTGCTCCGCTCCGCGCACGGGGGTCGCGGAGCTGGGCGTACGGATCCGGGGCGCGGCCGCGGCCTCACGCGATCGACGCCTTGACCGCCCGCAGCAGGGCCTGGGCCCGCGGATCGGCGGTGACGCCCTTGCGCATCCCGTTGGTGACGTAGCCGAGGGCGATGCCCGAGGCGGGGTCGGCGAAGCCCAGCGAACCGCCCCGCCCGGGGTGCCCGAAGGACCCCGGGGACAGCAGCGGCGACGCGGGGCCGTGCAGCATGTGACCGAGGCCGAAGCGGGTGGAGACCACCAGGACCCGGTCGGGACCGGCGGACTCCTCGGTGCGGGCCATCGCGAGGGTCGCCGGGGCGAAGAGGCGGTGGCCGTCCACCGGGCCGAGGGTCGCGGCGTAGAAGCGGGCGAGCGCGCGGGCGGTGGAGATGCCGGCCGAGGCGGGGAGTTCGGCGGCGCGGTAGGCCGGGTCGTTCTCGTCGGGGGCCGGGTCGATGGCGCCGAAGGCGCGGCGGGTGAGCGAGCCGGGGTCGGCGTAGGCGTCGGCGACCGAGCGCTTGGGGCGGAGCGTGAGGGCTCCGCCGGTGGCCGGTTCCTCGACCGGGCCGATGCGGCCGACCCGGTGGGCCTCGTCCGCCGGGAGGCCGATCCACAGGTCGAGGCCGAGCGGGCGGGCGATCTCCTCCGCGACCCAGCGGCCGATGGTGCGGCCCGTGACCCGCAGGACCAGCGCGGCCAGCAGCCAGCCGTAGGTGTGCGGGTGGTAGCCGTGGCCGGTGCCCGGTTCCCACGCGGGTGCCTGGGCGGCGACGGCGTCGGACGCCACGTCCGGGTCCGCCGCCTCCGCCAGGGTCAGCGGCCGGTCCAGGGCCGGGACGCCCGCCTGGTGCGACAGCAGGTGGCGCACCAGCGCCCGCTCCTTGCCGGCCGCCTTGAACTCCGGCCAGTACGTGCCGACCGGGGCGTCCAGGTCCAGTTGCCCGCGCTGGTGCAGCAGCAGGGGTACGGCGGCGGCGACGCCCTTGGTGGCCGAGCGGACCACCTGGGCGGTGTCCACGGCCCACGGGGCGGTGCCGTCGACGTCCTTGACGCCCGCCCACAGGTCGACGACCTTGCGGCCGTCCCGGTAGACGGCGACCGCGGCACCGCGTTCGCCGCGCTGCCGGAAGTTGCGCAGGAACGCGTCCCTGACCGGCTCGAAACCCGGCTGCACCGTGCCCTGGATGTCCTGGATGTCCTGGATCTCCTGGACGTCCACGCTCCCACGCTCCTCTCGCGATCGTTCACCCCATGGTGCAACGTGCCAGGGCGTGTGTCGAAAGTCCCGTCTGGCCGGGAACGCCCGGCACGCCCGCTCGCCGCGTTGTCGGTCGTCGGCGCAGCCCGCTGCGCTCTCTCCCCCTGCGCCTGGCGGCGCGGGAGGTGCCCCCACCCTCCGCCTTGCGATCGCACGCACCGAACGCCCCCGGCCCCGCCCTCCGGGCGGACGACGCCACTTTCGACACACGCCCTAGCGGGGCGCGGGCTTCCGGGTCGGCCTGGCGGCCGGGTCGAAGCCGAATGGGAGCTCCAGGCGGTGCTCGCGCATCAGCTCCTCGTCGCCGAGCAGCTCGCCGGTCGGGCCGTCCGCCGCGATGACACCGCCGCTGAGCACCACCGCGCGCGGGCACAGTTCCAGGGCGTACGGCAGGTCGTGGGTGACCATCAGGACGGTGACGTCCAGGGAGCGCAGGATGTCGGCGAGTTCGCGGCGCGAGGCCGGGTCCAGGTTGGACGACGGCTCGTCGAGGACGAGGATCTCGGGCTCCATCGCGAGCACGGTGGCCACCGCCACCCGGCGCCGCTGGCCGAAGGACAGGTGGTGCGGGGGCCGGTCGGCGTACTCCGCCATGCCGACCCGGTCGAGCGCCTTGTGCACGACCGCCTCCAGTTCGGGGCCGCGCAGCCCGGCCGCCGCCGGGCCGAAGGCGACGTCCTCGCGGACGGTCGGCATGAACAACTGGTCGTCGGGGTCCTGGAAGACGATGCCGACCCGGCGGCGGATCTCCGCGAGGTTGCCCTTGGCGACGGGCAGCCCGGCGACGGTCACCGTCCCGGCGCCGCCGGTGAGGATGCCGTTGAGGTGGAGCACGAGGGTGGTCTTGCCGGCGCCGTTGGGGCCGAGCAGCGCGACCCGTTCGCCGCGCTCGACGGTGAGGTCGACGCCGAACAGCGCCTGGTGGCCGTCGGGGTAGGCGTACGCGAGGCCGCGGACGTCGAGCGACGGCACGAAACTGAGACTCATAGCGTCCATCCCAGCAGACAGATGATCAGGGCGGTGAGCGGGAGGGCGGCGGCCGTGGACCACTGCGCCCGGGAGGCGGTCACCTCGTCGAGGACCGGCATGGTTCCGGCGTAGCCACGGCTGACCATCGCCAGGTGGACGCGCTCGCCGCGCTCGTAGGAGCGGATGAACAGGGCGCCCGCCGACTTGGCGAGCACGCCCCAGTGCCGGACGCCCCTGGCCTCGAAGCCGCGCGAGCGCCGGGCGACGGACATGCGGCGCATCTCGTCGGTGATGACGTCGCCGTACCGGATCATGAAGGAGGCGATCTGGACGAGGAGGGGTGGCAGCCTCAGCCGTTGCAGCCCCAGCAGCAGGGCGCGCAGTTCGGTGGTGGCGGCGAGCAGTACGGACGCGGCGACGCCCAGGGTGCCCTTGGCGAGCACGTTCCAGGCGTCCCACAGCCCGGGCACGGAGACGGACACGCCGAACAGCTCGGTCTGCTCGCCGGGCACCACGAACGGCATCAGGAACGCGAACGCGACGAACGGCACCTCGATCACCAGCCGCCGCAGCACGAACACCGGCGACACCCGGGCGGCGGCCGCGACGGCGGCGAGCAGCACGGCGTACGCGGCGAACGCCCAGACCGCCTCGCGTGGGGTGGAGACGACGACCACCACGAAGCAGAGCACGGCGGCGAGCTTGCAGTGCGGCGGCAGCGTGTGCACGGGCGAGTGGCCGTGCCGGTAGAGCTTGTGCGCGTGACCGGCGCCCATGTCAGACGGTTCCGCCGGTACGGGCGCCGTCGCGGCGGCGGCGTACGGCGAGGAAGACGCCCGTGCCGGCCAGGACCGTCGCGCCGACGCCGATGGCGCCCGCGAGCCCTCCGGACAGGCGGGCGTCGGTGAGGCCGCTGACGCCGTAGTCGGCGAGCGGTGAGCCGGCGGCGGCGTGCTCCTGGACCTTCCGGTCGATGCCCTGGTCGGCGGCGACCTTCTCCAGGCCGTCGGGGCTGGCCGAGGCGTAGAAGGAGACGACGCCGGCCAGGACGAGGGAGGCGGCCAGGCCGGTGGCCCAGACCTTCTTCGTGGAGCGGGCGGCCGCCGGCGCCACCGGTGCGGGGGCGGCGTCGACCAGCTCGCCGCCCACCCGCAGCTTCAGCGGGGTGGACAGACCGCGGGCGCCGTAGACCAGGTCGGGGCGTACGGCGATCACGGCGCCGACCGTGGCGGTGGTGATCACCGCCTCACCGAGGCCGATCAGCAGGTGGACGCCGACCATGGCCGTGAGGACCTTCCCGACGGGGACGTCGGTGGTGCCGCCGACCGCGTAGAGGGCGGTGAACGCGACCGCCGCGGCCGGTACGGACGCCAGCGCGGCGACGAACGACGCGACGGTCACCGAGCGGCGGGAGCGGGGCAGGACCTTGACCAGGGCGCGGAAGAGCCCGTACGCGACGAGCACGGTGACTACGCCCATCACGGTGATGTTGACGCCCAGGGCGGTGAGCCCGCCGTCCGCGAACAGGACGCCCTGCATCAGCAGGACGACCGCGATGCACAGCACCCCCGTGCAGGGCCCGACGAGGATCGCGGCGAGCGCGCCGCCCAGCAGGTGCCCGCTGGTGCCGGCCGCGACCGGGAAGTTCAGCATCTGCACGGCGAAGACGAAGGCGGCGACCAGCCCGGCCAGCGGGGCGGTCCGCTCCCCGCCGTGGCCGTCGGCGCCGGAGCCGCCGAGCTCCCGGCGCGCTCCGCGCAGGCTGACCGCGACGGCACCGGCGGCGGCGAGACCGGCGGCCGCGGAGACCGGCGCGTTGATGAATCCGTCGGGGACATGCATGCGGGGACCGCTTTCGGACAGGCGGACAGGAACGGCTTCGATGATGGGTCCTTTTGCGAACGACTTGCAAGAGCGTCCACATCACAGAAGGGGGCGGGGGCGCACCGCGCGGAATGGTGGGACATTAGAGACAAATGAGGCGAGCGTGAGGAGTCGGTCGATGTACCCCGCTGAGGAAGGTGTCGTAGTCCACACCAAGGCCCTGATCGTGACCGACGGTCCCCTCTCCCGCCCCGTTCCCGTCGCGGTGTGCCACGAGCGGCCGGAAGGCGCCGAGCCCGCCACCGTGCGGCTGTGCTTCCCCGGCGGCACCGAGTGGAGCTTCCCGCGCACCCTGCTGGAGTCGGGGCTGCGCGCCCCGGCCCGCGCCGGGGACATCGGGATCTGGCCGTGCGGCCGGGTCCAGACGATCGTGGAGTTCCACGCGCCGGAGGGCGTGGCCGTGGTGCAGTTCGACTCCTCGGCGCTGCTGCGCTTCCTCCGGCGCACGTACGCCGCCACCACGTCGCCCGTCACCCACTGAGGGGCTGACGGCGCGACGCGGTGACGGCGTTTGGGTCCGGCGTGAGGCGTCAGGCGCGTACGAGCTCCCGCTCGCCGCCCTCGGAGGCGTCGCCGCCCAGTTCCTTGCGCAGCCCCTCGCCCTCCACGTCCACGTTCGGCAGGGCGCGGTCCAGGCAGCGCGGCAGCCACCAGGCCTTGCGGCCCAGCAGGGCGAGCACGGCCGGCACGACGGCCATCCGGACCACGAAGGCGTCGAAGAAGACGGCGACGGCGAGGCCGAAGCCGATCATCTTCACCATCTGCTCACTGGAGCCGATGAAGCCCGAGAACACCGCGATCATGATCACCGCGGCGGCGGTGACGACCCGCGCCCCGTGCCGGAAGCCGGTCACGATCGCCTCGCCGGGCCGCTCCCCGTGGACGTACGCCTCGCGCATCCGGGTGACGAGGAAGACCTCGTAGTCCATGGCCAGGCCGAACACGACACCCACCATGAAGATCGGCATCATGCTCATGATCGGGCCGGTCTGCTCGACGCCGAACAGCGACCCGAGCCAGCCCCACTGGAAGACGGCCACGACGGCGCCGAGGGCGGCGACCACCGACAGCAGGAAGCCGAGCGCGGCCTTGAGCGGCACCAGCACGGACCGGAAGACCACCATCAGCAGCAGGAAGGCGAGGCCCACGACGAGCGCCAGGTAGGGCAGCAGCGCGTCGTTCATCTTCTGCGAGAAGTCGATGTTCATCGCGGTCGCGCCGGTGACCAGCACGTCGTCACCGGTGGTGTCGCGGATGGAGTGGACCAGGTTCTCCGTCTCGGGGGAGGAGGGGCGGTCCTTCGGGACGACGGTGATGATCGAGGTGTCGCCGGCCTTGTTCGGGGTGGCCGGGGTGACGGCCGCGACCCCGTCGAGGCCCTTGATGTCGGTGACGGTCCGGTCCGCGGCGGCCCTGTCGCCGTCGACGACGACCATCAGCGGGCCGTTGGAGCCGGGGCCGAAGCCGTCCGACAGCAGGTCGTAGGCGCGGCGCTGGGTGGTGGAGGTCGGCTGGGCGCCGTCGTCGGGCAGGCCCATCTCCAGCGAGGCGGCCGGTACGGCGATGGCTCCGAGGCCCAGGACGCCGACGAGCAGCACGGCGACCGGGCGGCGCAGCACGAAGCGGGCCCAGCGGGTGCCCATGTTGGGCTTGTCGGCCACGGGCGCGTCCGCCGCCGCCTTGCGGGCCTTGCGGCCGAGCACGCGCTTGCCGGCGTAGCCGAGCAGCGCGGGGATGAGGGTGAGGGCGATGAGGACGGCGATCAGGACCGTACCGGCCGCGGCGAAGCCCATCTTGGTGAGCATCGGGATGTTGACGACGGCCAGGCCGACCAGGGCGATGACCACGGTGAGCCCGGCGAAGACGACGGCGGAGCCCGCCGTGCCGACGGCCCGTCCGGCCGCCTCCTCCCGCTCGCGGCCCTCGGCCAGCTCGGCGCGGTAGCGGGAGACGATGAACAGCGCGTAGTCGATGCCGACGGCGAGGCCGATCATCATCGCCAGGGTGGAGGTGGTGGAGCCGAGGTCGAGGGCGGAGGCGAGCGCCGTGATCGTCGAGACGCCGATGCCGACGCCGATGATCGCGGTCAGCAGCGGCAGCCCGGCCGCGACCAGGGACCCGAAGGTGATGACCAGGACGATGCCGGCGATGACCACGCCGACGATCTCACCCGCGCCGGTCTCCGGGACGGTCTGGAGCGCGTCGCCACCGATCTCGACGGTGAGCCCGCTCTTCCGGGCCTCCTCGCCGGTCTCCTTCAGCGCCTCGCGCGTCGCGTCGGTCAGTTCCATGCCGTTGACCTTGTAGGACACCTGCACGTAGGCGGTGCCGCCGTCCCGGGAGACCGCCTGGACGGTGTACGGGTCGGTGACGTGGGCGACCTGGTCGGACCCGCTCTTCAGCTCGGTCACGGCCTTGCCGACCGTGGCCTTGTTGGCCGGGTCGGTCATCTTCGCGCCGTCGGGCGCCTTGAAGACGACCCGCGCGGTGGCGCCGTCGGCGCCCGCGTCGGGGAAGCGCTCTTCGAGCAGGTCGAAGGCCTTCTGCGCCTCCGTGCCCGGGATGGAGAAGGAGCTGGACGTCGCGACGGGCGCGGAGGCGGCGCCGACGCCGGCGAGCGCCAGCAGCGCGACCCATATGAGGGCCACGAGGTGGCGGCGCCGGAAGGCGGACCGGCCGAGTCTGTAGAGGAACGTTGCCACGGGGGCGTCTCCCGGTGATGGGTGGGACAAGGACATGGGGAGTCGGCCCGACAGCGTGAGCGGTACGTGTCAGGTGGTGCGCGGTGGTGCCGGGTGTGCGCGGTGGTGCCGGGTGGTTCTGGTGGTACGCGGTGACGCTGGTGGTGCGGTGGAGCGTCAGACGCCCAGGGCGGGGAGGACCACGGCGTCGATGTACGCGGTGAGGAAGTCCCGGTCGACCGGCCGGTCCTCGATGAGGGGCCGGGCGACGAAGGCACCGATGAACATGTGCGGGACGAGCCCCAGCGCGGGGTTGTCCACGGCGATCTCGCCGCGCCGCACCGCACGGCCCAGCACCTCGTCGAGCCCGGTCATCTCCGGTTCGACGAGCAGGTCGCGCAGGGCCTGGAGCAGGTCGGGATTGTCGTGGACGGCATGGGCGAGGCCCCGCATGAGCGCGGAGTCCCGCTCCATCTGGCAGTCGTCGGAACGCGCGAGCATCTCGTGGAAGTCGCCGCGCAGCGAGCCGGTGTCGATCTCGGCGATGTCGACCGGCTTGTTGTGCCGCAGGGCGTGGGCGACCAGCTCGGGCTTGCTCCCCCACTGGCGGTAGAGGGTGGCCTTGCTGGAGTGCGTGCGGGCGGCGACGGCGTCCATGGTGAGGGCGTCGTAACCGACCTCGCGGAGCAGGTCGAGCACGGCTTCGTACAGCTCGGACTCGCGCTCCGGGGTGAGCCTGCCGCGTGCCATGCCTCCGACTCCCATCGAGACGAAACGGTTTCGTACACCGAGGACCCTATGCCCGCGGCACTGCGAAACGAAACCGTTTCGTACGTGTTCCGGGTCACCTCTCCCGGGGAAGGCGCCCGGGGTCGGGTTGCCGGGCCCCCCGAGCGCGGAAAGCATGGCTGTGTGAGCAGCGACGGCGCGTACCTCCGCTACCCCCACCTCCACGACGGCCTGCTGTGCTTCGCGGCCGAGGACGACCTGTGGGTCGCCCCGCTGGCCGAGGACGGCGAACCGCCCGGCCGGGCCTGGCGCGTGACGGTCGACCGGACCCGCGTCGGGCACCCGCGCTTCTCGCCGGACGGGCGGCACATCGCCTACACGAACTGGCGCAGCCTGGACCCCGAGATCCACCTGGCCCCGGTCGACGGCGGCCCGGCCCGCCGGCTCACCTACTGGGGGTCGCTCGACACCCGGGTGTGCGGGTGGACGCCGGACGGCGAGGTCCTGGCCGTCGCCTCGCACGGCCAGCCGTTCTCGCACTTCTCGTGGGCGTACAAGGTCCCGGTGGACGGCTCGCCCGGCGGGCGCCTGCCGTGGGGGCCGGTCTCGGACATCGCGGTCGCGGACGTCGACGGGCAGCACCTCACCCTCCTTCTGACCGGCAAGCCGCCGCACGAGCCCGCCTCGTGGAAGCGGTACCGGGGCGGGGCGACGGGGCGGCTGTGGCTCCAGGGCGAGCGGCTGCTGCCCGATCTGGGCGGCCACCTGGACTGCGCCATGTTCGTGGACGGCCGGATCGCGTTCCTCTCCGACCACGAGGGCGTCGGCAACCTCTACTCCTGCCTGCCGGACGGCACCGACCTCCGCCGGCACACCGACCACGCCGAGTTCTACGCCCGGCACGCCTCCTCCGACGGGCGCCGCGTGGTCTACCAGTGCGCGGGCGACCTGTGGATGGTGGACGCGCTGACCCCGGACTCGGTGCCGCGCAGGCTGGCCGTGCGGCTCGGCGGCCCGCGCGCGGGGCGGCGCACCTACCAGGTGCCGACGGCGAGCAACGTCGACGCCGTGTCGGTGGACGAGACGGGCCGGGCCAGCGCCGTCTCCGTACGCGGCAGCCTGTACTGGCTCACCCACCGGGACGGCCCCGCGCGGACGATCGCCGACACCCCCGGCGTCCGGGTACGGCTGCCGGAGATGCTCGGCAGCAGCGGGCGGATCGCGTACGTCACCGACGCCGAGGGCGCGGACGCCGTCGAGGTCGCCCACCTGCCGCGCGCCAGCGGCGACCGGCCGCCCCGGCGGTTCGCGGCGGGCGAGCTGGGCCATGTGACGGAGATGGCGGCCGACCCGGACGGCGAGCGGCTGGCCATCGCGTCGAACGAC
The DNA here is from genome assembly GCF_043077235.1 of Streptomyces sp. NPDC016309. Classification (NCBI taxonomy): domain Bacteria; kingdom Bacillati; phylum Actinomycetota; class Actinomycetes; order Kitasatosporales; family Streptomycetaceae; genus Streptomyces; species Streptomyces sp. NPDC016309. The sequence goes on along the minus strand of NZ_JBIBSG010000006.1, from coordinate 311,887 downwards.
GGCCGGCTGCTGCTCCTGGACGTCTCGGAGGAGCCCGCCGAGGAGCCCGGGGAGGCGGTTGCCGGGGTCTCCGCGGAGGAGCCCGGGGAGCCGGTCGCGGAGGCCCCGGCCGAGCCGGCCGGCGCCACGGCGAGCGGACCGGAGGGCGCGGCGGCGGGCGGAGTGGCCGGTGGACCGGAGGCCGGGCCGGCGGGCGGAGTGGCCGGCGCCACGGCGGGCGCGCCGGACGGCGGGGCGGGCGCGCCGGACGGCGGGGCGGGCGGCGGGGCGGCGGGGCGGCTGACCGAGCTCACCCGCTCGATCAACGGGCCCGTCCGCGACATGGCCTTCTCCCCCGACGGCGCCTGGCTGACCTGGTCCCACCCGGGGATCGGCCGGTCACTGCGCCAGATCAAGATCGCCCGCATCGCCGACCGGATGATCGTGGACGTCACCAACGGCCGGTTCGAGGACGAGAGCCCCGTCTTCACCCGGGACGGCCGCTACCTGGCCTTCCTGTCCTGGCGGGGCTTCGACCCGGTGTATGACGTGCACACCGGGGACCTGTCCTTCCCGCTCGGCTGCCGCCCGCACCTCGTCCCGCTCGCCTCCACCACGCCGTCCCCGTTCGCGCTGTCGCCCGAGGGGCGTCCCGCGGCGGGCGGGCTGGACCTCACGGAGGAGGCCGCCGAGGGCGACGGGACGGTGGTGGTGGAGTTCGAGGGGCTGGAGAACCGGGTGACGCCCTTCCCGGTCGCCGCCTCCAAGTACTCGTCCCTGCACCCGGTGAGCGGGGGCGGCCTGGTGTGGCTGCGCTGGCCGATCTCCGGCGCGCTGGGCGAGACGTTCGTCAACCCGGCCGACACGTCCGGGCGGCCCACCCTCGAACACTTCAATCTCACCAAGGCCCGCCGCACCGAACTGGTCGACCACCTCGACTGGTTCGCGGTGAGCGGCGACGGGACCCGGCTCGTCGTGGTCGACGAGGGCGACCTGCGGGCCGTCCCGGCGACCGAGACGGGCGACAGCGACACCACCGTGTACGTCGACTCCCGCCGCATCCTGCACGAGGTGGACCCGGGCGCGGAGTGGCGCCAGGCGTACGACGAGGCGGGCCGGATCATCCGCGCCTACTTCTGGGACCCCGGCATGAGCGGCATCGACTGGGACGCGGTCCTCGACCAGTACCGCCCGCTCGTCGAACGGGTCGCCTCCCCCGACGAGTTCGCCGACCTGCTGCGGGAGGTGCTCGGGGAGCTGGGCACCTCGCACGCGTACGTCACGCCCGCGCGCCGCAACGAGGGGCCGCCGCACTACCAGCGCGCCCAGGGGCTGCTGGGCGCCAACTTCGTGTGCCGGGACGGGCGGTGGACGGTCAAGCGGATCCTCCCCGGCGAGTCGTCGGACTCCAAGGCGCGTTCGCCCCTGGCCGGTACGGGCATCCGCGAGGGTGCCGTCCTGACCCATGTGGACGGCCGGCCGGTGGACCCGGTGGCGGGTCCGTATCCGCTGCTGGCCGGGGCGGGCGGGACGACCGTGGAGCTGACGTTCCGCCCCGGCGGGGGCGAGGGCCGCGCACGGCGCGTGGCCGTCGTCCCGCTGGTGGACGAGCGGCCGCTGCGGTACCAGGACTGGGTGGCCAAGCGCCGCGAGGTGGTGCGGGAGCTGAGCGGCGGCAGGTGCGGGTACCTGCACATCCCGGACATGGGCGGCTCGGGGTGGGCGCAGTTCAACCGGGACCTGCGGCTGGAGGTGTCCCGGCCCGCGCTGATCGTGGACGTCCGGGGCAACGCGGGCGGGCACATCAGCGAGCTCGTGGTGGAGAAGCTCACCCGCCGGATCCTGGGCTGGGACCTCACCCGGGGCGCCCAGCCCGTCTCGTACGCCTCGAACGCCCCGCGCGGCCCGGTGGTCGCGCTCGCGGACGAGGCCACCGCGTCGGACGGCGACATGATCACGGCCGCGTTCAGGCTGCTGGGCCTCGGCCCGGTGGTCGGGCAGCGCACCTGGGGCGGCGTCGTCGGCATGACGGGCCGCCACCGGCTGGGCGACGGCACGGTCATCACGGTGCCGATGAACGCAGCCTGGTTCGACGAGTACGGCTGGTCGGTCGAGAACCACGGGGTGGCCCCGGACATCGAGATCCTGCGCACCCCGCTGGACTGGGCGGAGGGCCGCCACCGGCAGCTCGCGGACGCGGTGGAGGTCGCGCTGGACCTGCTGTCCACGCACCCCGCGTCCCGTCCGCCCGACTATTCCCAGGTCCCCTCGCTCGCCCGCCCCGAGCTCCCGCCGCGACCGGGGGCGTGACGGGAGACCTGGGGGGGACTAGGCGAGTCCCGCCAGCAGCCGGGCCGCCGGTTCCGGGTGGACCAGCCACCGCAGGTGGCTGCCGTCGAGGGTGTGGACGTCGTACGGGTTGTCCGGCGTCAGGGCGTCGCCCTCGCGGATCAGCCGGTCCTGGAGGGCGAGCGGCAGGCTCCTGTCGTCGGCCAGCCGGATGTACGTCCGCGGGATGCGGCCCCACGTGGCGGCCCGCGCCCGGTCGTCGGAGGTGCCGGCGTCCAGGTTCTCGTCGGGCTGGAAGGTGTTGAGGAAGGCCAGGAACTCGTCGTCGGTGCCGTCGGCGAAGAACGCCGCCCTGAAGGCCGCGAGGACCTCCGGGTCGGCGGTGCGGAAGTTGGTCCGCAGCAGGCCCAGCGCGGCCGGATCGCCGGCCATCGCCGGGGCCAGGGCGGCGACGTCGACGGTGGCCATCTCCGGTTCGGCGTAGTAGCCGGCGACGTCCAGGTCGACCGGGCACCAGGCCGAGACGTAGACGAGGCGGTCGATCAGATCGGGGCGGGCGTTGGCGGTGGCCGTGGCCGTCGCGCCGCCGCGGCTGTGGGACACCAGGATCACGGGCCCGTTCCGCTTGGCCCGCTCCAGGACGCCGGTCAGATGGGCCACGTTGTCCGCCAGGGTGACGCCCTTGATCGCACCGGGCGCGGTGGCGAGCCCCTCCGGGTCCTGCGGCGCCTGGTAGGCGAGGGGGAAGGTCGCCCCGAATCCGTGGCCGGGCAGGTCCACGGCCACCGAGCGGTGCCCGAGGAGGCCCAGTTCGGCCTGGAGGGGCGCGAACGAGAAGGAGTTGGCGAACGCTCCATGGACGAGGACGAAGGTCGGCTTCATCGGTCGGCTCCCTTTCCCGGCCTGCGCGGCGCCGGCGGCGCGCCGGGTCGGGGCCGGCCGCCGGTCGACCCCGGTTCCGGGGTGCCCCGGTGACGGACGCTACCCGGCCCATGATCATCCGCGCCAGCGGTACGCGGCACTCCGCATGCGCGGGTCAGGTGGCCGCCGCCGGGCCGGGCCCCGCGCGAGAAGCGCACACCACCCACCACACGCGAGAAGCGCCCGGCCCCCTCCCGCCGGGCGCGCGAAAGGCGCACCCGGCGTCCCGGGTGCGCCTCCCACGACCAGGCGTGCGTCAGACCTCGTCGAGGTCCAGCCGCTCCTGGGCCATGCGCGTGTCCTCCTGCGGACGGCGCTCGTCACGCTGCTGGCGGCCCTTCGGCTGGCCCTTCTGCGTGCGCTCCTGCGCCTCGCGCTTCACGTCCTGGGCGCGGCGCTTGGCCTGGTCCTTCATGTCCTGCGCCTTGTCGTTGAACTGGTCTGCGATACCCATCGAGGTGTCTCCTGAAAGGATGTGGGGGACTGCGGGAACCTGATCGGTCCCCGGCCTCGACCAGATTGGCACGGCCGGACATACCGCGCATTTCGATCAAGTAACCAGGTGGTCACCCTCCGTGCGCGCCCGCTCGTCCGCCGCGCCGCCCGCGCCGACCAGCCCCTTGCGCACCCCGGCCAGCCGCGGCTCGAAGCGCCGCATCTCGCGCTGTCCGACCGTCGCGATGAGCCCCGGCAGGTAGCCGCGCACCGACTGCATGCCGCGCAGCCACCACTGGGCGTACACATGCGCCGAGCGCCGCTCGATGCCCGCGACGATCCGGTCGACCGCCGGGCCCAGCGGGTACGTCCGGTTCGACGGCCAGGGCAGCCGCTGTCGCAACTCCCGCATCACGTCGTCCTCGTCGGCGCCGCGCACCATGTCGGTGTCGGTCCACGACAGGTAGCCGACGCCGACCCGCACGCCCTTGTACCCGACCTCGGCCCGCAGGCTGTGCGCGAACGCCTCCACCCCGGACTTGGAGGCGCAGTACGCGGTCATCATCGGTGCCGGGGTGATCGCCGCGAGGGACGCGATCTGGAGGAAGTACCCCCGGCTCTCCGTCAGCACCGGCAGGAACGCGCGTCCCGTCACCGCGCCGCCGATCAGGTTGACCTCGATGACCCGCCGCCAGGCGACCGGGTCGGAGTCCACGAACGGACCGCCGGACGCGACGCCCGCGTTGGCGACGACCACGTCCACCTTGCCGAAGCGTTCCTTCACCTCGGCCGCCACCCGGGCCATCGCCTCGTGGTCGGTGACGTCGACGTGCCACCAGTCGCTCTCGGTGTGCAGCCGCCCGGAGACCTCCTTGAGCAGCTCCGGCTCCAGGCCCAGCAGCGCCACCTTCGCGCCCCGCGCGGACAGTTTGCGCGCCAGCAGCTCACCGACGCCCCGGGCCCCGCCCGTGACGACGGCGACCTGCCCCTCCAGGCTCACCCTGCTCATGCCGCTTCCTCCTGCTCGGTACGGACGTACGTCGTGACCAGCGCGCGTATCCGGGCCGTCACGGCCTCCGGCGCCTCCACCGGCGTCATGTGCCCGACGCCGGCCAGTTCCTCCAGCCCCACGCACTCGGGCAGCGCGGCGGCCAGCGCCCGCGCGTGCACCGGCGGGGTGAGCCGGTCCGCCGTACCGACGATCACCGCCGTCGGCACGGCCAGCTCCCGTACGCCCGACTCGATGTCCAGCCCGGCGAGCACGTGCGACCACGCCACCCGCACCGCGCGCGGGCAGGCGTGCACGATCCGGGCGCACTCCGCGACCCGCTCGGCGGCCGAACCGGGGCCCATGGTGGCGTACTTGAGGACGGCCCGGGACACCGGGGTGACGGGCCCGAGCGGCGCCCGCGCGCCCAGCACGGCCCGGGTCAGCCGGGTCCGCAGCCGCCCGGCCCGCAGCGGCAGCACCAGCGACTCGGCGGCCAGCCGCGAGGCGCCCGTGCTGCACAGCAGGACGGCCGCCGCGTGCTCCCGCAGCCCCGGCCTGCCGGCGGCGGCCATGAGCGTCATGCCGCCCATGGAGTGGCCGGCCAGCACCGCCTTCTCGCCCGGCTCCAGCGTGGCGGCCAGCACCGCCTCCAGGTCGTCGGCCAGGGCGTCCGTGGTGTAGCCGGACCGTCCGACGGCGGGCGAACGCCCGTGCCCGCGCTGGTCGTAGACGACCACCCGGTGGTCGGCGGACAGGTCCCGCACCTGGGCGGCCCAGAACTCCGTCGAGCAGGTCCAGCCGTGGGACAGGACCACCGCCGGGGCGCCCTCGGCCCCGTGGATCTCGACGTGCAGCGACGAACCGTCGGCGGAGACGGCGGGGACGACCCTCATGCCACGGCCCCCTTCGGCTCGGTCGTCAGCGACCGGGCGCGGACGACCTCGTACTCCGACAGGTCCACCTCGCGGGTGGCCCGCCGGAACTCGGAGGTCGTGCCCGGCCAGAGCGTGGTGTTGCGCCCGTTGGCGTCGAGGTACCAGCTCTCGCAGCCGCCGGCCTTCCACACGGTCCGCTCCATGCGGGCCTGGACGCGCCGGTTCCAGGCGGCGACCGCCGAGGGCCGGGCGGCGAGGGCGGCCCGGCCGCCGAGCACGTCGAGCTGCCGCATGTAGTCCGCCAGGTAGTTCAATTGGGACTCGATCATGAGGATCATGGAGGAGTTCCCGAGGCCGGTGTTCGGCCCGATGATGGTCATCCAGTTGGGGAAGCCGGCGGCGGTGGCGCCGCGCAGCGACTCCATGCCGTCCTTCCAGGCCTCGGCGAGCGTGATCCCGTCCGCGCCCACCACCCGGTCGGCGATCGGCATGTCGGTGACGTGGAACCCGGTGCCGAAGACGATGGCGTCGACCTCGGCCTCCGTCCCGTCGGCGGCCACGGCGGTCCGGCCGCGCACCTCCGCGAGCCCGGAGGCGACCACATCCACGTTGGGTCGTGCCAGGGCCGGGTAGTACTCGCTGGACAGCAGGATCCGCTTGCAGCCGATGCGGTACGAGGGGGTCAGCTTGGCCCGCAGGGCGGGGTCCTTGATGGCCCGGGCCATGTTGGCCCGGGCGATCGACTCGACCAGCCGCAGCCCGTCGGGCCGCTTGGTGAAGGCGCCGACCTGCAACTCCCGGATGCCCCACAGCAGTCCGCGCCGGGCGGTCCCGGTGAACGGGACCTGCCTGTGCAGCCACCGCTCGACGCCGCTGATGGCGCGGTCCATGCGGGGCATGACCCAGGGCGGGGTGCGCTGGAACAGCGTCACCTTCCCCGCCTTCGGCTGGATCGCGGGGACGATCTGGATGGCCGAGGCGCCGGTGCCGATCATGGCGACGCGCTTGCCGGCCAGGTCGTAGTCGTGGTCCCAGCGGGCGGAGTGGAAGACCTTGCCGCCCGCCTCCTCGAAGGCGGCCAGCCCCGGGACGTCGGGGATCTTGGGGTCGGACAGCGGTCCGGTGGCGGAGACGACGACGTCGGCGGTGAGCGTCCCGCGCGAGGTCTCGATCTCCCACCGCAGCTCGTCGTTGTCCCAGCGCATCATCAGCACCTCGTGGCCGAGGCGGAGGTGCGGGCTCAGCCGGAAGGTGTCGGTGACGTGCTCCAGGTAGGCGCGGATGTGCCGCTGCCCGGAGAAGGTGCGCGGCCAGTCCGGGTTGGGCGCGAAGGAGAACGAGTAGAGGTGCGACGGTACGTCGCAGGCGCAGCCGGGGTAGCTGTTGTCGCGCCAGGTGCCGCCGACGGAGTCGGCCCGCTCCAGGACGACGAAGTCGGTGATCCCCTCGCGGCGCAGCCGGACGGCGGCTCCGAGGCCGCCGAATCCGGATCCGATCACCGCCACTCGTACGTGCTCGTGCTGGCTCATGCCGCCTCCGCATCGGAATTCCGAGATCCGTGAAACTCTGCCAGCAATCACTGGCACGGTTGTTGGGAGAGTAGAGCAGGTCCATACCGAGCGGTAGGGGTCGGGGCGGAGAAGTTACCGGCGGTACGACATAGGGTGGCGGGCGTGACGAACCAGCGGGCGAACGGGCGGACGGGCGGGCGGACGGACGGCCCGGCGGACGGACGGGTGCACGGACCGGCGGACACGGAGCCGGGGCAGGCCCGCGAGTACCGCATGGAGGAGCTGGCCCGCGCGGCCGGCATCACCGCCCGCACCCTGCGCTTCTACCGCGAGCGCGGTCTGATCCCGCCGCCCCGCCGGGAGGGCCGGATCGCCTGGTACGGACCCCACCACCTGGCCCGGCTGCGGACGATCGCCGCCCTGCTGGAGCGCGGCCACACCCTCAACGGCATCGCCGACCTGGCCGCCGCCTTCGAGAGCGGCCGGGACGTCGGCGAGGTCCTCGGACTCGGCGAGCCGACGGAGGAGGAGCCGGTCCGGCTCACCCCCGAGGAACTGGCCGACCACTTCGGCGACCAGGTCACGCCCGAGAACTTCGCCAGCGCCCTGGAACTGGGCTACCTCGCCACCGACGGCGAGGAGATCGTCCACGTCAGCCGCCGGCTGCTGGAGGTGTCGGCCGCGCTCGTCCGGGAGGGCGTGCCGCTGGCGGCGGTGCTGTCCGCCGCGTCCCGCGTCCGGGAGCACGCCGACGCGCTCGCCACCCTCTTCGCCGACCTGCTGCGCGCCCACGCGGTCGGGGACGCCGACGTCGTCCGCCTGCGGCCGCTGGCGAAGAGCGTGGTGGAGGCGGAGGTCTCGATGGCCCTGGACCGCCGGCTGCGCGCGCTCAACCGGTGACGCCGGGCGGGATCCGCCACCACCGCGCCTTGTAGACGCCCCCGCCCGCGAGCCGGTAGCTCCCCTCGGGCCGGTGCACGGCCACCGTGCGGGTCCACCAGCTCTCCCCCAGGCCCGCCTCCGGCACCGTGGACAGCACCTGCCCGGTCACCGGGTCGTCGCCCACCGCCTTGACCCGCGCCCGGCTGATCCCCGCCGCGCCCGGGTAGTCCCGCCGGAACGCGCCGGTGCTCTTCACGTACTGGTACACGGCCGATCCGCTGCTCACCCACAGCCGGTCCGGGTCGCCCGCCACCTGCCCCAGGTCGTGCCCGTGCGGGGTGGGCAGCCGCGCCCCGGCCACCTCGTGGAGCGTCGGCTCCGCCGCCGTGCCGCCCACCCGCAGCGCCACCAGCCGGTCGCCGCCCAGCGCCCACAGCACCCGCCGCCCGGCGTCCCACTGGAGCCCGTGCGCGTCCGCGAGCGGGTACGTCGTGTACGGCACCTCCGCCCGGCCCCTGGCGGTGGCGGCCGCGTAGAGGCGTACGACGCCTCCGGTGCTGCCCGCGACGGCCACGTTGCCGTCCGGCAGCAGTTCGATGCTGTGCGGGTTGTGCCGGATGGTGCCCGGCGAGAGCGTGCCGCCCCAGTACCGGCGGCCCGACGGGTACGCGACCACCGCCGCGAAGCCGTACGAGGCCACCGTCAGCACGTACGTCCGGCCACGCCACCGGCGCACCTTGGCCTCGCTCGGGTGCACCCAGCTCACGTCCGGCTCCAGGTCGGCGTACCGGGCGTCGCCGACCGGCGAGAACGCCCACTTCACGACGGCCGGGCCGGCGTCCGGGTCCCAGTCGCGCCGGCGGCCGTCGAGCACCAGGACCCGCCTGGAGGCCTGGTCGGTGAGGAGGACGTCGGGCGTCCCGGCGGGGATCTCGTGAGCGGGAACCGGGACGGTGGCCGACGTCGGTACGGTGGCGGCGATCAGCAGGCCGCACACGACGGCCGCGAGCAGGGCGGACTTCGGCGGCGTACGTACGGCGGTGATGCGCACACCGTCACCCTGCCAGAAGGTTTCCCCGCTTCCGGGCCCCGCCACACCAGGGCTGACGAACCCTCACTTCCGGACCATCCGGCCCCGCTTGACGGACACCTGTGCCCGGCGGCACCGGGCGGCGGGACAAGACACGACCTAGAGGTCGTAGGCCGCCGTGACGGGGGCGTGGTCGCTCCACCGCTCGCCGTGCGTGGCCGCCCGCTCCACCCAGGCCTTGACCGCCCGGGCGGCGAGCCCGGGCGTCGCGACCTGGAGGTCGATGCGCCAGCCGGCGTCGTTGTCGAAGGCCCGGCCTCGGTAGGACCACCACGAGTACGGCCCGTCCTGGTCGGGGTGGAGCGCGCGGACGACGTCCACGTACTCCGCCTCGTCGAAGACGCGGGTCAGCCACTCCCGCTCCTCGGGGAGGAAACCGGAGTTCTTCTGGTTGGACTTCCAGTTCTTCAGGTCGGCCGGCCGGTGGGCGATGTTCCAGTCGCCGCAGACGACCACCTCACGGCCGTCGGCGGCGGCGCGCTCCCGCAGCCCGGCGAGGTACGGCAGGAACGCCCCCATGAAGCGGGTCTTCTCGTCCTGCCGCTCCGTGCCGACCTCACCGGAGGGCAGGTAGAGGCTGGCGACCGTGACGCCGGGCAGGTCGGCCTCCACGTAGCGGCCGCTGCCGTCGAACTCCTCCGACCCGAACCCGATCCGTACGGCGTCGGGCTCGCGCCGCGTGTAGAGCGCGACGCCCGCGCGCCCCTTGGCGGCGGCCGGGGCGTGGACCGTGTGCCAGCCCTCGGGGGCGCGGACCGCCTCGGGGAGCTGGGACTCCTCGGCCCGCACCTCCTGGAGGCACACCACGTCGGCCTCGGTGGCGGCCAGCCACTCCACGAAGCCCTTCTTGGCGGCGGCCCGCAGACCGTTCACGTTCACGGAGGTCACAATGAGCATCCACGCACCCTACCGACGACACCTCGAAGATCACTCCGCATGATTGTACGATGCCTCGCATGATTATTCAGTCCAGCTCGTTCGACCACCCGGACGCCCGCAAACTCAACGACATGGTCCAGCTCGAGTACGCCGAGCGGTACGGCGACGAGGGCGACCTCACACCGCTGGATCCCGTGATGTTCCGGCCGCCCCGGGGCCTCTACCTGCTCGCCTACGACTCCGGGGGCCGCCCCGTCGCCACGGGCGGCTGGCGCACCCAGGACGAGAACGAGGAGGGCTACTCCGACGGTGACGCCGAGCTGAAGCGCATGTACGTCGTGCCCGAGGCGCGCGGCCTGGGCCTGGCCCGCCGCATCCTCGCCGCCCTGGAGGACGACGCCCGGGCCGCCGGCCGCACCCGGATGGTGCTGGAGACCGGCGACGCCCAGCCGGAGGCCATCGCGCTCTACGTCTCCAGCGGGTACGAGCCGTGCGCCAAGTTCGGCTACTACCGGGAGTACGAGAGCAGCCGCTGTTTCGCGAAACCGCTGAAGTGACGCCGTACGACCCGAGTGACGACCTCCCGACGACGAGACCGTGACGCGCCCCTGACAAAGCACCCCCGGTCGTGGCACCCTGCCTCACGCACGTCGATCCGCACCGCTCTTCGTTCCCCCACCCTGCCCGGCCGCGCGGGCCGCGCCCGGGCACGGCAGAAGGAGACATGCGTGAGAGGCCAACGCACCGCCATGGGTGTCCTGCTGACCGTCGGAGCCCTGCTCACCGGCGCCCTGTCGACCGCGACCGCCACCGCGGCCGCGCCGGCACCCGCCCCCGACCCCGGCGCCAGGACCGTCACCGCCGCCGAACAGCACCGGGCACGGACCTTCTGGACCGCCGAGCGCATGCGCGGCGCCACCCCGCTCGACCTGACCCTCACCCCGGCGGCCGCCACGAAGCTCCGGGCCCCGGCACCGGGCGGCCGCACCACGACCGTCGCGCCGACGGCCGCCGCGCCCACGGCCGTCGCGCCCACGGCCTTCCCCCAGGCGGGCGGGGCCTGGACCGGCGGCGGAGCGGTCGTGAAGACCTCCGGCCGGGTGTTCTTCACCTTCCAGGGGCGGACCGCGTCCTGCACCGGAAATGCCGTGACCAGCCAGAACGCCAGCACGGTCATCACCGCCGGACACTGCGTGAAGTACCAGGGGAGCTGGCACACCAACTGGGTCTTCGTGCCCGCGTACGACAACGGCCAGGCGCCCTACGGTCAGTGGACCGCCACCAAGACCCTCACCACCCCGCAGTGGGAGGCGAGCGAGGACATCAACCACGACATCGGCGCGGCCGTCGTCGCCCCGCTGGGCGGCCAGAACCTCACCGCCGTCACCGGCGCCCAGGGCATCCAGTTCAACGGCGGCTACAACAAGCAGATGTACGCCTTCGGGTTCCCGGCGGCGTCCCCGTACGACGGCACGAAGCTGATCTACTGCAGCGGGAACTCCTCCAAGGACTTCCTCTTCTCCCAGGACCACAGCCTGGGCTGCAACATGACCGGCGGCTCCAGCGGCGGACCCTGGTTCACCGGCTTCAGCGAGTCGGCCGGGACGGGCCTCCAGGTGTCGGTGAACAGCTTCGGCTACACGTTCCTGCCGAACCGCATGTTCGGCCCGTACTTCGGCAACGAGGCCAAGGCCCTGTACGACAAGGCCCAGGTGTCGTAACCGGCCCGGCCGCGCCGGCGGGGCCGCCCCCGCCGGCGCTCAGTCCGTGACGGCCCCGCCCCGGTCCACCGCGGGGGCCGCCGCACCCGGGACCACCGTGAGGACGAGCGGGCCCGCGCCCTCGGCGGGCGCGAGCTCCACCGCCCGCCCCGGGGCGCCCGACGGCGCACCGGGGTCAGGGGCCTCCGGCCGCGCGCCGGGGTCCGGGGCCGGGGCGCTGACTCCCCGGACGCCGTCCCGCTCCCCGTACGGCTCACCGTCCTGCTCCTGGGACCGCTCGCCGTCCCGCCCACCGGACGGGGCCCCGGTCGCCGCCGTGCGGCCGCCGGTGGCGGCCGGCGGGGCGGCCGGCCGGTCCGCCGACGGGCCCGTCGGGGCGCCCGGCGCCCGGGTCCTCCCCGTCGCGCCCCCGCCGGTGGCATCGATGTCATCGACCGCCCGCCGGGGCGCGGGCACCGTCGCGGGGGCGCCGACAGCGTTGTCGGTCAGCCAGCGCTGGGACGCCGACCCGTCCCGCATCCTGACCACCACCGTGGCCCCGGCCTGCGGCGCGGTCGGCACCAGGCCCAGTCCCGCGTGCCAGCGGGGCACGAGGTCGCCCTGGACGCTCAGGTCGTACCGCACGGTCATGGCCGCCTGTGTCGCGCACAGCCGCAGCACGACCACCCCGGAGGGCTCCTGCGAGTGCGCGCACAGGTCCGGGGCCGCGGCGCTGCGCAGCAGGCCGTCCGGCTCGTACCGCCACGTCTGCGCGGGGTGGCCCGAGCAGACGGCCAGCATGAGTTCGGCGCCGACCTGCGGCCGGCCGTCCCGGATGTCCAGGCACAGCTCCGCCGCCCGCGCGTTGCGCAGCCGGGTGGTCGGCGCTCCGCCGCCGTGACCGGCCGGCGCGGGGGGCCGGGGGGTGGCGGTCGTCGGCCGGGAACCCGGCGCCGGGGCGGCGGCACCGCCGGACCCGCCCGGGGCCGCCGGCCCGGCACTCCGCCCACCGCCGTCCCGGTCCGGCCACAAGCTGGTCACGGCCGCCACGCCCAGGACGCCGGCCATGACGACGCCGAGGCCCACCAGCAGCGTTCCCCCGCCCGGTACGGCGGCGGCCAGGCGCCGTGCGGCTCCCGCCGGCACGGCCCGCGAGTGGCGCCCCGCCCGGCGCGGCGCCTCGGCAGGGGCGGCGGTCCGGGCGCGGGAGCGGCCGGGCCGCGACTCGACGTACCCGCGGGCGCCCTCGCCGAGCACGCCCTCGGCCAGCAGCAGCGGCAGCCGCCCGCCGGAGTGGTCCAACTGGTCCGCCGCGTACCGGCAGTGCCGGCACTTCGACAAATGCCGCCGGATGTCCGGGATCAGCTCTCCACCGCGCCGCAGCGATATGTCGAGCAGCCGGTTGTAGTGCCGGCATTCCGGGTCGGTGGCGAGCTCCGAATGGACGCGAAGACACCCGTCGCGGAACAGTTCCCGGGCGTCGTCGAGTTGTGCCGACGCGGTCCGGGGGTCGACGGCAAGCAATGCGGCCGGAATGGATATCCCCTCGGCCTCGACCTCCCGGTGCCACAGCAGCACCTGCGCCGGGCCGGGCAGCGCGGCGAACGCCCGGGCGACGAGCAGCCGGTCGGGCCCCGGCGCGGCGGGGTCCGGCAGCCCGGTCAGCAGCGCCGCGGTCCGCGGGTCCCGGGCCCAGTCCGCGACGGTACGGCGCACCGCCGCCAGCAGCCGCGGCCGCACCGCCGCCTCCGTGCCGCTCCCGCCGCCGTACCGCAGTTCGTCCAGGACCCGGGCGAAGGCGGCCGACACGGCCATCGAGGCGTAGGTGCGGGAGGTGGTGAGCAGTGCCGCGTAGTCGCTCATCGCCCGGCAGTGCCGCGCGAGGAGCACGGTGGCGGGGTACGTGTCCGCCGGGTCCCCGCCGCCGGGCGCCGCGCCCAGCGCGGCGGCCAGCGCCGCGTCGGCGCCTCCCGACGTGGGTGCGTAGGGCGGCGGTGGCGGTACGGGATGCTCGGGACGGGGAGAGCGCATGGGTCCATTTCCATTCAGGGCATTGCGATGGGGGGCTGAAGGGGAACGCAGCCTGATGGGTACCTGGATTGGTACATACCTATTCGGCGCGATTCCCTTTTAGGGTTGCCACCGCCCAGGAATTCGAACTACCGCGCAATAAAGCCCGGTTGGGCCCGCGGGGTTGCACAGCTTTCCATAACCCGCCGCTATGGAACAAGACTTCCGGCAGGCGGTGCACCCGGCCCCATACCGGCCGCGCCCGCGCATCCCGTACGAGCGCCGTCCGCGCCCCGGCCGGTCGACTCCGGGCTCCTCGTCGCGCCGGTCCCCCCGCCGCCCGGCCGCCGCGCCACGGGGCCGTCAACGACGAGATCCCGCCCGATCGGAACGATCGGACGGGATCTCGTGTGTGCGTGGACCTGTGGGGATTTGAACCCCAGACCCCCTCGATGCGAACGAGGTGCGCTACCAGACTGCGCCACAGGCCCTTGCGACGTGTGAAACATTAGCATCCCGATCCGGGTGCTTGGAAATCCGTACCCCCGGGGACCGCGCGAGACGCGTCACACCGCTCTCACTCGTTCGCGGCGCGGGGCCGGTCCTCGTCCGCGTACTGGTCGAAGAGCGGCGTCCGGCCGTGGTCGTGGGAGCGGCGCGGGGGGTGCGGGCTCGGGTTCGGGTTCTGGCGCGTGGGCGGCGGCGGGGTGGGCTCCGCCGCCGAGGAGCGGGCCGCGCTCCAGGTCTCCGGGTCGGTGACGTCGACGCCGCCCGTCGCGCGCGGGGCGACCGGCGCGGTGACGTACGTGGGCAGCGGCACGGGGACCGGGTCCCAGCTGTCGCCACGGGCGGGGCCGTGATCGCGCTGCTGGTCCACCCACTCCGCGTGGTCCGTCTGCTCCACCAAGGCGCGCCGCCCGGCCTCCTGCGGGGTGAGCGCGGGAGCCGGCTCCGGCTCGGGCTGCGGGTGCGGGTGGTGGGCCTCGGGCGCCTCGTCCTGATCCTGGACGGGCCGGCCGCGCGGGCGGCTCTCGCGCAGTCGCTGGGCGGCGGCCTCGGCGCGACGCCGGTCCATGACGTACACGAAGCGCCGGCGCTCCTGGGCGCGCAGGTGCACGATGTACGCGCTCAGCAGGACGGCCGGGACGCCGGGGGCCCACAGGAACGCCAGGCCGCCGACCGCCGCGACGATCGCGCCGAGCGTGAAGGCGAGGAAGAGGACCACCGTGGTGCGCCGGCGCCGGGCGAGGACCTTGGAACGCCGGGCGCGCTCGGCGGCCGCTCCGGCGGGCCGGGGACGCCGGGCGGGGCGAGGCCCGGCCGGCGGGACCGCCGGGACCTCCAGACGCGCCTCGGTGTGGTCCGGGGGCGCGGCGAAGGCCCGGACGTCGACCGAGCTGAGGTGCTCGGTCTCGGCGTCCGGGTCGACGTCGGGTGACGCCGCCTGTTCGGCGGTGCGCTCACGCAGCTCCTTGGCGTACCGGCGCTCCATCCCCGCCCGTCCGGACAGGAGCCGGATGGCGGTGCTGAAGCGTTCCGTCGGACGGGCTTCGTTCAGCTCGTCCTGCCTGCGGAGCCACATCGGCACCAAGTAGGCGGCCCAGGCCCCGACGATGACTGCGTAGATGAGGCCGCTGCTGCTCACGTCTCACACCGTAGAGGGGTTCGCATCCGGCCATCGGCCAATTGGGCCGGTGTGTCGCACGATCTGGCTGATATCACTGAATTTTTTTGTGATTGATCCGACCGGTTACGACTGAACGGGGACCGAATTCGAACACATTTCTTATTAATCAGCGCGGGGTGCCGCGGCCGGTGCGGTGCCAGCGGCGCAGCAGTCCCTCCGGGACCTCCTCCGCGGTGAGCGCGAAGACCAGGTGGTCGCGCCAGGCCCCGTCGATGTGGAGGTACCGGGGACGCAGCCCTTCCTCCCGGAATCCGAGTTTCTCGACGACCCGGCGGCTGGGGGTGTTCTCGGGGCGGATGCACACCTCGATCCGGTGCAGTCCGACCGCGCGGAAGCAGTGGTCGACGGCGAGGGCCACGGACGTCGGCATGACGCCCCGGCCGGCGATCTCCCGGTCCACCCAGTACCCGACGTGGCCCGAGCACATCGAGCCCCAGGTGATGCCGGCGACGGTGAGCTGTCCGACCAGGCGGCCCTCGTACTCGACGACGAACGGCAGCATCCGCCCCGCGTTCGCCTCGGCGCGCAGATGGCGGACCATCTGCCGGTAGGTGGGGCGCTGGGCGAGCGGACTGCCGGGCGCGGGCGGCGGGATGGTCGCCTCCCAGGGGCGCAGCCAGTCGCGGTTGCGCCGGTTGACCTCCCGCCACTCCCGCTGGTCGCGCAGCTTTATCGGCCGCAGGACGACGGCGCCGTCCACCAGCGTCACGGGCCAGGCCGGGTTCATGACGGTCTGGGGTGGTCGCCGCCGCGGAGCTGGTCGACCGCGTGCACCAGGATCCGCTCCAGGACGGCGAGGCCGTCGCGGACGCCACCGGTGGAGCCGGGCAGGTTGACGATCAGGGTGCGGCCGGCGACCCCGGCCAGCCCCCGGGACAGGGCGGCGGCGGGGACCTTGTCGCGGCCGTACGCGCGGATGGCCTCGGGGATGCCGGGGACCTCGTGGTCCAGGACCCGGCGGGTGACGTCGGGCGTCCGGTCGGTGGGCGAGATCCCGGTGCCGCCGGTGGTGAGGATGACGTCGTACGCGGCCTCGACCCCGGCGCGCAGCGCGGCTTCCACCGGGTCGCCGTCCGGGACGACCTGGGGGCCGTCGACGCGGAAGCCGAGCCTGGTGAGCCCCTCGGCCAGGAGGGGGCCGCCCTTGTCCTCGTACACCCCGGCGGAGGCCCGGTTGGACGCGGTCACGACGAGCGCCCGGTACGGGGCGCCGTCGGCGGGGACGGTGGGGGCGTTTTCCGCTCCGGGGGCGTGTTCCGCTCCGGCGGCGTGCGGGGTGGTGCCGCGCTCCGGTCCGGGGGCGTGCGCGCCGTGGACGTGTCCGGCCCTGGGGGTCACGCCCGCTCCCCTTCGGCCTCGGTCCGCCGGTAGGGGCCGGACTTGCCGCCCGTCTTCTCCTCCACCCGTACGTCGGTGATGACGGCGGACTTGTCGACGGCCTTGATCATGTCGACGACGGTCAGCGCGGCCACCGAGACCGCCGTGAGCGCCTCCATCTCGACGCCCGTGCGGTCGGTGGTCTTCACCGTCGCGGCGATCTCGACCGCGTCGTCCGCGACCGACAGGTCCAGCTTCACGCCCGAGACGGCGAGCGGGTGGCACAGCGGGATGAGGTCCGGGGTGCGCTTGGCGCCCATGATGCCCGCGATCCGGGCGGTGGCGAGGGCGTCGCCCTTGGGGACGCCTTCACCGCGCAGCAGCTCGATCACCCGGGGGGAGACCAGCACCCGGCCGGTGGCGCGGGCGGTGCGGGCGGTGACGTCCTTCCCGGAGACGTCGACCATCCGGGCCGCCCCCGACTCGTCGATGTGCGTCAGGCTGCCTTGCGTACTCACTGCTGAACTCCGCCTCGCGTGTTCCGGCGCCGATTGCCCCGCACGGCCATTGTCGCGCCGGCGGGGGCCGGGGGTGGTCCCCCGGGAAGGCACAGCGGCAGACACGGTACCGCCACGCGGCCCCCGTCAGCCGATGAGGATCACGTCCAGTTCCCCGCCCGGCTCCACCGTGGTGGTGTCCTCGGGGACGACCAGCAGGGCGTCCGCCCGGGCGAGGGCGGCGATCAGGTGGGAGCCGGCGCCGCCCACCGGGGTGACCGTGCCGTCGGCGGCGTCGTACCGGCCCCGGAGGAACTGGCGCTTGCCGGCCGGGGAGGACAGCGGCCCGTCGGCGGCGAGGGCGGCACGCACGCGTGGCCGCTGGGTGTCCACGGTGTCCCCCAGGCCCATCAGGGCCCGGATCGCGGGCCGGACGAACAGCTCGAAGGAGACGTAACTGGAGACCGGGTTGCCGGGCAGCGCCAGGAGCGGGGTGTGGTCGGGGCCGATGGAGCCGAAGCCCTGCGGCTTGCCCGGCTGCATGGCGAGCTTGCGGAAGTCGACGCCGCCGCCCGGCTCGTCCTCGTCGCCCACCGAGGAGAGGGCCTCCTTGACCACGTCGTACGCGCCGACGCTGACCCCGCCGGTGGTGACCAGGAGGTCGGCGCGGATGAGCTGGTCCTCGATGGCGGCCCGGAGGCCGGCGGCGTCGTCGGTGACGGCGCCGACCCGGTAGGCGATGGCGCCCGCGTCCCGCGCGGCGGCGGCCAGGGCGAAGCTGTTGGAGTCGTAGATCCGGCCGGGGCCCAGCTCCTCGCCGGGCTGGACCAGCTCGCTGCCGGTGGAGATCACCACCACGCGCGGGCGGGGACGCACCCGGACCGTGCCGCGTCCGATGGCGGCGAGCAGCCCGATCTGCGGCGGGCCGAGGACGGTGCCGGCCGCCAGGGCCAGGTCGCCGGGCCGCACGTCGCTGCCCCGCGCGCGCACATGGGCGCGGGCCCCGGCGGGGCGGTGGACGCGGACCTCGCCGGTGGCGCCCTCGGGCGCGGCGCTGGCGGCCCGCATCCCGGTGGCGGGCGCGCCGCCGGTGCCGCCGTCGGTCCACTCGACGGGGACGACGGCCTCGGCGCCGGGCGGCAGCGGGGCGCCGGTCATGATGCGGGCGGCCTGGCCGGGGCCGACGATGAGCAGCTCCTCGCTGCCCGCCGCCACGTCGCCGATCACGGTGAGCACCGCCGGGAACTCCTCGGTGGCGCCGGTGACATCGGCGACCCGTACCGCGTACCCGTCCATGGAACTGTTGTCGAAGGGCGGCAGGGCGACGGACACCGTGACGTCCTCGACCAGGACACAGCCCTGGGCGTCGGGCAGCGGCAGCTCGATGGGGTCGAGCGGGTGGACAGCCTGGAGGATGTCCTCCAGGTGCTCGTCCACCGACCAGGTCGTACTCACAGTTCCTGCATCTCCTCGGTGACGTAACCGCGCAGCCAGTTCCGGAAGTCCGGTCCCAGATCCTCACGTTCGCACGCGAGTCTGACAATGGCCCGCAGGTAGTCGCCCCGGTCACCGGTGTCGTAGCGGCGGCCCTTGAAGACGACGCCGTGCACCGGGCCGCCCGCCGACTCGTCGGCGGCGAGCTTCTGGAGGGCGTCGGTGAGCTGGATCTCACCACCCCGGCCCGGCTCGGTCCGGCGCAGTATCCCGAACACGGCGGGGTCCAGCACGTACCGGCCGATGATGGCGTAGTTGCTGGGGGCCTCGGCCGGGTCGGGCTTCTCGACCAGGTTGGTCACCTTGACGACGTCGGCGTCGCCGGTGGGCTCGACGGCCGCGCAGCCGTAGAGGTGGATCTGGGACGGCTCGACCTCCATCAGGGCGACGACGCTGCCGCCCTCGCGCTCCTGGATCTCCACCATGCGGGACAGCAGGGGGTCGCGCGGGTCGATGAGGTCGTCGCCGAGGAGGACCGCGAACGGCTCGTCGCCGACGTGCGGGGCGGCGCACAGGACGGCGTGGCCGAGTCCGCGGGGGTCGCCCTGGCGGACGTAGTGCATGGTCGCCAGGTCGCTGGACTCCTGGACCTTGGCGAGGCGCTCCTGGTCGCCCTTCTTGACGAGGGCTTCCTCGAGCTCGTAGTTGCGGTCGAAGTGGTCCTCGAGGGGCCGCTTGTTGCGGCCGGTGACCATCAGCACGTCGGAGAGGCCGGCACCGGCCGCCTCTTCGACGACGTACTGGATGGCCGGCTTGTCGACCACAGGCAGCATCTCTTTGGGAGTGGCTTTGGTGGCCGGCAGGAACCTGGTGCCGAGGCCGGCGGCGGGAATGACAGCCTTGCTGATCCTGGGGTGCGAGTCGTTCATGCGGAGCACCCTATCCGGTCGGTATGGGAGGAAGATCCGCCTCCGGTTAACTTCGTGCCCCTACGGCCTTGTACGAGAGGTTTTGTGAGGTATTGGTGACCGACGACATGTCCGAAAAGACCGCTCTGCGACGCCAACTGCTGGCCGCGCGAGCCCTCCTGACCAGTGATGACGTCCAGAAGTCCGCGGCGGTTCTCGCGGAAGCCGCCCTGAACCTGCCCGAGCTGCGGCGGGCCTGGACGGTCGCCGCCTACGTCTCCACGGGGAGCGAGCCCGGCACGCGCGCGCTGCTCGACGTACTGCGCGAGCGGGGCGTGCGCGTCCTGCTGCCGGTCCTGCTGGAGGACAACGACCTGGACTGGGCGGCCTACGAGGGCGCGGAGCGGCTCCTGCCGGCCCGGCGGGGCCTCCTGGAGCCCGCGGGGCCCCGGCTGGGCGTGGACGCCGTCGTGGAGGCCGACACGGTCCTCCTGCCCGGCCTGGCGGTGGACGTGCGGGGGATGCGGCTGGGGCGCGGCGGCGGCTCGTACGACCGGGTGCTGGCCCGGCTGGCCCGGGGCGGGCACGATCCGGCCCTGGTGGTGCTCCTGTACGCGAACGAGGTGGTCGAGCGGGTCCCGGAGGAACCGCACGACCACCCCGTCCACGCGGCGGTGACCCCGGAGGTCACCCTCCGCTTCCGTGCCTGAGGCCCTGGCGCCCCCTACGGCGTGAGCACGAGCGTGTCGACGGTCCGGGCGTCGACCGCCTGCTTGCCGTAGGCCCAGTCGAGCAGCTCGCCCTTGGCCCACTTGTCGGTCTGGTCGGTGTAGTGGGCGCTGTAGGCGTGACCGGAGGCGCCGGTCAGGTTGATCCAGCGGGACTTGTCCCAGTCGCCGACGTTCACGACCATCCGCATCGACGGCACCCAGACGACCCCGTACCCGCCGGCCGCGTTCCAGCCGGTGGCGTTGACCGCCGCCTCGCCGCCCGAGAGGTTCCAGGGGCCCCGGTTGAGCAGCCACTGGACGGCGCCCGGGCCCTCGGTGCCGAGGGTCTGGTTCTTCAGGGTGAGCTGGTGCAGCCGGCCCCAGCTCCAGCTGTTGACGTCCTTGCCGAGCTTGGAGGTCAGCTCCCAGCGGGCGTCCTCCATGGCGCGCTTCAGCAGTTCGTCACGGGTGTCGGTGCCGTCGTGGGTCCGGCTCTGCGGCGACTTCCACCACTCGTTCTTCTCGTCCGCCAGGATCCTGCGGACCACCTCGTACCAGCGGTCGCCGCCGTCCGGCTGCGCCGAGTCGGCGTCGCGCTGGCCGCACTCCCGCACCAGCCGGTTCTGCTCGTCGACGGGTCCGGTGGAGTCGGCCGGGCGGACGTTGAGGCACTCGCCCTTCACCCGGAGCTCCTTGGGCAGCTTGTTGCCGAAGGCCAGCTTCAGGACGTTGCGCCAGACGCCGTTGAAGTAGGCGGCCGCCCCGGAGTCCGCGTCCTGGGTGTAGTTCCACCCCTCCAGGAGCTTCTGCGCCTCGCGGACGTGCGGGTCGGAGATGTCGATCTTCAGCAGGTAGGGGGTCAGCAGCTTGGCGATCTCGCTGCTGTTGTCCATCTGCATGGTCCGCATGTCCTCGGTGGAGACCTTGGCCCCGTCCTTGGTCTTGGACTCGATGAGGTCGTTGATGCGCTGGCTGCGCGAGCCGTAGCCCCAGTCCTGGGTGAGCGCGTACGGGTACGCGTCCTGGTCGATGACGGCCTGGTTGGCGGTCACGATGTAGCCGCGCTCCGGGTTCTCCTCGTAGGGGAGCTCGTCGAAGGGGACGTACGTCTTCTTCCAGGTGTACTTCTTGTCCCAGCCGGGCGCCGGCAGGGTGCCGTCGTGGCCCTTCTGGCGGACCGGGATCCTGCCGGGGGCCTGGTAGCCGATGTTGCCCTCGGCGCCCTTGGCGTCGGCGTAGATCAGGTTCTGGGAGGGCACCTCGAAGTCGCGGGCGGCCTCGCGGAACTGCTTGAAGTCGGTGGCGCGGTTCAGCTTGAAGACGGCGTCCATGGACTTGCCCGGGTCGAGCGCGGTCCAGCGGAGGGCGACCGCGTAGCCGTCGCCGCGGTCCGGGGCGAGGGCGTCGACGGGAGCCTCGTCGCCGACCTTCTCCAGCTCGTTGCTGCGGTCGGACACCAGGGGGCCGTTGTTCGTCGACCGGACGGTGATGGTCCTGGGGCCCTCACCGGCGATCTTGATGACCTCCTTGCGGGTGACGAAGGGGATCTCCTTCTTGTCGAACTCGTACCCGTTGTCGGTGATCTTCTCCAGGTACAGGTCGCTGACGTCCGCGCCCAGGTTGGTGAAGCCCCAGGCGATGTCCTGGTTGTGGCCGATGATCACGCCGGGCATGCCCGAGAAGGTGTAGCCGGCCACGTCGTAACGGCACTTGTCCGAGACGGCACGGCAGTGCAGGCCCATCTGGTACCAGAGCGAGGGGAGCTGGGGCGCCAGGTGCGGGTCGTTGGCGAGCAGCGGCTTCCCGGTGGTCGTGTACTTGCCGGAGACGACCCACGAGTTGGAGCCGATACCGTTGCCGTTGGGGCCGAGCAGGGCGGGGATCTTCTCCAGGTTCGCCGACAGGGACGAGAGCTGGGACTGGAGGCCCTGGGTGGCCCCCTGAGGGGTGCCGTTGCCCGTGCCGGAGCCATTGCCCTGGCCGCTGCCGCTGCCGGTGCCCTGGCCGGTGCCGTTCCGGCCCGTGCCGTTGCCCGTGCCCTGGCCGCCGTCCGTGTCCGCGTCCTGGCCGCCGCCCTCCCCCTCGGCGTCGGGGTCGAACTTGCCGGTGGCCTTGTCGACGCCGCCCTTGTCCACGATCGGACGGTGCAGGTCGTAGGGGTACGCCGGGTACAGGTCCTTGATCTGCTTCTCGCTGAGCCTGCTGGTCATCAGCGAACGGTCGATCTCCTCCTGCATGTTGCCGCGCAGGTCCCAGGCCATCGCCTTGAGCCAGGCCACCGAGTCGACCGGCGTCCAGGGCTCGATGGTGTAGTCGTTGGCGAAGGCGAGGGCGGAGTACTCGACGGAGATGTCACCGCCCTCCTTGCCCTTCAGGTAGGCGTTCACGCCGTCCGCGTAGGCCTGGAGGTTCTTCTTGGTGTCGGGCGACAGGAGCTTGTCGTACTCCTGCTGGGCCACCCGGTGCCAGCCGAGGGTGCGCAGGAACGCGTCCGTCTCGACCTGGTCCTTGCCGAACATCTCCGACAGCCGTCCGGCCGTCATGTGGCGGCGGACGTCCATCTCCCAGAAGCGGTCCTGGGCCTGGACGTAACCCTGGGCGCGGAAGAGGTCCTCGTCGGTGGAGGCGTAGATCTGCGGGACGCCGTAGTCGTCCCGTTTCACGTCGACCGGACCGGAGAGCCCGTCGAGCTTGAGGGTGCCGGTGGTCTGCGGGAACGGAGCACGCACGGTGCTGACGCTCCAGTAGGCGCCGTAGCCGACGCCCGCGACCAGCGCCAGCACCAGGGCGATCACGAGCAGACGGGCACGTCGCCCCTTCTTCTTGGTGGAAGCGGCGGTGGTGTTGGCGGGCATCGCTGTCCTTCGAGGCGCAGGCTGGTCCTGGAGTGCTGGGAGCAACCATAGGCGCAGCGCTCACCCGGCCCGGACGCGGTGTCAGTAAGGGACCGCCTCCCCCGGACGACCATGGAGGACGATCAGGCGTCAAGGAAACGTTAATGATTAGGTAAGGTAACGAAGTACCCCCGTTGCTGGAACGATCCGGCGCGCACATGAGGAAGGGTCGGCCACTGACTGTCCACCAGCTCAACGAACTCCTGTTCATCTGCTCGCTCGTGCTGCTCGTCGCCGTCGCGGCTGTGCGGATCTCCTCCCGCAGCGGGCTCCCCAGCCTGTTGCTGTACCTCGGGATCGGGGTCGCCATCGGGCAGGACGGGATCGGCAACGTCCACTTCGACAATGCCGAAATGACCCAAGTCATAGGCTATGCCGCGCTTGTGGTGATCCTGGCCGAGGGTGGCCTGGGAACGAAGTGGAAGGAGATCAAACCCGCGTTGCCCATGGCGGCCGTCCTGTCGACCGCCGGCGTCGCGGTGAGCGTGGGCGTCACGGCCGCGGCGGCCCACTACTGGGTGGGCCTCGACTGGCGCCAGGCGCTGATCATCGGCGCGGTCGTCTCCTCGACCGACGCCGCCGCCGTCTTCTCCGTCCTGCGCAAGATCCCCCTCCCGTCCCGGGTGACCGGCACCCTGGAAGCCGAGTCCGGCTTCAACGACGCCCCCGTCGTGATCCTGGTGGTGGCCTTCTCGACGACCGGCCCGGTCGAGAGCTGGTACATGCTGCTCGGCACGATCGTGATGGAACTGGCCATCGGCGCCGGCATCGGACTGGCGATCGGCTTCCTGGGCTCGTTCGGGCTGCGCCACGTGGCCCTGCCCGCCTCCGGCCTGTACCCGATCGCCGTGATGGCCATCGCCGTGGTCGCCTACGCGGCGGGCGCCATGGCGCACGGCAGCGGCTTCCTCGCGGTCTACCTGGCCTCGGTGGTCCTGGGCAACGCCAGGCTGCCGCACGCGCCCGCCAACCGGGGGTTCGCCGAGGGGTTGGGCTGGATCGCCCAGATCGGCATGTTCGTCCTGCTCGGCCTGCTGGTGACCCCGCACGAGCTGGTGGACGACTTCTGGCCGGCGGTGCTGGTCGGGCTGGCGCTGACGGTGGTGGCGCGGCCGCTGTCCGTGCTGCTGAGCCTGCTGCCGTTCCGCGTCCCGTGGCAGGAGCAGGCCCTGATGTCGTGGGCGGGCCTGCGCGGGGCGGTGCCCATCATCCTGGCGACCATCCCGATGGTGTCCGGGATCGAGGGCAGCGAGAAGGTCTTCAACATCGTCTTCGTGCTGGTCGTCGTCTACACCCTGGTGCAGGGTCCGACCCTGCCGTGGCTGGCCAGGGCGCTGCGGCTGGCCGACTCGGCGGAGGCCGCCGACCTGGGCGTCGAATCGGCACCCCTGGAGCGGCTGCGCGGGCACCTGCTGTCGGTGGCCGTCCCGGAGAAGTCCCGGATGCACGGCGTGGAGGTCGCCGAGCTGCGGCTGCCTCCGGGGGCGGCGGTGACCCTGGTCGTCCGGGAGGGCCAGAGCTTCGTCCCGGCGCCCACGACCGTGCTGCGGCGCGGGGACGAGCTGCTGGTGGTGGCGACGGACCCGGTCCGGGACGCGGCCGAGCGGCGCCTCCGGGCGGTGAGCCAGGGCGGCAAGCTGGCCGACTGGCTGGGCACGGGCGCCAACGGCCGCCGCTGAGGTGGGGAGCGGGCGGGCCGGGGCGGCGGGGCGGGGCGGGGCGGGGCGGGGCGGCACGGTGGGAGGCGCGGCGTACGGCGGCGCCAACCAAACGGAAGGTGAACTTCCGGTTAATCGGAGGTGAGGTCCTGGCCGTATCGGCAATTTCACAGGCACCACACGCGCCGCTCCCTGTACCATGAAGGCACACTGATCGACCAACTCTGCCTGACGCAGAGCTGGCGCGACCGTATGGCGGCCGTGAAGCTCCCCGCAGTGGAGCCCGGTATCTACCGCAGTTCCGCGCAAGAGGACAGCTCTCGGCGGCTCCCGACACCCAGGGGAGCGCTACCAGGCGGCAGAAAGGCACGGGCCGTGCCCTCCGCTGTCAAGACAGCCCAGGTCACCCCCACGGACCCCGCTCGGCGTCCCGGTTACGGGCAGCTCCTGCGCACCCCGGGCGCCTGGACGTTCCTGCTGCCCGGGTTCGCCGCGCGGCAGCCCTTCGCGATGCTGACCATCGGCATCGTCCTGCTGGTGCAGCACACCACCGGCTCCTACGGCAGCGCCGGCGCGGTCGCCGCGTTCACCGGCGTCTCCATGGCCCTGTTCGCCCCGCAGAGCGGCAAGCTCGCCGACCGTTTCGGCCAGCGGGCCGTCCTGGTCCCCGGCGTGCTGGTGCACACCCTGTCGGTGTCGGCCCTGACGGCGCTGGCCCTGGCGGACGCCCCCCTGTGGGCCCTGTTCGCGGCGGCGGTGCCGACCGGCGCCTCCGTGCCGCAGGTCGGGCCCATGGTCCGGTCCCGCTGGGCCGCCAAGCTGGAGGGCTCCCCGCTGATGTCGACCGCGGCGGCCTTCGAGTCCGTGACGGACGAGTTCACCTTCGTGGTGGGCCCCGTCCTCGCCACCGCGCTGTGCACCGGCGTCCACCCGGCGGCCGGCCTGATCGCCGAGGCGACGCTGACCCTGGCCGGCGGCCTGCTCTTCGCCGCCCAGCGCCGTACCCAGCCCGCCCACGGCAACGCCGCCGGCCACGCGCGCGTGGACCGCGTCTCCGCCCTGTCCGTACCTGGTGTACGGGTCCTGGCCGTCGCCTTCCTGGGCATCGGGTCCGTCTTCGGCGGCATGCAGGTCTCGCTGACCGCCTTCACCGAGGAGATCGGGCAGCCGGGCATGAACGGCCTGCTGTACGGGCTCTTCGCCGCGGGCAACATGCTGGCCGGCATCGCCGTCGGGGCCATCGCCTGGAAGATGGGGCCCCGCCGCCGGCTGGTCCTCGGCTACACCGGCCTCACCCTCGCCGCCTCGCTGCTGTGGTCCGCGCACTCCGCGGTGCTGCTCGGCGCGCTCGGCCTGGTCGTCGGCCTGTGCATCGCCCCCGCGCTGATCACCGGCTACACGCTGGTCGAGTCGCTGGTCCCGGCGTCCGCCCGGACCGAGGCGTTCACCTGGCTGACGGGCGCCGTGGCGCTGGGCCAGGCCGCCGCCGTGACGGTCGCCGGCCGGCTGGCGGACGCGCACGGCGCGAGCGCCGGATTCCTGGTCCCGCTGGCCGGTACGGCACTGGCGCTGGCCACCCTGGTGGCGCTCCGCTCGCGGCTCGCGCCGCGTCCGGCGAGCCGCACCGTGGCGCGTGGCGTCGGTCACCGCGTACCGGTGACAGTGGACTGATCCCGCGGAATACGTCAGTATGGACTGTCGTTAGCACTCAATGAGTGAGAGTGCCAGGAGGAAGACAAGTGCCGACCTACCAGTACCAGTGCACCGAGTGCGGCGAGGGCCTCGAGGCGGTGCAGAAGTTCACCGATGACGCCCTGACCGAGTGCCCGAACTGCCAGGGACGCCTGAAGAAGGTGTTCTCGGCCGTCGGCATTGTCTTCAAGGGCTCCGGCTTCTACCGCAACGACAGCCGTGGCGCGTCGTCCAGCAGCTCGCCCGCCTCGAAGTCGTCGAGCGCGTCGAGCACGACGTCCGGCTCCGGCTCTTCGACGAGCTCCTCGTCGTCGGACTCCAAGCCGGCCACGTCCGGCGCGGCCGGGAGCTCCAGCTCCGCCGCCTGACCCCCGCTTCCCCGAGGACCCCGTCGTATCCCTACGGCGGGGTCCCGGGCGTTTCCGGGCCCGGCTAGGGTGAGCCGCATGGCGAACGCGGCGAAGGCAGGCAACGGCGGTGGCGGCGGCGAGGGGCTCCGCGCGGACATCGGTGTCATCGGCGGCTCGGGGTTCTACTCCTTCCTGAAGGACGTCACCGAGGTACGGGTCACCACCCCGTACGGCAGCCCCAGCGACTCGCTGTTCTTCGGGGAGCTGGCCGGGCGCCGCGTCGCCTTCCTGCCCCGGCACGGGCGCGGCCACCACCTGCCGCCGCACCGCATCAACTACCGGGCCAACCTCTGGGCGCTCCGGTCCGTCGGGGTGCGGCAGATTCTGGGGCCGTGCGCGGTCGGCGGACTGCGCCCCGAGTACGGTCCGGGCACGCTGCTGGTGCCGGACCAACTGGTGGACCGCACGAAGGCCCGTACGCAGACGTACTTCGACGGGGAGCCGCTGCCCGACGGGAGCGTCCCGAACGTGGTGCACACGTCGTTCGCCGACCCCTATTGCCCCGACGGCCGCAAGGTCGCCCTCGCCGCCGCCCACGGGCGCGGCTGGGAGGCGGTCGACGGCGGGACGATGGTCGTCGTCGAGGGGCCGCGCTTCTCCACGCGCGCCGAATCGCGGTGGCACGCCGCCATGGGCTGGTCGGTGGTCGGCATGACCGGGCACCCGGAGGCGTACCTCGCCCGGGAGCTGGGGCTCTGCTACACGTCGATGGCCCTGGTCACGGACCTGGACGCGGGTGCCGAGACCGGGGACGGCGTCTCCCACACCGAGGTGCTGCGGGTGTTCGGCGAGAACGTGGGGCGGCTGCGGGAGGTGCTCTTCGACGCGGTCGCCGGGCTGCCCGAGACCGACAGCCGTTCCTGCCTGTGCACCCACGCGCACGACGGCTGGGACCTCGGCATCGAACTGCCGTGATCAGGGGCGCTCACCTTCGCGGGTGACGCGGTTCTCCCCATCGCCGGGGTCGTCCACAGGCGTGAGCGGGATCGGCGGGCGGACGGGATCGTGAGGGGCGCCGGCGGAAAGCCGGCGGCGCCCGAGCCGCTGCCCGGGCCCGGTCCTCTCACGGCTGGCGGTGGTCGTCATGACGCTCCCCACTCCTCCTCGCTCCACTCCTCCCTGTCCTCCCCGCTCTCTCCCCCTTCCCCTCCCCCTCCCCCTCCCGCCCCTTCACGTCGACGCTGACGCTCGCGCTCGTGCCGATGCCGCGCCGTCGTCCGGATCGTGCGCCCCGCCCGCGCTGGGGCGCCGGCATCCGGTGCCTGCGCCGGCGCCGGTGCCCGAGACGTGCGGGGTACCGCAGTTCGCGCCGTTACGGGTGCGCGGCGGGCGGCACCGGCTGCGGCGGGCGGTGCGGCGGAGGCGTCACGCCGTGGCGGCGGGGCTCGCCCTGACGGCCGCCGCGCTGGCCGCTTCCGCCGCCGGTTCGCGTGCCCCCGCCGACGTGGACGAGCCGCGGGCCTCGGCAGCGCCCCAGCGGGAGCGGAAGCCGGTTCAGGTGGTGTCCGTCCCGGTGCGGATCGCGGACGCCGCCACCGTGCGCCTGCTGCGGCCCGGCGACCGCGTCGACGTGATCGCGTCCCCGGTCTCCCCGTCGGCGGACGGTGACGACACCGCCCGGGTGGTGGCCAGGGGGGCGCGCGTCGAGACGGTGCCGCGCGCGGCGGGCGGAGCGACGGACGGCGGGCCGGGCGACGGCGGTGCGCTGATCGTGCTGTCCGTCCCGCGCGCGACCGCCGCCGAGCTGGCCGGCGCGGCCACGACCTCCCGTCTGGCGCTGACGCTGTGCTGAGTGCGGGCGGGCCGGTGCGGCACGGTCACGGCGCAAGGGGGCGGCCCCCCAGAGGGAGCGGCGGGGTGTGGAGGAGACCCTGGAGGTCACCGAGCTGGAGGTCCTCAAGGAGATCCGCGACGCGCTCGTCGCGCAGAGCAGCACGGCGCCGGCCGGGCGGCCCCGTAGGGCCGTCGGCTCAGAGGTGGTGCGGCGGCTTCTCGTCGAGGAAGCGCGCCAGGTCGGCGGCGCTGCCGCCGGCCGGAGGCCGCTCACCCCACCCACGGTCCGTATCGTCCGCCGAAGGCTGGTCCAGCGGATCGTCGAAGATCAGCGCGGGTTTCTTCTTCGGGACCCGGGGGCCCTGGGGGTTCTGCTCTTCTTCCTCCGACGCCGAGTCGCTCTTCGCATCACGCGGTCCGGGGGCGGGGGCGGTCCTCATTCCTCCAGGGTACGCCGCCCGTCCGCGCGTGGGCGGTGTGGCCGGGGACGGGCGGCACCGGGGCTCATGCGGGGACGGACCCGTCCGGCGGGGCGGGCCGCTCGGCGGGTGGGGGCTCGTCGGCGGTGGGGCCCGTCGACGCCGGGGGTGCGCCCGGGGGCGGCTCGCCCGTGGGCGCCGGCGGGGCGCCGGGTGGGGGGTCGGCCGTGGGGGCTGGTTCGTCGGGCGCGGGCTCGTCGGGCGCTGGTTCGTCGGGCGCGGGCTCGTCGGGCGCGGGCTCGTCAGGCGCTGGTTCGTCGGGCGCGGGCTCATGGACGGGGGGCTGGGTCACGCGGCCACCGTAGGGGGCGTCCGGGCCGGTTCGCCCGTTGTGGGGGACTTCGGCGTGACCGCTTCCCACGGACGGCGTCCGGCGGCGGCGCCTCTGCTGTCCTGGGGGGATGACCTCCCCTCCCCGTTCGCCCCTGCGGCCCCTGGTCTCGCGCGATCGCGACGAGACGCACCGCGCCGCCACGCCCCTGGAGCTCTTCTTCGACCTCTGCTTCGTCGTGGCGGTCGCCCAGGCGGGTGTCCAGCTCGTGCACGCCGTGGCCGAGGGCCATGCCGGGGACGGCATCGCCCGGTACGCGATGGTGTTCTTCGCGATCTGGTGGGCCTGGATGAACTTCTCCTGGTTCGCCTCGGCGTACGACAACGACGACGCCCTCTACCGGGTCGTGACACTGGTGCAGATCTCCGGTGTGCTGATCCTCGCCGCGGGGGTGTCGCGGGCCTTCGAGGACCAGGACTACTTCCTGGTCTGGCTGGGGTACGTGGTGATGCGGCTCGCGCTCGCCTCGCAGTGGCTGCGGGCCGCGCGGGCCGCGTCGGGTGCCGAGCGGACCATGGCGCTGCGGTACGCGGCCGGGGTGACGCTCTGCCAGGTGGGCTGGACGGCACTGGTTCTGGTGCCCCCGCCCGCGCGCCCGTGGGTGTTCCTGGCCCTGGTGGTCGCCGAGGTGTCCGTGCCTCCGATCGCGGAGCGGAACTTCTCCTCGAGCTGGCACGCGCAGCACATCGCGGAGCGGTACGGGCTGTTCACGATCATCGTGCTCGGCGAGACCGTCGCGGCCGCGACCGTGGCCGTGAAGACGGGCGTCGAGGAGAACGACGCGCTGGGCGACGTACTGCCCATCGCCGCCGGCGGGCTGCTGCTGATCTTCGCCGCCTGGTGGATCTACTTCGTCGTCCCGGCCCACCAGCGGCTGCTGTCCAACCGGCAGGCCTTCCTGTGGGGCTACGGCCACTACCTGATCCAGGCGTCGGCCGCGGCGATCGGGGCGGGCATCGAGGTCGCCGTCGAGCAGGCGGTCGGCGAGGCCCACCTGTCGGTCACGGCGGCCGCCGCCGCGGTGACCCTGCCGTCGGCACTGTTCCTGCTGCTGGTGTGGGGACTGCACTCGCGGTACTTCAAGGCGGGGATCGCGCAGCAGGCGGTGCTGCCGAGCGCCGCGCTCGGAATCCTGCTCTGCACGTTCGCGGGGCGCTGGGGCGTGCTCGCCGCCGGGCTCGTCGCGGCGGCCGCCGTCGCTGCCGGAGTCGCCCTCACCGCCCGTGCCGGGCGTGGTACCCAGGGGGCATGAATGACGCACTGACGGACGTGGCCGGTCTGCGGGTCGGCCACGCGCGCGTACCGGGGGACAGCGCCCTCAGCGGCACCACCGTGGTCCTGGCGCCCGTGGGCGGGGCGGTCGCGGCCGTGGACGTGCGGGGCGGCGGGCCCGGCACCCGGGAGACGGACGCGCTCGACCCCCGGAACCTGGTGCAGCGGATCGAGGCGGTGGTGCTGACCGGCGGCAGCGCGTACGGACTGGAGGCGGCGGCCGGGGTGATGGCCTGGCTGGAGGAGCGGGGGCGCGGCGTCCGCGTGGGCCCGGACCCCTCGCAGGTGGTGCCGGTGGTCCCGGCGGCGTGCGTGTTCGACCTCGGCCGGGGCGGGGACTGGAAGGCGCGCCCGGACGCGTCGACGGGGCGGGCGGCGGTGGAGGCGGCGGACGCGACCGGTCCCCACGCCCCCGTGGAGTGCGGATCCGTCGGCGCCGGGACCGGGGCGGTGATCGGCGGGATGAAGGGCGGGGTCGGCACGGCCAGTACGGTCCTGGCGTCCGGGATCACGGTCGGCGCCCTGGTCGTGGCCAACGCGGTGGGCTCGGCGGTCGACCCGCTGACGGGAACGCTGTACGGGGCGTACGGCGACGGGCCGGAGTTCCGGCCGGAGCCGGAGGTGCACGCGGCGGCGGCACGCCGGCTGGCGGAGGCACTGGAGCGCAACGACTGGCCGCCGCTGAACACCACCCTCGCGGTGGTCGGCACGGACGCGGACCTCACCCGGGCGCAGGCGCAGAAGCTCGCGGGGACGGCGCACGACGGGATCGCGCGCGCCGTGCGGCCGGTGCACCTGCTGAACGACGGCGACACCGTGTTCACCCTCGCCACCGGCGGGCGGCCCCTGCCCGACTCGCACGGCCCGCTCGCGCTGAACGAGGTGCTGGCGGCCGGTGCCACCGTCGTGACCAGGGCCCTCGTACGGGCGGTGCTGGCCGCGGGGACGGTCTCGGGGCCGGGCGGCGAGTTCCCCTCGTACCGCGACCTGTACCGGCTCGACTGAGGCGCGGCGGGGGCGAGTTGGAGGGGGCGCGCGGGAACCGGCCACGCGCGCCCCTCGTTTTGAGGAAGTCGGACGCGCTGTCAGACCAAGGCACTACCTTAAGCAAGCATCGAGTGACACGCGGCGACGGCCTGGAGACCCCTCTTGAACGTTCCGAACGACGAGACGACCGAGATGCACGTCGAGCGCCTCCTGGGGCGGGCGCTCAACTCCTTCGACCTGCCCGACGCGCTGGTCGAGCGACTGGACTCCGCGCTGGCGCACGCCAGTTCGCTGCACTCGTCGCACCACAGCGCGGCGCTCCACCGGGCGACGTACCGGCACACGTACCTGCTGGCGGACGGCTCGTCGCTGACGCTCTGGGAGCTGGTGCACAACACCGGGCGGGACGGCGCCGAGCAGCACGAGCTGTACGCGGAGGAGACCGACGTCCGGCTCGCCGCCTCCCGTCTGCCGGTCGGGTTCCCCGCGCCGGAGGACGACCTGGACGTGGACCTCGGCGCGGATCTGGACGCGGACCTGGAGCTGCTGGGGGCGCTGCTGGCCCATCCTCCGGCCACGGCCCCGCTGATGTACGTGCCGGACGACTCGGCGGACCACGCCCGCCGGGTGCTGCGCCGCGCGGAGAACGAGGACCGGCCGGGCGAGGTGGTGGCGGCCCGGCTGCGGGGCGCGTTCGCGCACCACATCAGGCAGGTCTTCGGCCGGCAGTGCAGCGTGGCGGGGAAGGACGCCGGCTTCACGCTGTATGAGCACGCGTTCCTGCTGCTGGACGGCAGTGAGATGAGCGTCTGGGAGGTGGAGCACACGGCCACGCCGGACGGCCGGCACATGTGCGAGGTGTACGAGGACGAGCACACCGCGCGCGACGCCATGGAGCGCCGCGCGCGGGTGCGGGGCCGGGTGCGCTGACCGTTCGGCGCGTTCAGGCCGCGACGGCCACCTTCCCGGGAGTCTCCCCCGCCTCGCCCGCCGCCGGGGCGGGGGCGGACCGCCGGTGCGCGTGGCCCTTGAGCAGGATCACCAGCGCGGCGCTCACCACCGTGCCGGCGAGGACCGCGACCAGGTAGAGCACCGGGTTGCCGATCAGCGGGACGACCCAGATCCCGCCGTGCGGCGCGCGCAGGGTGCACTCGAAGAGCATCGACAGGGCGCCGGTGACCGCGCCGCCCACCATCGCCGAGGGGATGACCCGCAGCGGGTCGGCGGCGGCGAAGGGGATGGCGCCCTCGGTGATGAAGGAGGCGCCGAGCACCCAGGCCGCCTTGCCGTTCTCCCGCTCGGCCCGGGTGAACAGCCTGCCGCGCACCACCGTGGCCAGGGCCATCGCCAGCGGGGGCACCATCCCGGCGGCCATCACGGCGGCCATGACCTTGAGGGAGCCCTCGTTGGGGTTGGTCAGGCCGCCGATGGCGAAGGCGTAGGCGACCTTGTTGAGCGGTCCGCCGAGGTCGAAGCACATCATGAGGCCGAGGATCACGCCCAGGACGACCGCGTTGGCGCCGGACAGGCCGGACAGCCAGTCGGTCAGGGCCTCCTGGAGCGCGGCGATGGGCTTGCCGATCACCAGGAACATCAGGAAGGCGACGACCGCCGACGAGACGAGGGGGATGACGACGACGGGCATGATGCCGCGCAGGGGGCCGGGCACCCTGATCCGCTGGACCGCCCTCACCACCCCGCCCGCGATCAGACCGGCGGCCAGGCCGCCGAGGAACCCGGCGTCGATGGTGAGC
The DNA here is from genome assembly GCF_043077235.1 of Streptomyces sp. NPDC016309. Taxonomy (NCBI): domain Bacteria; kingdom Bacillati; phylum Actinomycetota; class Actinomycetes; order Kitasatosporales; family Streptomycetaceae; genus Streptomyces; species Streptomyces sp. NPDC016309. Next base: position 278,522 of record NZ_JBIBSG010000006.1, on the reverse strand, counting down.
GCGACCGCGCCGCCGACGAAGCCGGGGACCAGTCCGGGGCGGTCGGCCATGCCGTACGCGATGTAGCCGGCGAGGACCGGGATCAGGAAGGCGAACGCCAGGGAGCCGGTCTGGAACAGCAGCGCGGCCCAGCTGTCGGCCTGCCCCCAGGCGAAGTGCTCGGCGACGGACGGGGCCTTGTCGACGGCGTACCCGCCGATGGCGAAGCCGAGGGCGATGAGGAGACCGCCGGCGGCCACGAACGGCACCATGTAACTGACGCCGGACATGAGCCACTTGCGGAGCCTGGTCCCGTAGCCCTCACCCGGTTCACCCGGGGCTCCGACGGGACCGGCCGGGGCGGCGGGGGCGGCCGGCGCGGTGACCTCACCGCGTGCGGCCTTGTCGCGGACCTCGGCGATCAGCGCCGCGGCCCGGTTGATGCCGGCCTTCACGCCGACGTCGACCGTGGGCTTCCCGGCGAACCGTTCCTTCTCCCGGACCGGGACGTCGTGCGCGAAGACCACGCCGTCGGCGGCCGCGATGACGGCGGGGTCGAGCCGGGTGAACCCGGCGGATCCCTGCGTCTCGACCGCGACCTCGACCCCCGCGTCCCGTCCGGCGTTCTCCAGGGCCTCGGCCGCCATGTAGGTATGCGCGATCCCGGTCGGGCACGACGTCACCGCCACGATCCGGAACGGCGCGGCCGGCTCCGGGGCGGCCGGGACCGGCTCCGGTACCGGCTCGGGGGTGGCCGGGGCGGCCGGGACCGGCTCCGGTACCGGCTCGGGGGTGGCCGGGGCGGCCGGGACCGGCTCCGCTTCCGGCTCGGGGGTGGCCGGGGCGGCCTCGGCGGCCGGGTCGTCGCCCCGGATCAGGGCGGCGGCCCGGGCCGGGGCGGTCGTCGTGCGGAGGGCCGAGGTGAAGTCGGCGTCCATCAGCCGGCGGGCCAGCGAGGACAGGATCGTCAGATGGGCGTCGTCCGCGCCGGCAGGGGCGGCGATCAGGAAGATCAGGTCGGCCGGGCCGTCCGGGGCGCCGAAGTCGATGCCGGGGCCCGAGCGGCCGAAGGCGAGCGTGGGCTCCGTGACGTGCGCGCTGCGGCAGTGCGGGATGCCGATGCCGCCGTCCAGGCCGGTCGGCATCTGCGCCTCACGCGCGGCCACGTCCGCCAGGAACCCGTCAAGGTCGGTCACCCGGCCGAGCCGCACCATCCGCTCGGCGAGCGAACGGGCCGCCGCTTCCTTGGTGTCGGCGGCCAGGTCGAGGTCGACCAGGTCCGCGGTGATCAGGTCGCTCATCGCGGGCTCCCTTGCTCGCTCAGCTCTCGGTCGAGGGGTACGTCGGCGGTCACCGTGACCGCGGAGTGGTCCAGGTCGGACGGGCCCGGCATCTCGCTGCCCGGCAGCCGCACCGCCGCCGCGCCGTGCGCCACCGCCGCCGCCAGGGCGTCCGGGCCCTCACCACCCGCGGCGAGGAACCCCGCCAGGGACGCGTCGCCGGCGCCGACGTCGCTGCGCACGGCGTCGACGGCGGCGTACCCGTAGAAGGTGCCGTCCGCGCAGACCAGAAGCTGGCCGTCCGCGCCCAGGCTGGCGAGCACCGCCCCGGCGCCCGCGTCCCGCAGCTCCTCCGCGGCCTTGACCGCGTCGCCGACGGTGGCGAGGGGGCGGCCGACCGCTTCGGCGAGTTCCCCGGCGTTGGGCTTGATCACGTCGGGGCGGGCCCGCAGCCCGGCCACCAGCGACGGTCCGGAGGTGTCCAGGGCGATCCGCGAGCCGTACCCGTGCGCCCGGGTGACCAGGTCGGCGTACCACTCGGGGCCGAGGCCGGGCGGGAGGCTGCCGCAGCAGGCGACCCAGTCGGCGGCGGGCGCGTGGGCGCCGACCGCCGACAGGATCGCCTCCGACTCGCCCGGGGTAAGCCGGGGGCCCGGGGCGTTGATCTTGGTGAGGGTGCCGTCCGGTTCGGCGATCGCGATGTTGGACCGGGTGTGGCCCTTCAGCGGGACGGGCGCCACCTCGATGCCCTCGCCGGCCAGCAGCTCGGCCACCAGGGCACCGGGCGTGCCGCCCAGCGGCACCACGGCGACGGTACGGTGCCCGGCCGCGGCGACGGCGCGGGAGACGTTGACGCCCTTGCCGCCGGGGTCCACGCGTTCCCGGGTGGCGCGCAGCACGTCGCCGCGCTCCAGGGCCGGGACCTCGTAGGTCCGGTCCAGGGACGGGTTGGGGGTGACGGTGAGGATCATGCGCGTACGACTTCCGTTCCGGCCGCCTCGATGGCGGCCGCTTGCTCGGGAGCGAGGCCGGTGTCCGTGATGAGCAGGTCCACGTCGGTGAGGTCGCCGAAGCGGGCGAAGTGCTCCTCGCCGTGCTTGGCCGAGTCGGCGAGCAGCACCACGCGCCGGGCGGCGCCGATCATGGCGCGCTTCACGGCCGCCTCGGCGAGGTCGGGGGTGGTGAGCCCGGACGCGGCCGAGAAGCCGTTGGCGCCGAGGAGGAGGACGTCGGCCCGGATCTCTCCGTAGGCCCGCAGCGCCCATGCGTCGACGGCGGCGCGGGTGCGGTGCCGGACGCGCCCGCCCACCAGGTGGAGCGCGATGCCGGGGTGGTCGGCGAGCCGGAAGGCGGCCGGCAGGGCGTGGGTGACGACGGTGAGCGAGCACTCGGGCGGCAGCCCGGCCGCCACCCGGGCCACGGTGGACCCGGCGTCCAGGATGACGCTGCCCTCCTCGGGCAGCCCGGCGAGGGCGGCGCGCGCGATGCGGTCCTTCTCGTCGGACGCGGTGGACTCGCGCTCGGCGAGGTCGGGTTCGAAGTCCAGCCGCCCGGCGGGGATGGCCCCGCCGTGCACCCGGCGGACGAGGCCGGCCCGGTCCAGCGCCTTGAGGTCCCGGCGGACCGTCTCGGCGGTGACCTGGAACCGCTCGGCGAGGGAGAGCACGTCGACCCGGCCGCCCTCACGGGCGAGGCGCAGGATGAGCTGCTGGCGCTCCGGTGCGTACATGTGGGTTTGCGTCCGATCCATGCCCGAGTTTGTGGTTTCACCAGCAGGCTACGACCGGATCCGCAGGAAGTAAACACGGTCGGGCAACGCAATCGGGCAAACGGAAGGCCCGGCTCCAGGGATCTTCCGATCCCCGGAGCCGGTCCTACGGGCCGCCGGGCCGTCCCGGCGGGTGCCCGGGCCGCGCGGGAGCCCGACGCGCGGGACCGCCCGGCCGCCGGGGCCGCCGGGCCGTCCCGCGCGGGTGCCTCAGTGCGTGGGGGCCGGCTCCGCCTCCGTGGCGGCCGCCGCCTCGCCCTCCAGGTGCTGCGCGGGACGCCCGGGCAGCGCGAACATCACGGCGAAGATCAGCCCGAGCACCGCCACGACCCACCACAGCGCGCCCCGGAAGGCGTCCGCGAAGGCGGCACCGACCTCACCGGGCGCGAGACGCTCCTCGTCGATGACCCCGAAGAAGACCACCGACACGAGGCCGAGGCCCAGCGCCGTGCCCATCTGCCCGGTCGTGTTGATCAGCCCTGACGCCGAACCGGCGTGCTCGCGCGGCACGTCCGACAGCACGGCGTCCGTCAGCGGCGCCACGATCAGGCCCATGCCCGCGCCCATCACGATCAGCGGGGCGGCCATCTGCCAGGGCTCGATGCCGGTCCCGTACCGCCCGGCCTCCCAGATGTAGCCGAGCACACCGGCGGCCATCGTCAGCGCGCCCGCCTGGAGCACCTTCCGCCCGAAGCGCGGCACCAGCTTCTGCACGGACATCCCGGCCGCGGCGGACACGGCGATCGAGAACGGCACACCGGTCAGACCGGCCTTCAGCGGGCTCCAGCCCAGCCCTATCTGCATGTACAGCGTCCAGACCAGGAAGAAGATGCCCATCACGACGCCGAAGGTGAGCTGCACCGCGATGCCGGCCGCGAAGCTCTTCACCCGGAACAGCGACAGCTCCACCAGCGGCGAACCGTCCTTGCGCGTCTTGTACCGCTCGTACGCCACGAACACGGCGAACACCGCCAGGCTGCCCACCATGCACACATGGCCCCACAGCGGCCAGCCCAGCTCACGCCCGCGCGTCAGCGGGTAGATCAGCATCAGCAGCGCCAGGGTGACCAGCGCGACGCCGACCAGGTCCAGCCGCATCGCACGGTCGGCGCGGGACTCGGTGATGAACTTCCGGCCCAGGATCAGTCCGGCGATGCCGACCGGCAGGTTGATGAGGAAGATCGGCCGCCACTCCAGCCCGAACAGGTTCCACTGGGTCAGCAGCGCGCCCAGCAGCGGACCGGAGACGGCCCCGAGCCCCACGATCGCCCCGAACATCCCGAACACCTTGCCGCGCTCGTGCGCCGGGAACGTGACATGGATGATCGCCAGCACCTGCGGCACCATCAGCGCGGCCATCGCGCCCTGCAACAGCCGCGAGGCGACCAGCATCTCGGGATTGGCGGCGAGACCGCAGAGGGCGGAGGCGACGGTGAACCCGGCGATGCCGACCAGGAAGAGCCGCTTGCGGCCGTGGATGTCGCCGAGGCGCCCGCCGGTGATGAGCCCGGCGGCGAAGGCCAGCGCGTACCCGGCGGTGACCCACTGGATGGCGCCGAACGACGCCGACAGGTCGCGCTCGATGCTGGGAATGGCGATGTTGACGATGGTGACGTCGACGAGGTCCATGAACGCGGCCGTCATCACGACGGCCAGCGCCAGCCAGCGCCGCCGGTCGGCCTTGGCGGCAGCCGCGGTCGCGGCGTCCGCGGTCACGCCATCCGCGGTCACGGGGTCCGCGGTCACGGCGTCCGCGGACGGGTCCGTCGGTACGGCTGTGGTCTGTGGGGAGGAGGAAGGCATGCCGGAAAACTAATCGTCATATAGGTCAGGTCATGTCCTACTGGGCGCGCATCCTGGGATGCATGACGGACACCCCGGCACGACTCCTCACCCTGCTGTCCCTCCTCCAGACCCCGCGCGAATGGCCCGGCAGCGAGCTGGCCGAACGCCTAGGCGTCAGTCCCCGCACGATCCGCCGCGACGTCGACCGGCTGCGCGACCTGGGCTATCCGGTCGAGGCGACCCGGGGCGCCATCGGCGGGTACCGGCTGGTCGCCGGTGCCGCCATGCCGCCGCTGCTGCTGGACGACGAGGAGGCGGTGGCCATCGCCGTCGGCCTGCGCGCCGGGGCCGGTCACGCCATCGAGGGCGTCGAGGAGGCGGCCGTACGGGCGCTGGCCAAGCTGGAGCAGGTGCTCCCGTCGCGGCTGCGGCACCGGGTCGCCACCCTCCAGAACGCGACGATCCCGCTGACGCGCGGGGACGGCGCCACCGTCGCGCCCTCCACGCTGACCACGCTCGCGGCGGCCGTCACCGGCCATGAGCGCGTGCGGTTCGGCTACCGGGCGGGCGACGGAACGGAGACCAAGCGGCAGGTGGAGCCGTACCGTCTGGTGTCGACGGGCCACCGCTGGTACCTGGTGGCGTACGACCTGGGGCGCGAGGACTGGCGGACGTTCCGCGTCGACCGGGTCGACGAGCCGTTCGCGACGGGCGCCCGGTTCACCCCGCGCGAGCTGCCCGCGGAGAACGCGGCGGAGCTGCTGTCGCACTCGGCGTCGGGGACGCAGGCGGAGCACGAGGTCGACATCAGTTTCGAGGCCCCCGCGGAGTTCGTCACCGCCCGGCTGCCCGCGCACCTCGCCCCCACGCCCACGGGCCCCCGCACCTGCCGGCTGCGCGCCCGGTCGGCGGACTCCGTGGAGTGGCTGGCCCTGCGCGTCGCCGTCGTGGACTGCGCGTTCACCGTCCACGGCCCGCGGGCGCTGGTGGCGTACGTCTCCGACCTCGGCGCCCGACTCAGCCGCGCGGTGGCCTGAGGGCGGCCGCGGTCACGGTCGCGGTCACGGTCACGGTCACGGTCACGGTCACGGGGCGAACGGCCGGCGGCCCCCGGAAGTCCGGGGGCCGCGCCGTCGTGGCCGTCTTGGCGGGTCAGGCCGCCGCGTCGAAGCCCGTGTCGCGGGCCATGCGCTTCAGTTCCAGCAGCGCGTGCTTCTCGATCTGGCGGATCCGCTCCCGCGTCAGGCCGTGCTCCTTGCCGACCTCGGTCAGCGTCCGCTCGCGCCCGTCCTCGATGCCGTACCGCATCCGGATGATCGACGCCGTACGGTTGTCGAGCTTGCCGATCAGGTCGTCCAGTTCCTCACTGCGCAGCAACGTCAGCACCGACTGCTCCGGCGACACCGCCGAGGTGTCCTCCAGGAGGTCGCCGAACTGGGTCTCGCCGGCGTCGTCCACCGACATGTTCAGCGAGACCGGGTCGCGCGCCCAGTCCAGGACGTCGATGACCCGCTCCGGGTTGGAGCCGAGCTCGGCCGCCACCTCCGAAGGCTCCGGGTCGCGGCCGTGCTCGCGGTTGAACTCCCGCTGCACGCGCCGGATGCGGCCCAGCTCCTCCACCAGGTGGACGGGGAGGCGGATCGTGCGCGACTGGTCGGCGATCGACCGGGTGATGGCCTGCCGGATCCACCACGTCGCGTACGTCGAGAACTTGAAGCCCTTGGTGTAGTCGAACTTCTCCACCGCCCGCACCAGGCCCGCGTTGCCCTCCTGGATGAGGTCGAGGAGCGGCAGCCCGCTGCGCGGGTAACGGCGGGCGACGGCCACCACGAGACGCAGGTTCGACCGGATGAACACGTCCTTGGCACGCTCGCCCTCGGCGACCAGGCGCTCCAGCTCCTCGCGGGACGCGCCCGCGGCGGCGCCGTCCGCCTGCGGCTCCGTCTCGCCGTCCAGGATCTGCTGGGCGTACACGCCCGCCTCGATGGTCTGGGACAGCTCGACCTCCTTGGCGGCGTCGAGCAGGGGCGTGCGCGCGATCTCGTCGAGGTACATGCCGACCAGGTCGCGGTCGGCGATCTCCCCGCCCACGGCGCGAACGCTGCTTGCCCGGTCGGTGGTCTCACGTGCGGCGGACTGACGACGGGCGACGGCACGGGTTGCCATGCGAGCTCCCTTGCTGAGTAGGTCGCGACACCCTCCCGGGTGCCCTGCATCCGACGGAAACAACGACTGGAATCCGGACAGAATTCCCATGACGTCCCTCGATTTCCGCGATCTTGCAGTACCCTGTGCGGCCACCGAGGGCAGGGCGTATGTCTCACCACATCGCAGAGGTGCAGGTCAGCCCGGGCGGGGAGGGGGATCTGGCAGCCCTCACGGACCTCTGCCACCACTGCGTCCGTGAGACGGCCATCACATTCGACACCGCTCCCTTCACTCCCGGCGAGCGGCGCCCCTGGCTTCACTCCCACCCTGAAGACGGCCCTCACCGCCTGCTGGTTGCCCATGACGTCCGGGTTGCCGGAACCGTCCCCGGTTACGCCACCTCAAGCCCGTTCCCGGCCGAAGGCCGCGTACTCCGGCCCGCCCGGCCGAACCGCCCCGGCCGCCCCGGCCCTGCCCCATTCCACCCCGGCCCGCCTAGCCGAACTGCACGGACCGCTTCGCCAGCCCCATCCAGAAGCCGTCGATGACACTGCGCCCGCCGCTCAGGTCGCCGGCCGCGTCGGCGGCGCCCAGCGTGACGAACAGGGGCGCGAAGTGCTCGGTACGGGGATGGGCGAGCGCCCCGGCCGGTGAGGCGTGCGCGAAGTCCAGCAGCGCGTCCACGTCGCCGGTCTCCAGCGCCCGCCGCCCCCAGTCGTCGAACTCCGCCGACCAGCCGGGGACGCCCCGGTGGCGCAGCGCGGCCAGGTTGTGGGTGAAGAACCCGCTCCCGACGATGAGGACGCCCTCGTCGCGCAGCGGCGCCAGCTTGCGGCCGATGTCCATGAGCCGGACGGGGTCGAGGGTGGGCAGGGACATCTGGAGGACGGGCACGTCGGCGTCCGGGTACATCTCGACGAGCGGCACGTACGCCCCGTGGTCCAGTCCCCGGTCGGGGAGGTCCTGCACGGGTGTGCCGGGGGCGTCCAGCAGCTTGCGGACGGCGGCGGCGAGCGCGGGCGCCCCGGGAGCCGCGTACCGCACCCCGTAGTAGTGCTCGGGGAAGCCCCAGAAGTCGTACACCAGCGGCGCGGGGGCGGTGGCGCCGAGGGCCAGCGGGGCCTCCTCCCAGTGGGCGGAGACCATCAGAATCGCGGACGGCCGGGGCAGCCGGGCGGACCAGGCGGCGAGCTGGCCGGGCCATATGGGGTCGTCGGCGAGCGGCGGCGCGCCGTGGGAGAGGTACAGGGCCGGCATCCGCCCCGCCCCACGCGGTACGGATTCCTCGTGGGCGGTGGGGGTCATGGCGGCGCCTCCTGACGGGCTGCGTGCTGCTTCCATCCTACTTACTTGAAAGTTAAAGCAGGCTGGTGACCGAGCGTACCGATCCTTTGTTCAACTTTCAAGAAGCCGTAGAGTGGGATACATGGACACGGCAACCAACGGCGGCAACGAGGGGCCGCGCTGGCTCAGCGACGACGAGCAGCGCGTCTGGCGGGCGTACCTGCACGCGACCACGCTCCTGGAGGACCACCTCGACCGGCAGCTCCAGCGCGACGCCGGGATGCCCCACGTCTACTACGGGCTGCTGGTCCAGCTCGCCCAGGCCCCGCGCCGCCGCATGCGGATGACCGAGCTGGCCAAGGACGCCAAGATCACCCGCTCCCGGCTGTCCCACGCGGTGTCGAGGCTGGAGAAGAACGGCTGGGTACGCCGCGAGGACTGCCCCTCCGACAAGCGCGGCCAGAACGCGTACCTCACGGACGAGGGGTACGAGGTGCTGAGGCGGAGCGCCCCCGGCCATGTCTCCGCCGTACGCCAGGCGATGTTCGACCGGCTCACCCCGGAGCAGGTCGGCCAGCTCGGCGAGATCATGCGCGTCATGGCCGAGGGCCTCCAGCCGACCTGCCCGGACGCCGACCTGCCCTGGCTGCGCTAGAAAACGTCTCGCCGATCGTGCCGGCTCGCGGCGCCCGCTCCCTGACCCGGCCCGATCGACACGACCCCCAGGGGGTGTCAGGTCGTCAGCAGCACCCCCGCGTACGACGCCGCCGCGACGAGCACCCAGGCCGTCAGGCCCAGCACCGCGACCCGCGCCCCGGTCCGCGACAGCGTCGGCAGGTGCACCGCGCTCCCTAGGCCGAACAGGGCGGCGGCCAGCAGCAGTTCCTGGGCCGTCCCGGCCGCCTCCAGGGCCGCCCCGGGCAGCCACCCGGTGGTGCGCAGCGCCACCATCGCCAGGAACCCGGCGACGAACAGCGGCACCAGCGGCGGCCGCCGCCCTCCCGGCGCGGTACGGCCGCGGCGCCGTGCCGCCACCACCATGGCCGCGACCAGCGGGGCCAGCAGCGCGACCCGCATGAGCTTGACCAGCACCGCCTCGCCCAGCGCGGCCGGGCCGGCCGTCTGCGCGGCGGCGACCACCTGGCCCACGTCGTGCACGCCCGCCCCCACCCACCGCCCGAACTGCGCGTCGCTCAGCCCCAACGGGCCGTGCAGCAGCGGCAGTACGGCGATGGCGAGCGTGCCGCACAAGGTGACCAGGGCGACCGAGGTGGCGGCGTCCTCCTCGTCGCTGTCCCGCACCGCGCCGACCGCCCCGATCGCCGACGCGCCGCAGATCGCGTAGCCGGTGGCGATGAGCACCGGCCGGTCGCCCGGCAGGCCCAGCCGGCGCCCGAGCCACCAGGTACCGCCGAAGGTGGCGGCCACGACGGCCAGCACCATGGCGACGGTCCGCCAGCCCAGGCCCATCACGTCCGACAGGCTCAGCTTCAGCCCCAGCAGCACCACGCCGACGCGCATCAGGCGCTTGGCCGCCAGCGTCAGGCCGGGCCGGCAGCCGCCCCGGACGCGGTCGCGCAGCCACGGCGTGTGCGCGGCGGCGACCCCGAGGACCACGGCCGCGGTGAGCGGGGGGACGGCCGGTACGGCGAGGTGCGCCAGCCAGGCCGCGCCGACCCCGCCGGCGGCCAGCAGCAGTCCGGGCACGGGTCCGGGGCCCGGCCGCGCCCCCGTGCTCCCGGTGGCGGCGGGGCGGACGCGTGGGCCGACGAGCGTCATCAGCGGTCCGCGGGCAGGCGGTAGACGCGCCGGACGCTGGTGCCCAGGCGCGTGATGTCGGCGCCGTAGACGTGCAGCGACAGGGCGGTGCGGTCACCGCCGTTGCGTACGGCGTGGATGTCGCCGGGCGGGGCGAAGGCGGCGACCGCGCCCGGTCCGTTCACCACGTCCTCGGTGGCGAGCAGCCGGGCGGACGCACCGTCGGGGACGAGCTGGTAGCGCCGTTCGTGCTCCTCGCCCCGGTGGACGCCGGTCGCGCACCACGCGACGTGGTCGTGGATGGGTGTGCCCTGTCCGGGCAGCCAGACGAGGGCCACCACGGAGAAGCCGCCGTCCGGTTCGGCGTGCAGGACGTGCTGGCGGTAGTGCGCGGGGTCGGGCTCGCACTGCGCCGGGGTGAGCAGGTCGGACGCGCCGAGGTGCGGGGCGAGGCGTTCCGCCACGAGCCGGGCGGTCGGTTCGGGCGGGAGACCGCGGTCCACGGTCTCCCGGATCCCGGCGACGAGGGTGCGAAGGCGTTCGGTGGTCGGGCCGGCAGCGGCAACGGGGGTCGTCGTCATGGCCGCAGCGTCCGCCGGGCGCACGCGGGGCGTCCAAGGAGGGTTCTTTGCCCCGTACCCAAGGAACGCTTATGGGTGGGGGCGGGTGGTTCAGCAGCCGACCTTGGACTCCGCCACGGCGGCGATCTCGTCGAGCATCAGGGCCGTCGCGGGGATCCTGAGGTGGTCGCGGAGGACGTAGGCGTAGACCTGGCGACGTGTGTGCGGCTCGACGACCCGTCCGGTGACCTTGTCGTGGCAGAGGAAGGACAGCACCAGCGCCGGGACCATGGCGATGCCCACCCCGGCCGCCACCAGGCTCTGCATCACCAGGTTGTCGTCCGTGGTGCAGGCGATGTCGGGGCTGAAGCCCGCCTCGGCGCACGCGTGCAGGAAGTTGGCGTTGCAGCGCGCGCAGCCGGCGATCCACCGCTCGTGCGCCAGATCGGCCAGGTGCACCGCCTTGCGGCGGGCGAGCGGGTGCCCGGTGGGCAGGAGCACCGTCAGCGGGTCCTCCAGCAGCTTGAACTCGTCCAGCTCGTCGGGGACGTCGACCCGCAGGCCCGGGTAGCTGAAGGCCAGGGTGATGTCGCACTCCCCCCGGGCGGCCATCCGCAGCGACGCGGGCGGTTCGCTCTCCACCAGTTCGACCCGTATCCCCGGGTGCGCGGCCGCCATACGGGCCATCGCCTCCGGCAGGATCGTCGCCCCGGCGCTGGGGAAGGCGCACACCCGCACCCGGCCGGAGCGCAGCCGCGCTATGGCGTCGATCTGCTCCTGGGCGGCGGCCAGGCTGTCGAGGATCGTCCCGGTGTGCCGGGTCAGGGCCTCCCCCGCCTCGGTGAGCCGGAGGCCGCGTCCCACCCGGGTGAACAGCGGGGTGCCGACGTCCCGTTCGAGCGCCTTCATCTGCTGGCTGACGGCCGGCTGGGTGTACCCGAGGGAGCGGGCGGCCGCCGTATAGGAACCGGTCCTGACCACTTCATGGAAGGTCTTGATGTACCGGGAGTCGAACACAGCCGCAAGCATAAGCAGAAATTGGGGTACGAAAAGAGGCGCTCCCCGCCAATCCTGCGGCGGGGAACGCCTCTTGACGGCGAACCGTCAGTGCGCGACCACCGGGATCAGCAGTTCGTCCTCGACCTCGCCGCCGCCGGCGGCGGCGGTCTGCGAACCGGAGCCCGGCCGGCCGGTGTTGATGAAGGTCACCGCGATCGTCGCGGACACCAGCAGGATGCCGACCGCCCACCAGATGGCGGCGGAGTAGCCCTCCACCATGCCCTGGAGCTGGAGCAGCTTCTGCGCCTGCGGGGTGGTCGCGGCGGCCGCGTGGTCGGTGAGGTACGCGGTGGTCGCCGACGCGGCGATGGTGTTGAGCAGCGCCGTACCGATCGCGCCGCCCACCTGCTGCGAGGTGTTCACCATCGCGGAGGCGACGCCCGCGTCCCGGGCCTCGACGCCGTGCGTCGCCAGCGACATGGCCGGCATGAAGGCCGTACCCATGCCGAGGCCGAGCAGGAGCTGCGCGGGCAGGATCAGGCCGGCGTACGACGAGCCGACCTCGAGCTGGGTGAGCAGCAGCATGCCGGTCGCGGCCGCCAGGAAGCCGGGGCCCATCAGCAGCCGGGGCGCCACGCGGGTCATCAGCCGGGCACCGATCTGCGTGGAGCCCGTGATCATGCCGGCGATCATCGGCAGGAAGGCGAAACCGGTCTTGACCGGCGAGAAGCCCTTGACGACCTGGAGGTAGTACGTGAGGAAGAGGAACAGGCCGAACATCGCGATGATGGCGAGCCCCAGGGACAGGTAGACACCGCCCCGGTTGCGCTCGGTGATCACGCGCAGCGGCAGCAGCGGCGACTTCACCTTCGACTCGACGGCGAGGAAGGCGGCGAGCAGCACGACGGAGGCGACGAACATGCCGATGGTGCCCGTGTCGGACCAGCCCTCCGACTCGGCGCGGGTGAAGCCGTACACCAGCGAGACCAGGCCCAGGGTGGACAGGACGACGCCCGGGATGTCGAGCGGCGAGCGGTTGCGGCCGCCGGCCGGCTCGCGGATCACGAAGTAGGCGCCCGCGGCGGCGACGACGGCGAAGGGGATGTTGACGAAGAACGTCCAGCGCCAGTCGAGGTACTCGGTGAGGACACCGCCGAGGATCAGGCCGACGGCGCCACCGCCACCGGCGATCGCCCCGTAGATGCCGAACGCCTTGGCGCGCTCCTTGCCGTCGGTGAACATCACCGCCAGCAGGGACAGCGCGGCGGGCGCCAGCAGCGCGCCGAAGGCACCCTGGAGGGCGCGCGAGCCGAGCAGCATCGCCTCGCCGCCGGCCGCGCCACCCAGCGCGGAGGCGGCGGCGAAGCCCAGCAGGCCGACGACGAAGGTGCGCTTACGGCCCCACAGGTCGGCGATGCGGCCGCCGAACAGCAGCAGACCGCCGAAGGCGAGGGCGTACGCGGTGATGACCCACTGCCGGTTGCCGTCCGAGATCCCCAGGTCCACCTGGGCGGAGGGCAGCGCGATGTTCACGATCGTCGCGTCGAGCACGACCATGAGCTGGGCCAGGGCTATGAAGACCAGCGCCTTCCAGCGGCTGGGGTCGGGACCGGGCCCGGATCTGAGGTCGGCGGGAGCGGGAGCGGACGGGGTTTTCGGCATGGGAACAGCCACCTAAGCACTCGGGACGGCGAGGAGAGGGAACGGGCGAGGAACGACGTGAAGGAAGGGGGTGAAGGAAGGGGGTGAAGGGGGCCGGCGGCCGCGAGCGGCTCAGGGCTCGCGGCGGAGGTCCTCCAGGGTCGCGGGCGAGCCGGGCAGCTCGGAGCGGGCGGGCGCCTCCAGGCCGTCCAGGAAGAGCTGGAGGTGGCGGTGCACGAACCGGTCGAAGCTCGGGCACGCGGAGCCCGGCAGTGGCCGGGTGAGCTGGGACAGACCGATCAGCAGATCGCCGACGGCGACGTCGGTCCGCAGCCGGCCGGCCGCCTGCGCCCGGTCGAAGAGCCGCTGTACGGCCTCCTCCAGGCGCCCGCGTTCGGCGAGCAGCTCGGGGTGGTCCCGGTCGAAGGCGCCGGAGAGCATCGGGCACAGGGCGCCGATCCGCTCGTCGGCGGCGGCGTGCGTGAAGCGGCGCAGCGCCTCGAAGGGGTCGGCCTCCTCGGCGTCCGCCTCCAGGGCCCGCTCGGTGGTGCGGGACATGACGGACAGGACCACCTCGTGGACCAGCGTGCCCCGGTCGGGGAAGTGCCGGTACAGCGTGGCGTTGCCGATGCCGGCCCGGCGGGCGACCTCGTCGAAGGGCACGTCGGGCCCGAACTCGACGAACATCTCGCGGGCCGCCGTCACGATCCGCTCCCGGTTGCGCTGGGCGTCCGCCCGGGGGCGGCCGGCGCGGGACGCGGGGCGGGTGGCGGTGTCGGCGGTGCTCGTCACGGTCACTCCCTTTCTCGGAACGCAAGCGGGGAGTAGTTCCCCGCTTGTCGCGACACAGGGGTAAACGGGGATGCCGTCCCCGCTTACTCCCGTTCCGGCTGTGACCTGCGCCACTCACACCCCCGCTCCCGCGCCCACTCCCATTCCCGGCGGGTAACCCACGATCGGCCGCACCCGGCGGGCGCCCTCCCGCCGCGCGGCAGAGGCTGATCGGACGGAGAGCAGTCCGGGCCCGGCCGGCTGCCGCGGACCGAAGGCGATCAGCACGCATGCAGCAGACCCGCCGGCGGATACGCAGACCGGTCGCACTGGGCGCGGCCGCCACCACCCTGGCCATGGCCGGGCTCGCCACGGCGAGCTCGACCCTGCCGGACCCGACCCGCGCTTCGGCCGGGCCCGCCGCCGCCCGGTCCGCCGCCGACGCACCGGGGCTCGCACCGTGCCGGATCAGCACCGCCCTGGGGGTCCAGCTCTCGGAGGGCATACCCACGGGCCCGGTGTACGCCCGATCCACGGGCGAGATCCGGGCCCTGACCCTGATGGTCGACTTCCCCGACGCCCCCGGCGAGGGCCCGGCCATGAGCCGGTTCGCCGAGTTCTTCCCGCAGACCACCGACTGGTTCCGCGTCAGCTCCTACGGCCGGCTGCGCTACCGCCCCGAAGCCCCGCTGCCGGACTGGCTGCGGATGCCGATGCCCTTCGACTCGTACGGCATCGAGCGCGGCTCACCGTACGAACCCGGCTACCGGCAGCTCGTCCAGGACATCGTCACGGCCGCCGACCCGAAGGTCGACTTCGCCGACTACGACCTGGTCAACATCCTGGTCACGCCGAACGCGGGCCCGTCCGCCCTGGACACCGTCCTGTCCGTCACCTTCTCCGGCAACAGCGAGGCCCCGCACGCGGACGGGACGCCGCTCGCCAACACGTCCTTCGTCTACAGCCGCCAGGACGACGGCTCCGGCACGTACCACGAGACGGGCTTCCGGGTCCTCCCCCACGAGAACGGCCACGTCTTCGGCCTGCCCGACCTGTACACGACCGAGGGCGGCGGCGCGGTGGGGCACTGGGACATCATGTCCGAGGACTGGGGGGCCAACAACGACCTGCTGGCCTGGCACAAGTGGAAGCTCGGCTGGCTCGACGACGGCCAGGTCCGTTGCGCCTCCGCGTCCGGCAGCCGCGAGTACACGCTCACCCCGCTGGCCACCAAGGGCGGCCCGAAACTGGCCTTCGTCCCGCTGACCCCGGAGTCCGGGTACGCGGTGGAGGTCCGCACCCGGGAGGGCAACGACGAGGCGGTGTGCGAGCCGGGGGTGCTGGTCTACCACGTCCAGGCGGACGTCGACACCGGACAGGGTCCGGTCACCGTCGTCGACAGCGACCGCGAGAGCGGCGGCTGCACGCGCCGCCCGAACGTGCACGCGGAACTGTCGGACGCCCCGTACCGCCCCGGCGAGTCCTTCACTGACCGCGAGAGCGGCGTGCGCATCACGGTGCTGTCCGAAGACCCCGGAACGGGCACCTACCGCATCCGCGTCACCCGCGCCTGAGCCCGGCCCCGGGCCGGCCGGCGCCCGCGGGCGGGCGCGTGAAGACCCGCCCCGGCGGTCGCGGCCCCCGCGCGTGAAGACCCGCACAGTCCCGCGCAGTCCGGCACGGCCCCGCGCAGTCCCGCACCGGCCCGCACGGCCCCGCACAGGCCGCCCGCACGGCCACGCACAGGCCCCCGGCCGCCAGGCGCCTTCCTAGGACGCCGCCCGCACCCGCGCCTCGACGGCCGGGCGGAGGTCGCGCTTGAGCACCTTGCCGGTGGCGTTCCGGGGCAGCGGGCCGTCCTGGACGAGGACGTGGGCCGGCACCTTGAACGCGGCCAGGCTCCGCGCGACGTGCGCCCGCAGCTCCTCCGCACCGGCCGCCGCGCCCTCCCGGAGCCGTACGACGGCCGCGACCTCCTCGCCCAGTTGCGGGTGCGGGACGCCGAGGACGGCCGCGTCCAGCACGTCGGGGTGGTCGTACAGCGCCGCCTCGACCTCCCCGCAGTACACGTTCTCGCCGCCCCGGATCACCATGTCCTTCAGCCGGTCGACGACGCTGACCCGCCCGTCGTGCACGGTGGCCAGGTCACCGGTGCGGAACCAGCCGTCGGAGGTGAACGCGGCGGCCGTCGCCTCCGGGTCCTCCCAGTACCCGCGCACCAGGGACTGGCCGCGCAGCCACAGCTCACCGACCTCGCCCTCGGGCAGCGCCCGCCCGTCCGGGGCGGCGATCCGCACCTCGGTGACCGGGGTGGGCCGCCCCACGCTGCCGGGGAAGCGCCGGTAGGACGCGCCGAACGCGGCCAGCACGCCTCCGCAGGTCTCGGTCAGCCCGTACCCGTTCCGGGGCTCGACGCCCCGGGGGCAGCGGGCGACGATCCCGGGCGGGGCGGCGGCACCGCCGGTGTTGAGGTGGGCCAGCGACCCGAGGCCGCCGTCCCCGGCCGCGTCCAGCAACTGGAGCGCGGTGGTGGGCACGCCCGCGTAGTGCGTGACGCCGTGCCGGTGGATCAGCTCCAGGGCCTTGGCGGCGTCCCACCTGTGCATCAGCACGAGCGTGCCGCCCGCCGCCATCACCGCGTAGAAGGAGGTGAAGGCGGCGACGTGGAAGAACGGGAAGGTGGTCAGCGACACCGGCGCGGGGCCCTGCCCGGGGATCTCCCCGCGCTCCAGCGCGGCCGCGGCGGCGTGGAAGCGGGGGTTCGCCGCGGCCCCGGCCTGCGCCAGGTGCGTGGCGACGGCCCCCTTGGGCCGGCCGGTGGTGCCGGACGTGTAGACGATGGTGGCGTCGTCCTCGGGCCGGACCTCGACGTCCGGCGGGCCGAGCGCCGGATCGGCGGCGGGCAGGTCCTCGTACCGCTCGAAGCCCTCCTCGGCCTCCCCGTGGAAGACCAGCGCCGCCACCCGGTGGCGCCGCGCCCAGTCCCGTACGCGCTCCACCCGCTCCCCGTCCACCAGCAGCACGCGCGGCCGGCAGTCGTCGAGGGCGTAGGTGAACTCGTCCTCGGTCCACCAGGCGTTGAGCGGTACGGCGACGAGCCCCGCGAGCTGGGCGGCCCAGAAGGCGACCTGCCACTCGGGATGGTTCCGCATCGCGACGACGGCCCGGTCGCCGGGCCGCAGCCCGTAGACGTCGGTGAAGCGGCGGGCGAGGGCGCAGGCGGCCGCGAAGAACTCTCCGTAGGTGTAGGTCCGGCTGTCGGCGACGAGGAAGGGGCGCTCCCCGTACGCCCAGGTGACCTCGACGAACTCCCGCAGCGTGCGCGGTCCGTCGGCGTACACGCGCCGTCCGTCCTCGGTCGTCACGACCGCGAAGGGCGCCCCGGGCGCGGTGAGGCGCGCGCCGGGATCCGGGGCCGCGCCCCGGTCGGGGACCCGCCCGTCGGGGCCGGGCCCGGGTGCGGGCGCCGGGGAGCGGTGGGTGGACGGATCGGTGTGCGGCACGATCGCCTCTTCCTAAGCGCTTGCTCAGTCCTTCGGGCGACGCTATGCGCCCGGACCGCGCCCCGTCAAGGTCGTTGTAGTCACCACGTAATCCTGCCGCCCACCGGCACCCCCCTGAGCGCCGCCTAGGCCGCCGACACCGAGTGCGCGGGCGCGGGCGACGGGGCGAGGACGGGCCGTACGACCTGCCACATGCGCCCCAGCCACTCCTGCGCCGTCTCGCGCGGGGTGGGCAGCGCCTCGCCGAAGGCCATGTCGGCGCGCGTACGGGCCATCGTCTCGGCGCCCACGATCACGGACATGACGAGCGCCGCGGCGGAACGGGCGTCCGCGCCGGGCAGCGCCGTGCCGTCAGCCTCGGCCCGCCGGAGGGCCTGGAACAGGCTGCCGAGCCAGTTGACGTGGCAGTGCAGCGCCGGGTCCTCCGGAGTCTCCAGTTCACGGGCGAGCCGCACCCCGGCCCGGGTGACCACATCGCTCTCCAGCAGCCCCACCAGGGTGTACGTCATGTCGACGACCGACTGGAAGGCCGGCCCGCGCCGCTCGGCGCACACCTGGAGCGCGGCGCCGGAGGTGGCGCACGCCTCGACCTGCACCGCACGGGCCAGATCGGACTTGGCGGCGAAGTGGAAGGACAACGCCCCCTTGGTGACCTGGGCATGATCGCTGATCACCGCCAAGGTAGCCCGTTCGTAACCGACTTGGTCGAACACCGCGGCGGCGGCCCTGATCAGATTCGCCCGGGTCCGTTCGGCCCTCTCCTGCTTCGCCACAACCCCACCCTTCTCACGGGCACGACGGTAGAAACCAACCTTTTGGTTTGTCAACGGCGCGCAAAAGCAGCGGGTGTTCACGTCGAGACCCGCCCGAGCGGTCAGTTTGCCACCCGGAGGCCCGATCAAACAAACCACCTACGCGGTTCTTTCTTTTCTACCGCCCCAGCAGTCCCTCGGGCCTCATCAGTCACACCAGCCCCGGTACCTCACCCCGCCGACGCGGCCGGAGTGAACGCCTCCGCGTGCGCCCGGGCCCAGTCGGCGAAGGAGCGCGGAGCGTGCCCGGTGGCCTCCCGGACCCCGCTGCCCACCCCGGCCTTGGCCCCGTCGCGCTGGCGCCGGGCACCGTCCAGGAGCGCCCGCACCAGGGGCTCGGGCCACCGGGCCCGCCACCGCTCGACCGCCTGGTCCTCCGTCAGCTCGACGAACCGCAGCGCCCGGCCCGTCACCCGGCCCAGGATCTCCGTCTGCTCGCGCGCGGACAGCGGCTCCGGCCCGGTCAGGGCGTAACTCCGGCCGGCGTGCCCGGGTTCGAGGAGCGCCCGTACCGCCGCGTCGGCCACGTCACGCGGGTCGACGCACGCGTTGCGCCCGGAGCCGTGGAGGGCACGCACCACCCCCTCGTCCCGTACGGAAGCGGCCCATCCGAGCGCGTTCGACATGAACGCCCGGGGGCGCAGCAGGGTCCAGTCGAGTCCGGACGCCAGCAGCCGCTCCTCGTTGTCCCGTTGCCAGCGGGTGAGCGGGTCCTGGGCGCCCGCGTCGAGGACCGCCAGGGCGGAGAGCTTGACCACCCGGCGCACCCCCGCCGCACGGGCGGCGGCCAGGACGTTCTCGTCGTGCTCGGGCCGCAGGGGGTCGGCGGTGACCACGAACAGGGCGCCGGCCCCCGCCAACGCGCCCGTGAGCCCGTCCGGGTCGCCGAAGTCGGCGCCCACGGCCCGCCCCGGCAGCCCCAGGCGCGCCGCCTTCGCGGGATCCCGCACCAGGAGCCGCGCCTCCGCCCCGCCGGCGGCCGCGATCCCCCGGGCGACGAGCCGGCCGACGGTACCGGTGGCGCCGGTGACGGCCACGACGGGCCGGTCGTCCCCGCCCCGCGTCATGCCGCCTCCCCCGCCCGCCGCAGCCGCTCCCCGCGCGCGACACTGGCGTCGACGCTCCCGGCCGTGCCGGGGGCGGCGATCCCGGGCAGCAGACAGCCCCACATCTCCGTGACGCGCCGCGGCAACTCCCGCCGCCCGTCCACCTGGCGCGAGTAGAGCTGTACGCCGGTGCACGCCCCCACCACGAACCGGGCGATCACCTCGGGGTCGGCACCCTCCCGCAACTCCCCCCGATCCCGCGCCTCCCGCAGGTACCCGGCCACCAGCTCGTGCCACCCCTCGAACGGCGGCCCTTCCGCGAACCCCTCCCCGTCGAGCGCCAACTGCATCCCCGCCCGCACCAGCGGATCCTCCTGGAGCCGCCGCGCCCACAGCAGCGTCACGTCCACCAGCCCCTGGAGCCCCCGCGTCTCCAGCATCGGCACCACGGCATCCCGCTGCGCCTCCACCACCGCCTTGGCGAGCCCCTCCTTCGACCCGAAGTGGAAGTACAACGCCCCCGCGGTCAGCCCGGCCCGCTGCAAGATCTTGTTGATCCCGGCCCCGGCGTACCCGTACTCGTCGAACACCTCCGCGGCCGCCCTCATCAGCACCCACCGCGTCTGCACGGCCCGCTCCTGCTTGAGCTGCGCCATCCCTGCCCCCGTTCTCAAAACAAACCGAGCGCCCGCTACCGTACTCCCCCAAACGATCTTCCCCACCCCCTGCACCCGCCTGTCCCACCCTCCCCACCCCCACCCGCTACACTGACGCCGGTGCCGCCACGGCACCACGCCTCCGTAGCTCAGGGGATAGAGCACCGCTCTCCTAAAGCGGGTGTCGCAGGTTCGAATCCTGCCGGGGGCACAAGGGCAAAGGCCACACCTAAACGTTTAGGTGTGGCCTTTTGACATCCAGGTCTGACATCAACGGCGGCGGTCACTCACGGCCGGGCCGCCTCTTGAGCAGCCGGTCCATGTGACTGATCGCCTCACGCTGCGTGTCCTGGACGACGTGCGTATGCACGTCCATGGTGACGGATGCCCGAGGTCCGCGCGGTTCGGCTGCTGGACGCCCTGGACGGGGAAGGCCCGCCCGTCCAGAGCCATGACGGACGCCACCTGCTCCCAGCGCGGTAGAACTTTCCCTACTTCTTCAAGGCACCCGCCGCGCACAGCGCGGCGCGCGCGGCCCCCTGATCATGCTCGGCCCCAGACCGGGCAGGCCGCCGGCCAAACCCACTCCACCGACCTCGCGGACCGGATCCGGCCAATCTGGTGCAGCACTGGGGGGAGTAACTTCGATTAATTGCGAAGTACGGCAAGCTAAAGCAAGCTTGGGCAAGATTAAGTGCAGTACAGATCGCCAGGGGAAAAGCCACAGGGTCGCCCCATTCAGGGACATCGTCGCAGTTCAGGAAAGGTAGTCCGCGCGACCGCCGGGGTGCGGTGCAGGTAACTCGGCATCGAGGTAGCCGAAATCCGCTAGGTCTGAAATTCGTGCTGCGGCCGTCAACATGCATTGTTGCTACGGTTTTTCATGTCAGCACGCAAAAGCCCGCCGCACTGCTGCGCCTCCACAGCAACCGCAGTACGGGCGGGCATAGACACCCACGAAAGAGGTATCCCTTTGAGTCTCCCACACCTGTCTCCGCCACTAAATGCGGATCTTCGACTCTGGCTCATAGTCGTTGTCCTGCTCCTCGCCGTCACGCACGCGCCCACCGCAGAGATCTGTACTGGTGTGATCGACGTGCTCGCCCTGATGTCCCCGTCAGCGGATTGGGGTCCGCGGCCGAGTAGCCTCCCTGGGTATCGCCCTGGAACTCAGCAGCGTCGTACCGCAATACGAGCAACCACCCGCAGCCGATACCGTCCCTCCAAGGCCTAGAAGTAGCCGCTATGACCGTTCAAGACCGGCCTCGCTAGGGTCACGGGTCAGAGGGTGATCGTGCCCGATCCGTGCCCGCGGGTGCGGCAAACCACGGTCAATAGCGGGTGCCAGATCGAGCTCAACGGTTCGACCTGGCACTCCTTGCCAATGGTCAGGGCAGTGCTAAGGCCGGAAGGCGCAGTGATTCCCAAGCCCATGGCGTCGTCGCCTCGGGCTAAGGTAGGTTGCGCCCCATGTCCGCAGCTCCGCCCGCGTGTCCTGAGTGCGCCCAGACGATGAGGGCCGGCGGCCTGGTCCTCTCCGGCCGGGAAGATGATGGCGCGCGAGCCTGCCGCATGCTGTGGCGCTGCCCCGCTCGGCACATCTGGTGGAAGTGGGCGGACCGTCCGGACGACCCGCTGGAGCCCTGTCCGCACCCCCAGCTCTTCCGATCCTGACAGCCACGGCTGACATCAGCGAAGGCGCACAGCCGCATCCGCGGGCGACCCAACACGGCGGCCGGACGCCCCAGCGTGCGTGTGGTACAGCGCCCTTTGATCGAACTCCTAAAGCGGTGGCTTCCTGACCAGCGGCAGCGGCCAGCCGGCGCAGGCCACCAGTGCGCTGCCATCCTCGCTAATGAAGAGCAGGGTGGTCCATGTCCGATCCGGAGCATCGATAAGCCCTGTGCGCACGGGCTGGCCATGTTCGAGGATGAGCTGCACTGCTCGTTCCAGCCCAAGAGGTTCGAGTCCGTGCACCCGCATGCGGTGAAGTCGGCGCTTGAAGACTCCGGCATGCTGGCCTGCGGGTTGTGCCCGGTCCGCCACCCAGTAGGTGGCGCCGCTGCGGAGGGTGGCCAGAGCTATCACGGACACCTCGTCATCAACGGTCAACAGTGATTCCAGCACATGCCGTTCCATGGTCACCCCCGCTTGGATCCTGAGGTACAGCAGCCGGGTACCGCAACCCCGGCAACCGCCCCTGCACGGTGTCGTCCTTCCGGGCCCGCCCAGCGGCCGGTACGGCCGTTGTTGACCGGTCCGGCTAGAGCTACGGGGCAGAAGGTGGCCGTGCCCCCGCCGTGCCCGATCGAGCGGGAGAGCACGGGGAACACCAGGCAGTCACGGCACGCAGGCATGAGAGCGGCCCCCGACCGGACGTCCAGGTCAGGGGCCGTTCTCGCTGTTTTCCGGTGGATCAGATGGCGGCGGGCGCCTTCCTGTACCAGTCGGTGATCACCTTGGTCAGGTGGACGATGTTCTGCTGGCGCATGATCGGCGAGGAGGCGTTGGGCTCGAAGTCCTCCTTTGCCCCGGTGGTGAGCCAGATGCTCTGGTCAGTGACCGGGGCGCCCATGTGGCGGTCGAGCCGCTTGAAGAACTCCTGGACGTCGCCGTCGTCAACCCCGTCCTCCTTGAGATTGCGGTAGACGCCACCGAGGACGCGAAGCATGCCCACGGAGCCGAGCAGTGAGGACGTGCGGAGCTGCATAGCCTTGGTGGGAGGAGCCGGCGGCTCGTTCTTGCGCTTCTCAGAGAGGGAGGGGTGGTAGTTGTCGATGTCCTCCTCAGTGATCGCCGCCAGGTCGGTGAAGGCCGTGGAGATGACGTCTAGGAAGCTTCGGACGCTTTCGATCACCTCGTTGTCGGTGAGGGACTCGACCTTCTTGTTCACGCGCCCACCGGGACCGGCGATGACGGAGCGGGTGATGTCGGCGACGTGCTTGGCGCCCATCAGGTTGCGGTTCGCCAGGGTCATGCGGTCGCGCTCAATGTCGATTTTTCCCGCGAAGAGGGGGTGGGCGACGATGTCGGTGAGCGTGCGATTGGCGATGCGCGAAGTGTCGAAGCGAGCCCGAACGGCGCCGGAGATGCCCTTGGCGTTGTCGGCGACGTCGACGAACATCTGCTGCCCGCGGACGCCGTCGACCTCCACGTAGATGTCGACGCCGATGAACTCCGCCTTGAGGCGCTGGAGCCGGAGGATCAGAGCCTCGCGCTCCTCATCAAGCTTCTGCTTCTTGGCCTCGTTGGCACGGACCGACTCACGGTCGATGCGCGCGATGTCGTCGGTGATGCGCTTCTTCTCCAGGTGGACCCCGAGCACACGATGCTGGCCATCGATCGTGATCAGGCGCCCGATGCCGCCGATGGCCCACGGGACGGTGAGGTATCCCACACTCCCGTCCGCGCTGATCGGCTCGAAACGGCAGCCGCCAGTGTCGCGGATGAGGAGGGCCGGGGCCACCCAACCAGGGTTTTCGGCGAGGTAGTTGCCAAAGCCCTTCGCGTGGTTGGGGTCGACGCGGCGGTTGTCCGGGTCGGGCTTGGCCGGGTCCGGGATCGTGAGGATAACCGGGAGCTCGGACAGAGGGATGCGCGTCGTGTAGACCGTCCGTCCCCCCTGTGTGGTCCGAATCGCCAGATAGGTGGACTCCTCACGCGTCAGCGACAGGCGAGAGGGGTCAACGGTGATACTCACCTACAACATCCTTTCTGGCCAAGCGACTTGTTGTCCGGCCTCAGTAAGACGCAACCGTAGGGCGCTTGCCGAATCTCCACCCAGATAATCCGCTAAGTGGCACGTTTAGTGCATTGGATGTCAAATTGCTTTGGTGTGGTGTCGGTAGTTGATCAGGTGGTGATGAGCGTGGCCTGTTCGATGGCCTCCCGCTCGCATCCGCACACGGGGGTCTGTCGTGTAGTGCTCCTCCGCCAGACAGGTGCGGCGTCACGAGGGCTAAGCGCTACGGCATCGTGGGGCCGCCTCAGGGCCGTCCGGGGTCGACCCGGTGGTGACAGTCGGTGACAGTCCAACTGCAGGAGTGAGTTGCAAAGTCAGCTCACGCGCTTCTGGCATGGACGAGCTGGCCCGGCGGCGGCGCGCGGGGCTGGTCGACCGCCTTGAGACGCTGATGCGCGCGAGTCCGAACCCGCAGGATGAGCGGCTACTACGGGCAAAGGGTCCTCAGCAGCGACGATCTCGCGGAGATGGGCGAACTCAAGGACGTCCGGCGAGCCGCCCGGGAGGCCGGGCGCCGTCTCGGCCGGAAGACCGTTACCCGTCCGGTCGGTGGCCGGCTCTTCCCGCTCGACGAGCGGATTGATGGAGGCGCGGGGGCGAGGAGATCACCGTCGAGCAGTCGGACGAGGACGTCGTCGGAGGGTGCGCGCACCACACGCCCCGTCGGCGGTGCCGGAGCAGCCGACGGGGCGATCCGTCAGGAGGACGTCAGTCCTCGTCGGGGTCGAGGACGCGGCCCTTGAGCTTGACCGGGTTGGCGGCTCCCACCTTGAGTTGGCCGTCGGTGTAGCGGCCCGGTGTCGCGCCGTCGACGGCGGTGACCTGGGCCGCGTAGCCGAGGGCCTCCTGGTTGGTGGACAGGGACGGGTTATGGGTGAAGGTCAGTGTGCGGCCTCCGTCGCCGAGGGTGCCCTGGATGGTGCTCAGGTTGCCCTTCGCCTGGAGCGTGTTGGCATCGTGGTAGGACCAGGAGAGCCAGCCGGTGAACGCGAACCCCGTGGGCGCCTTCAGGGCGAAGGTGACGTCGCCGGGGTTCACCGGGTTCGGGACGGTGCTGAGGATGCCGAAGCTGAGGTGGGCCGGTACCCCGCCCGGTGCGTCCTCGACGATGCCTTGCTGGAGGACGTACAGCTTGCTCTCGGATCCCGGTTCGACGGGGGCCTGGATCTGCGTGGCCATGGTTTTCCCTTCTGTGGATGGTGGTGTCCGCGAGGGTGGTCCCGCTGGTCGCGGGCTCGGGGACCGGGCCCGCTCACGGGTCGCCGGGACGGTGACGGACGTCACGGGCCGGGCGACTGGAGCGGTGTCGTCGGGGCGTGGCCGGCCAGGAGCGGGCCGAGGACGATGAGGGCGCCGAGGGCGATGTCCTCGTAGAGGTAGAACCCCGCCTCCAAGGGGGGCAGCTCGGCATCGGTGCCCTCCGCCGCGGATTCCGGAGCGGTGGCGAGTCCGGTGTCGTCCCGAGTGGTGGGTGTGCCGAGCAGGTCGGTGAGGTCCTGTGCGGCCCCCAGGACGGCGGTGCGGGCGGTGGTGACCAGCAGGCGCAAGGGGAGGCCGAGAGCGGCGGCGGTGCGCTGGCCGGGGACGAGTCTCATCGCGTCGGGGGTCTCCGCGGTGGCGGCGGCGATCCACTGGACGGGCAGGGAGCAGGTGGAGACGATCCGCTCGGTGGGCATCAGGGGCGGGGGATCGCCGTCGACCATGAGGTCTTCCCACTCCATCAGGTCGAAGAGGAACTGGCCGCCTTTGTAGAAGGGCCAGGGCCGGATCGTGTCGAGGAGCAGTCGGGCGCGTTCGGGGGCGTGGCGGCGCAGCGCCACGCCGTGCCGGGCCAGGGTGCACAGGCACTGGCGCAGGCAGTGGTTGACCTGGTCGAGGAAGGCCAGGGCCCGGTGGTCGGTCGGGGTCAGCGGGCCGGTGGCGGCCGGATCGGCCGGCGGGGGCGGGGTCGTGGTGGTCACAGCGGCCTTGAGGTGACGTAGTGGGCGATCTGCCGCAGGACGGCTTTGCCTTCGTTCTCGGGGATGATCTGCAGGTCCTCTTCGAAGCGGGCGATGCCTTCGGCGGCGAGCCGGTCGGCGAGGTCGGTGGCGTACTCGATGGAACCGTGCCGTCGCATGGCGGCGAGGAGTTCCTCGGCGTGCTGCTGGGTCTTGTCGGTGCGGCGCTGCCGCAGGACCTCGAGGAGGCGGGGGCGCTCGTGGGTGCGCGCGGTGCGGAAGAGGTGGATCAGCATCACCGTGCGTTTGCCTTCGAGGAGGTCGCCGAGGGGTTCCTTGCCGTAGAGGGCCTCCTCGCCGACCAGGTTCAGGATGTCGTCCTGGATCTGGAAGGCAATGCCGATCAGGCGGAACGCCTCGTCGAACCGGCCCAGCACGGCCGGGTCGGTGACACCGGCGCAGACGGCTCCGATGCGGCACGGACTGATGCAGGTGTACCAGCCGGTCTTCTTCGTGCTCATGGTGAGGTAGGCGTCGTCGCTCTCGGGGACGACCTCGTGTCGGATCCAGCCCAGCTCCATGGCCTGGCCCTCGATGGACTCCCGGCACATGTGCATCGCCTCGTGGATGAGACCGAGGGTGCGGACCAGGCCGAGCGTTTCGAGGTTGGACAGGACGGCGTCGACGGCAAGCAGGTTGAGGCCGTCGCCAGCGTTGACCGCCAGACCGGGGCCGTGCTCCTCGTGCATGGTCGGCAGGCCGCGCCGGTGGGTGGACTCGTCGGCGATGTCGTCGTGGACGAGGAAGCCGTTGTGGAACAGCTCCAGCGCGGCGGCGGCGCGCACGGCGTCGTCGGGGCGCCCGCCGAAGGCGGCGCAGGTGGCGATGGTCAGGGTGGGCCGCAGGCCCTTGCCCTGCCGGGTGGGGTAGGAGCGCATGAGGTCGTACAGCTCGGCGCGCGGTTCCCGGTCCGGCAGCAGCCGTTCGATCTCCTCGTTGGTGCGGGCCCGGCACCGCTGCATGGTGTCCATCAGGTCCGCGTCGCGGACGGTGTCCTCCAGCGACCAACTGGTGCTGGTGCGGCCGTCCCACAGCAGTCGCGGCGCCCGGACGGTGGTGTCGCCGATCAGCGCGAGCGGTGCGGGTACGTCATCGGGGGAGCGTCGGGCGAGGAAGTCCAGCGCCGTCCAGTCGACCGGGTCGGCGGCCGACTGCGGGGCGGCGGACGCCGCGCCGCCCCACAGGTAGGGGGCCTGTTCGCGGTAGGCGCCCCAGAGTTCTTGCATGCTGCGCAGGCCGGCCGCGCGCTGGGACAGCAGGGTGAAGGCGCGCCACACGGCGAGGGTGTCGTCACGGGAGCCGCGGACGTCGAGGCTGTCGGGGAGGACCTGTTCGACGGGAGGGCGTTGCAGGTCGAACAGCAGGTTCATGGCCCGGTTGTCGAAGGCGACCTCGACGTCGGGGTCGGGGCAGCGGTCCTGGGTGACGACGATCCGGCTGTGCCGTGCGGTGAGGGTGGCGTGGCTGCCGTCGTTGAAGTGCAGGCCGAGCCGGATGCCGCGCAGTTGGTCGGCGGCGGCGGCGAGGACGGCCGGCGCCCGGTCGGACAGGGCGGCGACGGTCTCGTCCAGCAGCCGGGCGCCCGTGAACGCGGGCAGGGTCTCAGTCACGGGCGCCACCGGCGAACTCCACGATGCCCTTGGTGCGGAACCCGATGCGCCGCCCGCCGATGCGGCCTTCCACGGTGCACGGGCCGAGGGTCTCGTGCACGCTGAACGGGTGCAGGCTCGTCTCCGACGGGTTGGCGATGCGGCCCGCCGTGTGCGAGCGGAAGTCGAGGACGAGGCGGTCGTCACCGAGCCGGGCGGTGATCAGCAGCCGGCCGGGCACCGCGGCCATCGGCGGGGTGCCCAGTACGTCCGCCAGCGGTGGCACCATCGCCACCCGGTCGCGGTCCAGGGTGCCGCTGACCGCGACTTGCAGATTGCGCCGCGGGAAGTGGCGGATCATGCGTCCCTCGTGCCACAGCATCACCGACCCGTTGGCCGCGTCCGCCGGACGCGCGGGCTGGAGCAGGGTGAAGACCACCGCCGAGGGCGGGGCGGCATCGGCCGGTCCGGAAGGGTCGTTGACGAACCCGAACACCCAGCCGCCGAGTGTGGGCCAGGACCAGCGGCCGCGTACTCGTTCGTGGTAGCCGAGCAGGTCCGTCTCCGTGGTCGTGCCGTCGCCGTGCCGCAGGGTGCCGGTGCCCAGGACGCCGGGCTCCGACTGCCACCGCAGGTGCTCGTCCTCACCGAACGGCGCGCACTGCGAGGTGCACGGTCTGCTGGTACGGGTCAGCCGTACGTCGATCGCCGGCGCCGCGGACCGGGCCGCCACCCGGAAGACGCCGGGCTCACCGTGCGGATGTGGTAACCGGAAGGCCGACCAGGGCAGTTCGGGCTGCTCGGCGTTGAACTGCGTCGCGCTCCAGCCGTACCCCTCCTGGTAGACGAGGAGAATCGCCATGTGCTGTCCCTCGGCCGCCGTACCGGTGCCGCTGCGGCGGCCGCCGGCCGGGGCGCCCGGGTCCGCGAGGACCGTGCCGCTGGAAGACCCCAGAACGGAGAGGTTGGCGATCAGAGCCTGTCGACCGCACCGGGACAGGAACGCGTAGTGCAGCCATCTGCGGTCGAGCGCATGGGTGAGCGGGGCACGCGGGAAGGGGCCCGGAAGCCCGAGCCTCGGGAGGGTGGGCGTGAACACGGCTCGAACGCTAACTCACTGATTCCGATTTGTTGCCATCTGTAACCCCTCGAATGGGTGACCCGGGAGCGCAGAAACCTTCACTCATATGCCGACCGTGTGAACGCCAAGAGCCGCCCATGGCGGATGGTCCGCCACGGACGGCTCTCGGCCCTGCGCGTGTTCCCGCTACTCCTCGTCGTCTCCGAGAACGCTTGCCTTCAGGCGCACTTCCGGCCGGCCCGAGATCACCGCCCGTCCGTCGGTGTACCGGCCCGGCTCGGCGTCCGCCAGGGACCGGACGCCGAGCATGTAGACCAGGGCCGCCGCCGGGTGGCCGGGAGCGTTCAGGCGGGGCTCGTCCGTGACGGTCAGCGACCGGCCGTCGTCCCGCACGGTCACCGCCGGTTCCCCACCAGGGAGCACCGTGCGGTCCTCGCGGTAGTACGTGCAGGTCACCCGGCCGTCGAAGACGAATCCCGTCGGGGCCGTGAAGTGGTGTTGCACCCGTCCCGGAATCCAGGGATCGGTGGAGGAGACCCGTACGTGCAGCAGTTCGCTTCCGCCGCGCGGGGTCTCCACGCCGACCTCCTGGCGGACCAGCAGTCGCGCGGCGGCCGTGGCCTCGGCAGCGCCGTCGCCGACCTGCGCGCTCTCGGCTCCGCGGTCCGGCTCCGGTGTCGGCTCCGGTTCCGGCTTCGGTTCCGGTGTCGGCTCCGGGTCCGGTGTCGGTTCCGGTTCCGGCTTTGGTTCGGGTGTTGGCTCCGGCTCCGGCTTTGGTTCGGGTGTCGGCTCCGGTCGCGGCTTCGGCTTCGGTTTCGGCTTCTCGGCCGGTCCCTGCTCGATGGTCGGCGAGGGAACCGTGGCGAGGGGCAGAGCCACGATCCGGTGGTGGAAGTTGTCCACCACGAGCAGCCGCCCGGCCGGATCCACGGCGAGGCCGCACGGATAGGCCAGCGCGGTACCAGCGGCGGTACCGGCGCCGGCACCGGGTCCTGCCGTCTCACCGGCCGTCGGCTCCGGCCCCACGGCGACGCTGGCCACTCCGTCGGCCAGCCGCCAGACCCGGTGTCCGTTCAGGTCGGCGACGTAGACCGCCCCTCGGCCGTCGACCGCCACCGCGCACGGGGCGCTCCAGTCGACGGCCGTGGCGTCGCCGTCCCCGCCCGGCGGGCCCGCCAGTACCCGGAGCGTCCCGTCCGTGCCCAGCAACAGCACCCGTCGGCCCGCCGGATCGGCGATGTACAGCTGCCCGGCCGGGTCGACTGCCAGGCCCGCGGGCAGGAACGTCTCACCGGCGTCGGCCGCACCGGAGCCGCCGGACCGTCCGGATGCCGCGACGACCGTGCTGATGACGCCGTCGCCTCTGATCCTGCGCACCCTGGGGCTGCCCGCTTCCCCGATGTACAGCGATCCGGTGCCGTCCACGGCCAGGGCGCACGGGGCGTCCAGCCGGGCACGGACGGCGGGGCCGCCGTCGCCGTCGCCCTCGTCGCCGTCACCGGCGCCGCCGCCGCGGGAGCCGTCTCCCGCGATGGTGTCGATGACTCCCGAGGGCCCGATCCGGCGGACCCGGTGGTTCATCTCGTCGGCGACGAGCACCCCTCCGTCCGGGGCGACAGCGAGTGCGGACGGAAAACCCAGACGGGCCCGCACCGCGTCCCCGCCGTCCCCCGCGAAGCCCCGCAGCCCGTCCCCGGCGACCGTCGTCAGGGTGCCCGAGCCGTCGATGCGGCGGACCCGGTGGTTGGCGTGGTCGGCGACGAGGACCGCCCCGCCCCCCACCGCCACGTCTGCGGGGAACGCCAACCGCCCTTCCGTTGCGGGCCCGCCGTCCCCGGAGAATCCGGCGGTGCCGTTGCCCGCCACGGTGCTCAACGGTCCGCCCGCGGCCGAGGAGGAGACAGTCTTCCGCTGCCGCGCCGCGGCCTTCGCCGTCACGCCGTCACCGCCCGGTACGGGCACGGCCGGACCTCGGTGGCGCCCCGCGCCCCCCACTTCCACGGCCAGGTCTCCCGCATGTCCGTCTCCTTCCGAGCGGTCGTTGGCATTTCCCCTGCATACCGGCTGGGCCGGTCCCGCAGGAGCAGCGCACCGAGCGCTCCACCCGCACGGGGGAGGAGCCGAGCGGGACGCACGGCGACGGGACCCGCCGGGAACGAACAGCAGGGGATCCGGCA
This sequence comes from Streptomyces sp. NPDC016309, assembly GCF_043077235.1. Lineage (NCBI taxonomy): Bacteria > Bacillati > Actinomycetota > Actinomycetes > Kitasatosporales > Streptomycetaceae > Streptomyces > Streptomyces sp. NPDC016309. The sequence continues at coordinate 247,943 of NZ_JBIBSG010000006.1, read as the reverse complement.
CCCCCAGCCGGACACGGGCCTGCCGCACTCCGCGCCCTGAGGCCCGTGCGCCTCGGCTTCACTCGAACCAGCGACACAGAAACGATCCGGCACTCGTGAACGGGGGTACGGCGGCATATCGCCCGTGGCCTTGGGCCAACGATGGATCTGGATGACGGTCCAGTGCATGCCGTCATGCCTGTGCGACGCAGCGACGCCCCACCCGACGCCGTCGGCGGCGTCCCGCTCTCCGTCTTCCGGACACCGCTCCCCAGGGCGTCCCGCGTTCGGTGCACGGCACGGTACGCGATGCGGGGAGCCACCGGCCGCCCGGGAGCCGGGGCGGCCCGCTCCAGGACGTCTTTTCCGTCGCACGCTTCGACCACAGCCACAGGAGGACGCGGAGATGACCACCGACGTGCAGTCCAAGAGGGAAGCCTACAAGCGGGGGGAGGACCAGGGACGCGCCGACGCTCTCGCCGGACGCCCGCACGCCGACCCGCCGCGCGACGGCACACGCGGCGAGAAGGACCAGTACGCGAACGGCTACGACTGGGGTTACGAGCAGGGCCGGGCGCAGAAGCTGGACCTCGTGGTGTGGCAGGAAGGCGGCGTCGAGGACGCCCCCGGCGGCCTCGGCACCTCCGTCAACATCTGCGTCCGCACACCGAACTGGAACGAGACCGTCGACGCCGGTGAACGCGAACACGTCTTCACCGCCCCCACCGGATTCCGCTGGAACGGCGTGGTGGGCGCCCAGTACAAGCGCATCGACCGGACGACAGGCGGCAGCCTGCCCCCCATCCGGGCCACGGTCAGCGACGACGGGCGCACGCTGACCTTCACCTACCACGTGCACCTGAACACGAACGACGAGGACAAGGACTGCCTCGCCTACACCTGCGGCCTCGAAGCCGTCGAGGGCGCCAGTCCCGGCCGCCGCACCGACGGCACCGCCCGGATCGGCACCGCGCCGCCGGCCAAGCTCAAGGCCGAGGTCATCGAGGACGAGGACTGAGAGGGCAGGGATCGGACACCATGACCACCGTCGTCACTTCCGGCGTCTTTTCGTCCACGAATCCGGCCGTCTCGCCGGTCAACGGTCTGGGCACCCCGGACATCAGGTGGGGCAGCAACAACTCGCAGAGCGGGTACCAGTTCCGTGGCGCGGCCGCGGACGTCGAGCTCGACGGCACCGAGTTCGTCATCGGCACCTTCGTGCACCGCAACGTCCCCACCGTCGTCAACCCGAGCCAGTTCGACGTCCAGCTCTCCATCAGCGTCATGTTCGAGGACGGCAGCACGACCAACCTCGGCTTCACCTTCCATCACAACGAAACACCCAACAACACGGGCACCAGTCCCGCGGACGACGACCTGGTCGACCTACAGACCTTCGTCCACCCCCAGCCCGTCACGATCGACGGCAAGCAGTACCGGGCGGTCCTGAGCGGGTTCAAGCGCAACGGTCAGATCGTCCGGCAGTTCCGCAGCCCGGAAGGCGGCATCAACTTCGCCGAGGTCGTCTGCATGTTCACGCTCGAGGAGCCCGACGTGATCATCTCCGGTCTGCGCTACCTGGGCACCGGCGCGGGCCAGCCCGACGAATACGTCGAGGTCTTCAACCGGGGCGCCGCGCCCCAGGACCTGACCGGCTGGACCGTGGAGAGCAAACCCACCGGGCGTTCCTTCCCCTTTCCCCCGGGGACGGTCATCCAGCCCGGTCAGCGCTACCGGGTCTACACCAACGAGACCCATCAGCAGTTCGGTGGTTTCTCCTTCGGCTCCTCCGGGGAGGTCTGGCGGGACCAGGGCGGCATCGCCCGCCTGGTCGCGGACGACGGCTTCGTCGTGGACCAGCAGCCCTACCTCGACAAGGGCTTCAACAAGACCGGCGCGCCGTGAACAAGCCTCGCCGGCCCGTCGGGTACCGGTGAGGGCCACTGTCTCCGCAGCTCGCGGCCCCGCCCAGGAAGAACTCCTGAAGCGGGTGTCGCGGGTTCGCATCCCGCCGGAGGGCACCAGCGAAAGGACCCCCGGACCGATCACGGTCCGGGGTCTTCGGCATCCACTTCCGCATCAACGGGCATGGTCACTGACGACCACGCCTCCTGAGCAGCCGGTCCATGCGGCTCATGGCGCTCCTACCCGCGCCAGGTCCGCTGAGGCCGCGCCCCTCCCGGCCTTGGCGGGTGGAGCAGACGATCGGATCCTGTGTCGGTGAGAAGCCGTTCGGTCTGCGGGGACGGGTGGTGCAGCCGCAGGGACGTGTGGTTCCGGGCGGCGTGCCGTGACACGTCGAGGAAGACGCGCAGGCCGCTGCTGTCACAGCGGTCGACGGTGGTCAGATCGACGTCGATGAGGGTGATGCCGTCGTGCAGGCACCGTTCCAGGGCGGTACGCACCCGGGGTGCGGTGGCGGGGTCGATCACACCGGCCAGGGTGACCAGTGCCCGCCCGCGCCGGTCGTGCCGGTAGACGTTCAGTCGCGGAAGAGTCATGACGCCTCGGTTCGGATGCTCGGATGGCTGGGTCCAGGGGTAACGACCGCGCCCGGTTCAGTGCCCGGATGTACGTTCCGGGAACACGGCGGTGAGCGCCGCGCCTCCCGGCGGCAAGGAGCGATGGCCGCGTGAATCTGGAGGACTCCCCCCTCCGGGCGGCGGCCGGCCGGACCCGGTTCCGCCGGAACGCACGCGGACCGCTCCGGCACCCCCGTCCGTCACGGTGTGAGGGTTGATCACCTCCTACCGGCCGGCCCTCGCCGGCCTCAACCAGGCCGTGGGCCGAGCACCGCTCCGCCACACCGGCGCAGTCACCAGCCGCGTCGGTTCAGTCCTGGATCGGCAGGTCCGGGTGGGTGAGGAGGAAGAGCAGGTAGGCGACGGCCGCTGCGGTGCCCGTGGCGGAGAGGGCCAGGGCGAGCAGCGGCGGGGTGCGGGGGTGGCCGAAGCGCGAGGCGGTGCGGAGGTCCAGGAGGGAACGCACCAGGCCGGTGGCGCCGAGGGGGAGGGCGAGGAGCCACACCAGCATCCAGAACGGGCAGCAGAACCAGATCGCGACGGAGGTGCCGCCGCAGATCATCGCGACGTTCCGGGGCCGTGGCGCGCCGGTGGGCGGCGAGGGGTGGGGGCTGCTCATACGGTGATCCCACCACGTGGCTCCGGGGGCCCGTCAGCCGCGGCAGGTGAGGCGGAGCTGGGAGGCGGCGTGGTGGGCGCCCAGGAGGGTGCGGGAGCCCCAGTCGCGGCCCCGGTCGGTGAGGCGGACCGTGAAGGTCGGGGACTTGACGGGGTAGGCGCCGACCTGGACCAGGGTGCCGCGGTGGATGGTCTGGAGGACGCCGAAGACGGCGTACGTGGATGTGGGGTCCGCCGGGTCGGCGAGGACGCGGTACACGGTGGGGTCACCGGCGACATCGATGTCACGTGCGCCCTTCGGAACGTACACCGCCAGCGCGCACCGCTTGTACGCCGTGCCGACCGGCCACGTCCACGTCGCCGAGCCCGTACCGTCCCGGTCGGAGCTGCCCGACATCGGCAGGGCGGTGAACCGGCCGTCGCACCCGCCACCCCGGAAACCACCGGTGGGCACCGTGTACCAGGCGGCGTCGCCGTTCTCCAGCCGGCCCTGCTCGCGGTAGGCGGCCTCGGTCGCACACCCCGGACCCGCCCACACCGTGTACGTCGGCGGGCGCGTCGGGGCTATCCGGGACGGCAGGCTCCGCTCCGGCGGCCGGCCGCCGTCCCGGCCGGGGTCCGGGCGGGCGTCACCGCCCAGCAGACCGACCGAGGCGATCAGACAGCCCGCGGCCACGACGGTTCCCGCTGCCAGCACAGTTCGTACGCTCACCATGCGCGACCACTATGCAGCGCGACTCGCGGTAACCGTGAGGGCCATCAGCGCAGTTCCTCCGGACAGGGCGTGCCACGCGGGAAGATCTTGTACGGGGCGGCCAGCCGGTAGACCCCCGGCGCCGGGGCGACCAGCTCCGTCCACTCGTCGCCCTCCCGGTCCTCCTCCGCCTTCAGCAGACAGCCGCGCAGGTTGAGGAAGGTCTTCGGGCCGTCCTCGCGCTGCTGGGACGCCTCGGTCTCCTCCGGCGGCTCGACCTTCTTGCCCTCCTCGTCGAGGAGCGCGAGCCACGGCGAGTACGGGACCCGGATCAGCACCCGCCCCGCCGTCCGCACCCGGATGGTCACCTCACCGGCGCCCGCCCGCTCCACCGTCGCCGGCGGGTCGGCCAGCGGGGTCGGGTCCTCCACGGCGAACAGCCGCCAGTTGGCGTCGGACCACACCGGCCTGAGGTAGGGCTGCCCGTCCTTGACGAGCTCCGCCTCCTGCTCGGCGCCGGTGTCCGGCTCGCCCTTGGGCAGCACCACGTAGTGCACGGCCCAGCGGTGCAGCCAGTCCCGGTAGGTGGCGGAGTTGAGCGTGTCGTCGTAGAAGACGGGGTTGCGCTCCATGTCCGCCTGGCGGTTCCAGCCCCGGGCCAGGTTGATGTACGGCGTCAGCGCCGACGCCTCCCGGTGGCTGCGCGCCGGCACCACCTCCACCCGCGCCCTCTCCGCCCCGAGCTGCTGCAACTGGTGGATCAGCGGCGCCGCCTCCCGCGCCCACGACGCGTCCGGCGCGGTGCGCACGACGTCGTCGGCGCTCTTGAACCCGATCCACACGTTCAGGACGGCGAAGGCCAGGACCAGCGCGTACCACCTGCGCGTCCCGTGGGCGGTGTACGGCAGCGCGGCCAGCAGCACGACCCCCGCGAACAGCATCGGCAGCCGCGAGACGTTCGACCCGATCTGCGAGTCGATCAGCCAGGTGAGGAGGGTGCCGAGTGCGTACACGGCGGCGGCGGTGCGGACGGTGCGCCAGTCGGACGGTACGAGGACGAGGACGAGCACCCCGAAGGCGAACGGCAGCATCGTCGACCCGAACGACATCGGCTGCGTACCGGAGAAGGGGAACAGCCAGGACGACAGGGCCACGACGACGACCGGCGCGAGACCCAGCGCGTACGCCCCGGGGCGCCGCTTGTTGAGGAACAGGGCCGCCGCCGCGACCCCCAGGAACAGCCCGGCGACCGGACTCGCGGCGGTGGCCAGTCCGGCGAGCGGCGCCGCGACGGCGGCCTTGGCCCACCGCTTGGTGCGCCACCGGTAGGGCCAGCAGAACACGGCGGCCACCGCGCCCAGCGCGAACATCATGCCGAGGCCGAACGTCACGCGGCCGGACAGCGCGTTGCACAGGAACGCGAACACCCCGGCGAGCGCGCACGCCAGCGGATTGCGCACGGCCGGCACGCGGACCAGGATCAGCGCGGTCAGCGCGGCGGACGCCGTACCGGCGATCATCATCGTCGTCCGCACGCCCAGCAGCGACATCAGGTACGGGGACACCACGCTGTACGACACCGGGTGCATCCCGCCGTACCAGGCGAGGTTGTACGCGGAGTCGGGGTGCCGTCCGACGAACTCGGACCACGCGTCCTGCGCGGCGAGGTCGCCGCCGCTGTTCGCGAAGAAGAGGAACCAGACGATGTGGGTGAGCGCGGCGAGTGCCGTCGCGACGGTGACGGGGTGGCGGAGGACGCCGGGTCGGGTACGGGGACGGGGGGCGGGAGCGGGCGCGGGGGTGGGTGCCGAGGCGGGCGCCGGGGCGGCGACCTCGCCGGGGCCGGGCGCGGGCACCGGGAGCGCGGCGGGCGCGGCGGGGGCCTCGGAGCGTGTCTGGCCTCCGGGCGCCCCAGGGTCCGAGGGGCCGTCGAGGGCTTCGGGAAGCATGACGGTCCCGGGCGCCTCGGAGGCCCCCGGTACCTCACGCGCCCCAGCCGGTGGCCTTATTCGCGCCCGCGAATTCGGGGCGTCCTCCGCGCGGGCCGGCTCAGCGCTGGTCGGCTCAGTGGTGGTCACTGCGGCTCTCTGCTCTCTGCGTCGTCCCCCACGTCCTTGCCACGTGCTGTCTGCGAAGACGTCGTCCCGGCGCCTTCCGTTGCCCGGCCGTGCCCGGACGCTAACACGGGGGCGCCCCGGAAATCCGGGGCGCCCAGGGCGATTTCAGCCGATACGGGTCAGCTTGTCGCCGAGCCCGGGTTCGGACAGGGCGCTCTTGAGGGCCACCGGCACCCGGACCTGGCTGGCTCCCTCGCCCACGGTCAGCACACCGACCTGGGTTCCGGCGGGCGCCGAGTGGGGCAGCGGGCGGCCGTCGTTGCCCAGCTCCAGCTTGACGGTGAGGCCCGACCAGCCGACGACCTTCACGTCCTTGGTGGCGATCACCGGCGTACTGCCGCCGAGGCCGTCGTCCACGTACCCGACGACATCGCCCTTCTTGACGACCGCCCGGTCGGCCAGCAGGTCCTGCGTGGCGAGCATCGCCTCCTTGCTGGCGGCGATCGCGCTGCCCAGGATGGGCGTCTTGTACTGGGCCAGGACCGCGCCGACGATGAGCTGGTCCGTGTCACCGACCTTCTTGTGCGCGGCGAAGAGCAGGTTGCCGCCCGCCTTGGTGGTGCTGCCGGTCTTGATGCCGAGCGCGCCGTCGTAGGGGACGAGGTCGTTGTAGTTACGCCACTTCTTGCCCGACGGGTCCGTCCACCACGGCATGGCGGTGATCTCCACCAGCGACGGGATCTCGACCAGCTTCTCGCCGAGCTTCACCTGGTCCTCGGCGGAGCTGACGGTGGTGTGGTTGAGGCCCGAGGGATCGGTGTACGTCGTGTTCTTCATCCCCAGTTCCTTGGCGGTGTCGTTCATCTTCTTGACGAACGCCGCTTCGGAACCGGCGTCCCAGCGCGCCAGCAGCCGGGCGATGTTGTTGGCGGAGGGGATCATGATCGCGGCGAGCGCGTCGTACTCCGAGATCTTCTCCCCGGCCTTCACGGTGTTGAGGGTCGACTCGTTCTGCGCGTCGTAGCCGCCCTCCTTCTCCGCCAGGGCGTCGATCTCGATCATCTCGCCCTTGGACCCCTTCTTCAGGGGGTGCTCCTTGAGGATCACGTAGGCCGTCATGGCCTTCGCGACGGAGCCGATGGGCACGGGCTTCTGCTCGCCGAAGGAGTCGACGGTGCCGAGGCCGGTCGCCGACATGTACCCCTGTCCCTCGCCCGGCCACGGCAGGGACGGCTTGCCTCCCTCGAAGGTGAACGACGACGTGGCGGTCATCTTCAGGGTGGGCGCGGGCAGTGGTCGTACGAACTGCACGATCGCAAAGACGATCAGCAGGAGGAGGACCAGCGGCGTCCAGATCTTGACCCGCCGGACGGCCGTCCGCACCGGGGTCTCCGGCGGCGGCGGGGTGTTGGTGAGCTCCGCGAGCATGTCGAGCGGCGGGCGGGGCGGCAGCGGCTGCTGCTTGGTCCGCTCGGCCTCGGTCAGGGACGCGGGCGCCTGGGCGGCGGGGGCGGCGGCCTTGGCGGGAGCGCCCGTCCTGGGCGGCTCGGCGCTGCCGGCGGGGGCGGCGCCCTTCGCGGGCGCGGCGGGGGTCGCCGGTGCGGCGGGGGCTGCCGGTGCGGCCTGGGAGGGGGCCTTCGGCTCGGGCTTCCTCGCGGCGGGACGTACGTCGTCCCCGCGCAGCGGTACGAACTTGCTGGTCCGCTCGGCCGGGGACTCCGCCGCGGGACCGGACGTCCCCTGCTTCGCGTCGGGCGTGACGGCCTTGAGCGCGGTCGTCGGCTGGTCCACGGGCTTGCGCGGGACGGCCCGGAAGATGGCGGTGGGCTGGTCGACGGGCGGCTGGTCGCCCTTGGGCGCGGGCTCGTCGGCCTCGGGCTCGGGCTCGGGCTCCGGCTGGTCGGCCTCGGTGGTGGGGGCGTCCGCCTCGGCGGCGGGCTCGTCGGCCCCGGGCTCCGGCTCGGCGGCCTCGGGGGCGGGGGCGTCCGCCGCCGCCTCCGTCTCCGCCTCTGCCTCAGGCTCCGGGGAAGGGGCGTTTCCGCCCGGTTCGTCGGCCCGCGTGGTGGACGGCCGGTTCTCCTTGGTCACCCAGGCGGCCACGGCGTCCCGCAGGCGCGCGTCCCCGTCGGCACCCTTGCCGGCGTCTCCGGCCTCCCCGGCGTCTCCGGCGTCCCCCGTGGCAACGTCCTCGTCGGCACCCTTGCCGGCGTCCCCGGCGTCCCCGGTGGCAACGTCCTCGTCGGCACGCTTGCCGGCGTCGTCGGCGTCCCCGTCCGCCTCCGTCTCAGCGCCCCCGTCCACATCCGCGTCGGCATCGGCATCGGCGTCAGCGGCGGCGGTGGCGTCCGTCGGGACCGCCCGGAACACGGCTGTCGGCTGGTCGACCGAGCGCCCCGCGTCCCCCTCCGCCGGCCCGGTGCCGCCGCGCACGGCCAGCCTCGGATCGCGGTCGTTCGAAGCCGTCTCCCCCGGCGACTTCTGCTGCTCCGACTTGTCGGGGGACTCGCCCGCCACCGTGCCTCCTTCAATCAACGCGTTGCCCGAACCATGTACCAGTGTCCTGTGTGAGCGCTTGGCTCCCGTGCAAGACGAGAACGACATACCTGCCGGTTCCCGTACGAAGCACCCAGGCGCTCTCGACAGACCAATGTGAGAGGGGTCACCCTGTCATTCATCCACGCGGGGAGGCATGGATGGGCAGGAGCCGCAGAACACTTCCGGAGGAGCTTCTGCTGCTCGCTCTGGACCCGGCCACGGGTACCACAGCGCAGCCGCAGTCGCTCGACCTCGGCCTCGCCGGAGCACAGCTAGTGGAGCTGGCTCTGGCAGGACGGATAGCCCCTGACGGGGATCGTATCGCCGTGGTGATGCCACGGCCGACCGGAGATCCGACACTGGACTCCGCGCTCGAGCTGCTGCGCAGGCGCGGCAGCCCGGTGCGGGCCGTCCACTGGATCGGCGGGCCCCGGCTGGGGCTGCGCCAGACGTATCTCTCGCATCTGGAACGGTGCGGCATGGTGCATGCCGTCGAGGGCCAGATGTGCGGGGTGCTGCCGACGACGCGCTACCAGGCGACGGAGACGGCGATCAGCCGGGAGATCAGGGCCCGGCTGGACAGTGCGATCCGCACCGGTGTACCGCCGGACCCGCGGACCGCGGCGCTCGCCGCACTGGCCCACGCGGTCGGACTCGGCAAGCACCTCTACCCCGGCAACGAGGGGCGCTCCTCGCGCTCCCGGCTCCGGGACCTGATCAGGCACGACCCCATGGGCGGTCTCGTGGCGCACGCCGTGATGGACGTCCAGAACGGCGTAGGCGCGCAGCCACGCCGCGGCTCCGCCTCGGGAGGCGGTGGCCGCCCGGCCACGGCCGTACCGATGCAGCCGCGCGGCGGGCCCATGGCCCGCGCAGTGGCGCACTGAACCACACCGGCGGGGGCGCACCGCTCACCGCCGGAACACGGCACCGGGCGCACACCCCCACGGCCCGGTCCACGGCCCGGTTCGAGAGCCGCGCGAGCGCGCGGGACGGTGATCACCGCCGCCCCGCGCGCTCGCGCGTTCCCGTACGTGCGTAGTCCAGGGGCGCTTGTGGCCATTTTCCAGCGCGCAAAGCCTATTGGTGGCAGTCTGCTGAGCAGTAGATACGCAGAGCTACGCCAGCTACCCAGCCAAGCAGCCGGAGGTGCAGTTTCCCGTGGCGTCCAACGTCAACCCCACCGTCAGGCGACGCAGATTGGGCCAGGAGCTGCGCCGGCTGCGTGAGCTCAAGGGCATGACGGCGGAGGAGGTGGCGGAGCGCCTGCTCGTCTCGCAGTCGAAGATCAGCCGCCTCGAGAACGGCCGTCGCTCCATCAGCCAGCGCGATGTCCGTGATCTGTGCGGGGTGTACGAGGTCGAGGACCACCGTATCGTCGATTCGCTGATGCAGATGGCCAAGGACTCCCGCCAGCAGGGCTGGTGGCACGCGTTCGGCGACATCCCGTACAGCGTGTACATCGGCCTGGAGACGGACGCGGCCTCGCTGCGGGTGTACGAGCCCCAGGTGGTGCCGGGGCTGCTGCAGACCCGGCAGTACGCGGAGGCGCTGATCAGCGGGGCGCTGCCGGAGTCGTCGCCGGCCGACATCGAGAAGCGGGTCAACGTCCGGGCGCGCCGCCAGGAGCGCATCCGGGGCGCGGAGACGCCGCTGCGCCTGTGGGCGGTGATCGACGAGTCGGCGCTGCGCCGGGTGGTGGGCGACAAGCTGTTGATGATCGAGCAGTTGGAGCACCTGGTCGAGCAGTCGCAGCTACCGCACGTGACGGTGCAGGTGCTGCCGTTCGACATGGGCGCGCACCCGGGCATCAGCGGTCATTACGCGATCCTGGAGTTCCCCGACGCGTCCGACTCGTCGGTCGTCTACATCGAGGGGGTCACCAGTGACCTGTACCTGGAGAAGGCGAACGACGTGCAGCGGTACAGCGTGATGTACGAGCACCTGCGTGCCCAGGCGCTGAACGTGGAGCAGACGCGGCAGTTCATCGGCGAGGTCATCAAGGACTACACGGATCGCGCCCGGTGAAACCGGTGAACCCGGCCTGACATCCCTTATGGCGAAAGGTTCCGGTTCGCCGGTTCATCCGGTGATGAGGGCTTTTGCCCGGGCCGCCGGGGAAGAAGCCGGTACGGTACACCGCGACCGGCTTCCAGTGGAAGCCCCCTTGGAATATGCCATCCGGTCGAGTGAACGGCCGTCCCGCGCACAGATCGCGACGAGTAGCGTCGATCACGCCAGCCTGCAGGTCAGGCCGGTGCGAGTCACTGCTGTCACTGTCGAGAACCGGAGCGGAGAAGATGGCAATCATTCAGGGCGCCACGGACACCTGGACCAAGTCCTCGTATTCCGGCGGGAACGGCGCGTGCGTCGAGGTCAAGTCCCCCGTCGTCGCGTCGATCGCGGTGCGGGACTCCAAGGTCCCCACCGGTCCGTCGATCGAGTTCGTCCCCGAGTCGTGGAACGCGTTCGTGCGTGAAGTGAGCACGGGAGCTCTCTGAGCCTGCCGCGCTGTTCACCGATGAGCCCTCTCGACTGGTCCGCCGTCCCGGCCGAGGGGGCTCGGTCATGCGCCGGCGCGATCGGTCGACGTACCGCTCCGCGCCGAGGTCGGTGACGTACACAGGACCCGCTCCCCCGGGCGTCAGCCCCTCGGGTAGCGGGCCAGCCAGCCGGGTGCGGAGGCGGCCGGGCCGTGCAGGGCCGGGCCCTGGGTCATCTCCATCGCGAAGTCGTCGGCAAGCTGGAGGAGCGTGGGGCGCCCCTCCAGTTCGGCCAGCCAGGCCGGCGGGAGGGCCGTCTCGCCGTGCAGGGCCCCGAGGAGCGCGCCGGTGAGGGCGCCGGTGGTCTCCGACGGGCCGTCGTGGTTCACCGCCAGGCGCAGCCCGTGCCGTACGTCCTCGCCGACGAGCGCGCAGTAGACGGCGATGGCCAGGGCGTCCTCGGCATGTTCGCCGTCGGTGTCGCCGAGCGAGGCGATCCTGGCCGGGCCGGGGATGCCCTGGCGCACCGCGCCGAGGGCGTGCTGGAGGGCCTCGCCGACCGGCTCGTGCCCGGGGCGGGCCGCCAGCAGGGCCAGCGCCCGCTGCACCGAGCCGTCCACGCTCTCCCCACGGGCCAGGCCGTGCACGACGACGGCGAAGGCACCCGCCGAGAGGTACGCGGCCGGATGGCCGTGGGTCTGTACGGCGCATTCGACGGCGAGCTGGTACACCAACTGCGGCTCCCAGCCGACCAGCAGCCCGAACGGCGCGGACCGCACCAGGGCGCCGGCGTCCCGGGCGGCCGGGTTCTTCGGCTTGTCCAGGGTGCCGAGCACCCCGTCGGCCAGGCCGGTGAGCGTGGCGCGGGCCGGGTCGCGGCGGGTGTACAGCCACTCCTCGCAGGCCAGCCAGCCGTTGTCCTGGCGGCGCTCGTCGGGGCCCCAGTCGCGCTGGGTGGCGGCCCACCGCAGATGGGCGCGGTGCACATCGGTGGGCGGGTGCCAGGCGCCGGTGTCCCGGCGCACCTGGGCCCGTATCAGACCGTCCACGGTGAACAGCGAGAGCTGGGTGGCGGACGTGACCGCCCCGCGCCGCCCGTACGCCGGGGCCAGGTCGGCGAGCCCGTCGGCGCCGTGCGCCGCCCGGATCGCCTCGACCGACAGCCCGGACACGCCGGCCCCCAGGGCGTCCCCGATGGCGGCGCCCAGGAGGCAGCCGCGCACCCGCGCGCGGAAGTCCTGCTGCTCGGCCCGGCCCCAGACCGCCGCGGCTGCTGCGCTCACCTCGCGTCCCCTCCGTCGCCCCTGTACGCCACTCCGGCGCGCAGCACTGTAATGGACGGCGTGCGCGCGCCCCGGGCCCGGAGGGTGACGGGCTCAGTCGGTCAGGACCGGCAGCAGTTCCGGGAGGTGTCCGTCGGAGGCCGCGGCCGCGCGCCGGCGTTCCTCGGGGACCTCGCCGTAGAGGGTGGTGCGGGGGCGGGCGGGGCGGCCGGCGGCGCGGGCGATGGCGGTGAGGTCCCGGACGGACTTGTAGGAGCCGTAGCCGGAGCCGGCCATGCGGGAGATCGTCTCCTCCATCAGGGTGCCGCCGAGGTCGTCGGCGCCGGAGCGGAGCATCTCGGCGGCACCGTCGGCGCCGAGCTTGACCCAGCTCGTCTGGATGTGGGGGATGTGCGGGTGGAGCAGGATCCGGGCCATGGCGGTGACGGCCCGGTTGTCGCGGGTGGTGGGCCCGGGGCGGGCGATGCCGGCGAGGTAGACGGGGGCGTTGGTGTGGATGAAGGGGAGGGTGACGAACTCGGTGAAGCCGCCCGTCTCCTGCTGGATGCGGGCGAGGGTGCGGAGGTGGCCGAGCCAGTGGCGGGGCTGGTCGACGTGGCCGTACATCATCGTGGAGGAGGAGCGGATGCCCAGCTCGTGCGCGGTGCGCACCACCTCGATCCAGGTGGCCGCCGGCAGCTTGCCCTTGGTGAGGACCCAGCGCACCTCGTCGTCGAGGATCTCGGCGGCGGTGCCGGGGAGGGAGTCCAGACCGGCCTCCTTGGCGGCCGTCAGCCACTCGCGGATCGACAGCCCGGTGCGCGTGGCGCCGTTGACGACCTCCATCGGCGAGAAGGCGTGGACGTGGATGCCGGGGACGCGGGCCTTCACCGCGCGGGCGATGTCGAAGTACGCGGTGCCCGGCAGGTCCGGGTGGATGCCGCCCTGCATGCACACCTCGACCGCGCCCACGTCCCACGCCTGCTGGGCGCGGTCGGCGACCTGGTCCAGCGACAGGGTGTAGGCGTCGGCGTCGGTGCGGCGCTGGGCGAAGGCGCAGAAGCGGCAGCCGGTGTAACAGACGTTGGTGAAGTTGATGTTGCGGGTGACGATGTACGTGACGTCGTCACCGACCGTGTCGCGCCGGATGGCGTCGGCGGTCCGGCACAGCGCGTCCAGGGCCGGTCCGTCCGCGTGGAGCAGGGCCAGGGCCTGGTCGTCGGTGAGCCGGGTGGGGTCGTCGGCGGCGACACCGAGGGCCTCGCGTACGTCGGTGTCGATGCGCTGCGGCACCATGCCGGGTGCGGCGGCCTCCCGCAGCGCCTCCCAGTCGCCGTACACCTCGTCGAAGTCGTCGCGCCGGTCGGAGGTGCGGCCGGTGGTGTCGATGGTGCGGTGCAGGTCGGTGCGCCCGGCGGCGGTGAAGGCCTCGTCGGGTTCCTGCCAGGGCAGGCCGCGCACCTCCGCGCCGGGGTCGGCCAGCCCCGTCTCGGGGTCGGCGAGGGCGCGGACGTGCGGCAGCAGGCGGGGGTCGAGCCACGGTTCGCCGCGGGTCACGAACTCGGGGTAGACGCAGAGCCGTTCCCGGAGCTCGAAGCCGGCCGCGGCGGACCGCTCGGCGAGGGTGTCGATCGCCGGCCAGGGCCGCTCCGGGTTGACGTGGTCGATGGTGACGGGTGACACCCCGCCCCAGTCGTCGATGCCGGCGCCGATGAGGCGCCCGTACTCCCCGTCGACCAGGTTCGGCGGGGCCTGGAGGCAGGCGGCGGGGCCCATGATGTGCCGGGCGACGGCGATGGTGGCGACCAGGTCGTCCAGTTCGGCGTCCGGCATGCCGCGCATCGCCGTGTCCGGCTTGGCGCGGAAGTTCTGGATGATCAGTTCCTGGATGCCGTGGTGGGCGCGGGAGACGCGGCGCAGCGCGAACAGCGACTCCGCCCGCTCCTCGTACGTCTCGCCGATGCCGATGAGCAGTCCGCTGGTGAAGGGCACGGAGGACCGCCCGGCGTCCTCCAGGACCCGCAGCCGTACGGCCGGTTCCTTGTCGGGCGAGCCGTGGTGGGGGCCGCCCGGCTCGGACCACAGGCGGGTGGCGGTGGTCTCCAGCATCATCCCCATGGACGGGGCCACCGGCTTGAGCCGCTGGAAGTCGGTCCACGACAGCACGCCGGGGTTGAGGTGGGGCAGCAGCCCGGTCTCCTCCAGGATGCGGATCGCCATGGCCCGTACGTACGCCAGGGTGTCGTCGTAGCCGTGCGCGTCCAGCCACTCCCGGGCCTCGGGCCAGCGGTCCTCGGGCTTGTCGCCGAGGGTGATCAGGGCTTCCTTGCAGCCCAGTTCGGCGCCCCGGCGGGCGATGTCCAGGACCTCGTCCGGCGACATGAACATCCCCTGCCCGGCCCTCCGCAGCTTGCCGGGCACGGTCACGAAGGTGCAGTAGTGGCACGTGTCGCGGCACAGCCGGGTGAGCGGGAGGAACACGCTCTTCGAGTACGTGATGACCCCGGGCCGCCCGGCCGCCGCCAGCCCGGCGTCCCGCACGCGCGCGGCGGACGCGGTCAGGTCCTCCAGGTCCGCGCCCCGCGCCCGGAGCAGGACGGCGGCCTCGGTGACGTCGAGCGCGACACCGTCCCTGGCCCGCTTCAGGGCACGTCGCATGGCGGTGGGGGTTCCCCCTGCTCGAGCGGAGCCGAGAGCTCGGGGGAGGGTGGGGCGTCCGGCCTGGTCATCCGTCATGGCCCCGAGCATACGAGTGCCCCCTCCCTACACGTACCGCGCGTACTCGTCCAGGGTGCGCAGCACCTCCGCCTCCCCCGACGGCGGGAGTTGGACGACGACCTCGGTGACGCCGAGGGCGGCGAGGCGGTCGAGCTTGTCCGGCGAGGGGCGGACGGCGTAGGGCACGACCTGGAGGGCTTCGGGGTCGCGGCCCGCCTTCCGCCAGACCTCGCGCAGCGCGGGGATGCTCTCGGCGAGGCCCCGGCCGCCGACGGGGAGCCAGCCGTCGGCGTACTCGGCGATGTGGGCGAACAGCGTGGGCCCGGCCGCGCCGCCGATCAGGACGCGGGGGGCGCCTCCGGCGGGTTTCGGGAAGGCGTGGGAGGCGCGCACCGAGGCCGTCTCCCCGTCGTACGCGGTGGGTTCGGCGGCCCACAGGGCGCGCATCAGCGCCATCCGGTCACGGGTGCGGTCACGGCGGGTGGCCCAGGTGACGCCGTGGTCCTCGGCCTCCTCGCGGTTCCAGCCGTAGCCGACGCCGAGGGTGAAGCGGCCGCCGGAGAGGTGGTCGAGGGTGGCGACCTGCTTGGCGAGGTCGATGGGGTCGTGCTGGGCGACGAGCGTGATGCCGGTGCCCAGGGCGAGCCGCTCGGTGACGGCGGCGGCCTGGCCGAGCGCGACGAAGGGGTCGAGGGTGCGGCCGTACTCCGGCGGCAGTTCGCCGCCCGCCGGGTAGGGGCTGCTGCGTTCGACGGGGATGTGGGTGTGCTCCGGCAGGTACAGGCCCGCGAAGCCGCGCTGTTCGAGTTCGGGTGCGAGCCGTACCGGGGTGATGGTCCGGTCCGTGAGGAAAATCGTCGTCGCGATGCGCATGAGCGCCCAAGGTATGGCGGCCGGCGGCGAATTCCGAGACCGTCGCCCCGGATTGGCGGGAAGTTCACCGGCCGCGAGGAGGGTGGTGTCCCATGGTGGACAGACGAGGGTTCGTGAGGGGTGCGGCGGGTACGGCGGGCGCCTTCGCCGTGACCGGCGGGGTGGGCTCCGCGGCCGGGCGGACGGAGCGGGTGCTGCGCGGCACCCTGCCGCCGGGTGCGCCCGACTACGTGTACCTGCCGGTGGAGGTGCCGCCGGGGGTGCGGGAGTTCCGGGTGTCGTACGCGTACGACCGGCCCGCCGTGCCGCCCGGGACGCAGGGCAACGCCCTGGACATCGGCGTCTTCGACGAGCGCGGTACGGGGCCGGGCGGGCGCGGCGCCCCGCCGGACGGGCGGGGGTTCCGGGGGTGGTCGGGCGGCGCGCGCACCGAGTTCTTCCTGCGTGCCGACGACGCCACGCCCGGGTACCTCGCGGGGCCGGTCCGCCCCGGCACCTGGCACATCGTGCTCGGCCCCTACACGATCGCCCCGCAGGGCCTGGCCTACACGGTGACGGTCCGCCTCACGTACGGCTCCGCCGGGCCGGTCCGGCGCCCGGTGTACCCGCCGGAGCGGGCCCGGGGCCGGGGGCGGGCCTGGTACCGGGGCGACTGCCACCTGCACACGACGCACTCCGACGGGCGGCGCACGCCCGCCGAGGTGGCGGCGGCCGCGCGGGCCGCCGGGCTGGACTTCATCAACACCTCGGAGCACAACACGCACGCCGGCCACGGGGCGTGGGAGGGACTGTGGGGCGACGACCTGCTGGTCCTGACCGGCGTGGAGGTCACCACCCGCACCGGTCACCTGCTCGCCGTCGGTACCGATCCCGGCACGTTCGTCGACTGGCGCCACCGGGCCCGTGACGACCGCTCCGGCCGTACGGCCCGGGCGATCCGCCGGGCCGGCGGGCTGGCCGTCCCGGCGCACCCGCACGCCACGTGCGTGGGCTGCGGCTGGAGGTCCGGGTTCGCCGACGCGGACGCGGTGGAGGTGTGGAACGGCCCGTACACCCCGGACGACGAGGTCACCCTGGCCCACTGGGACAGCGGCCTGGCCGCCGGGGACCGCTGGGTCCCCGCGATGGGCGGCAGCGACGCGCACCGCGAGCCCGACCGGGTGGGCGGCCCGCAGACGGTCGTGCTGGCCGACGACCTGACCCGGGGGGCGGTCCTGGCCGGGCTGCGCGCGGGCCGCAGTTACGTCGCCGAGTCGTCCGCCGTGTCGCTGGCGTTCTCGGTGACGGGCGGCCGCGGCGGCCACGCGGGCATCGGCGGGCGGCTCGCCGTCCCGCCCGGCACCCCGGTCACCGCCCGCCTCGACGTGACGGGCGCCCCGGGCTGCACGGCCCACTTCGTCACCGACCAGGGCCTGGTGCACTCCGCCCCGCTGCCCGCCTCGGGTGCGGGCACGGTGGAATGGACGACGACGCCCGCCCGGGCCGGCTACGTCCGTGCCGAGGTGCGCCACCCGGCGGTGCTGCCGCCCCTCCCGGGGGCCCTGGCGGCGTTCACGAACCCGGTGTTCCTGGGGGCCGTCCGGGCCGCCCCTTAGGCTCGGCCGCATGAGCGATGCCAGTGGTGGGCCCCGGTCCGTGGAGCGTGCGTTGGAGATCCTCGACGTGGTGGCCGACGCGGCCGGGCCCGTCGGGGCGAAGGCGCTGGCGCGGCATCTGGGGTGCTCGCTGTCGACGGTGTACCACCTGCTCGGGCCGCTGGTGGCGCGCGGCCATCTGGTGCGGGCGGAGGGCGGGGGGTACGCGCCGGGGCCACGCGTGGCGGCGCTGCACCGGTCGTTCCGGCGGCGGGTGGAGGTGGCGCCGGGGGCCGGTGAGGTGCTGGCCCGGCTGCGGCGGGAGAGCGGTGCGGAGGCGTACGTGACGGCGTACCGGGACGGGCGGATCACCGTGGTGGACAGTACGGCTCCCGTGACGGCCACGGCCGACCCCTTCTCGCCCGGGCCGGAGGTGCGGGCGCACGCCACGGCGCACGGGAAGGCGCTGCTGGCGGAGGTGTCGCGGGGGGTGCGGCGGCGGTACCTGGCCGAGCACGGGATGGCCCGGTTCACCGACCGGACGATCACCGGGGCGGAGCGTTTCGAGGCGGAGCTGGCGCGGGTGCGGGGGCGGGGGTTCGCGGTGTCGGTGGGCGAGGCGGACCCGGCGTACACCTGCCTGGCGATGGTCGTCCCGGGCGGCGGGGAGGTGCGGCACGCCCTGTCGGTGGCCCTGCCGACGGTGGAGTTCCGGTTGCGGTACGGCAGGGTGCGGGCGGCGGTGGCCGGGGCGGTGGCGGCGTTTTCCGGCGGTGCCGGAATCCCCGGCGCGTGAGCTGGACCGCGGGCGGGGCGGGCAGCACCGTAACGGCATGATCTTCATCGCCGTCAGGTTCACCGTCCGTCCCGAGTACCGCGACCAGTGGCTCACGCTGGTCGACGGTTTCACCCGTGCCACGCGCGCCGAGCCCGGGAACCTCTTCTTCGACTGGTCGCGCGACGTCGCGCATCCGGACCGGTTCGTGCTGCTGGAGGCCTTCGCGGACGCGGAGGCGGGGGCGGCGCACGTGGCGTCGGACCACTTCGCGGCGGGGCTGGAGGCGATGGCCGGTGCCATCGCGACGACGCCGGAGATCATCAACGTCGAGCTGCCGGACCAGCACGGCTGGAACGCCATGGCGGAGCTGAGCCCGCGCGGGTGAGGCCGCTCAGTCGTTGACGGCGGTGAGCAGCACCGCCGCGTCGGTCACGGCCGTCACCCCGTGCCGCTCCGGCGGCAGCAGGTACAGGGTGCCCATGGTCAGCTCCACGTCACCGGACTGGGCCGTCACCCTGACCACGCCCCGCAGCACCTGGAGGGACGCGGCGGGCGGGGTGTTGTGCTCGTCGAGCGAGGTGCCCGCGGTGAGGGCGATGACGCTCTGCCGCAGCGGCGGGTCCCGGAGGATCAGGTTGGCGCTGCGGCCGTGCTCGTCGGCGTGCGCGGCGACGAGGTGTTCCTCTGCGATCACGTTGAGGTCGTACATACCGTCCACCTTGCCGTGCCGCGGAAGGCGGCGCATACGGAGGGGGCGGGCGCCGTGCCGTCCCACGGTGCCCGCCCCCTCCGGCTCAGGTGTCCGTCAGTCGGCGACGACCAGCGACGGCGTCTCCTTCCTGAGCACCTCGCCCCGGAAGAAGGCGGGGCTGCGGCGCTGCATCACCAGCATGATCACGACGCCGAGGAGCAGCAGGCCGACGCCGATCACGAAGACCGAGCCCATGCCGAGGACGGAGGACCCGGAGCCGTAGGCCGGGTCCCACATGTCGTACAGCGTCTTGGCGAAGACGGCGGTGAGCATCAGGCCGCCGAGGGCCGGCAGGACGCCCTTGAAGAGCGCGTCCTTGACGGAGGCCGTCAGCTCGCCGCGGAAGAACCAGACGCAGGCGAAGGCGGTCAGCGCGTAGTAGAAGCAGATCATCAGGCCGAGCGCGTAGATCGTGTCGACCAGGACGTTCTCGCTGACCAGGGTCATCACGGTGTAGAAGACGCCGGTGGCGACCCCGGCGACGACGGTGGCCAGGCCGGGGGTCTTGTACGTGGGGTGGACCTTGGTGAAGGAGTGCGGCAGGGCTTCGTACGTCGACATGGCGAGGACCGTGCGCGCCACCGGGATGAAGGTGGTCTGGAGGCTGGCGGCGGCGGAGGCGAGGACGGCGACGAAGAGGGTGACGCCCAGGACGCTGCCCATGACCGGCCCGGCGAGGGCGGCGAAGACGTTGTCGGAGGTGTCGGGGTTGGCGAGGCCGAGGCCCTGGTCGCCGGAGCCGACGACCATCTGGGCGGCGATGCCGGTGGCCAGGTAGGAGCCGACCAGCACGACCATGGTGATGAGGGCGGCGCGGCCGGGGGTCCTGGCGCTGCCGGTGGTCTCCTCGTTGGTCGCCATGCAGGCGTCCCAGCCCCAGTAGATGAAGATCGCCAGGGACAGGCCGGCGGTGAAGGCCGAGAAGGACTCGACCTCGAAGGGGTTCAGCCAGGACCAGGAGAAGTCGGTGCCGGTGGGGAAGTCGGTGCCGCCGGCCTTGGAGAAGGCCATGACCACGAAGATCGCCAGGACGGCGAGCTGGAGGCCGACCAGCGCGTACTGGACGCTCTTGGTGGCCGTCATGCCTCGGTAGCTGATGGCGGTGGCGATGGCGATGAGGGTGAGGCAGGTGAGGATGTGGACGGCCTTGTTGTCGTCCAGTGCGGCGATGTCCGGGCTGCCGCTGATCTCCCCGGCGAGGAGCCAGAAGTAGGAGGTCGCGACCCCCGCGAGGTTGGACAGGACGATGATCGTCGCGATGACCAGGCCCCAGCCGCACATCCAGCCGATCCGGGGGCCGAAGGCCTTGACGGTCCAGGTGAAGGACGTGCCGCAGTCGGGCATCGCCCGGTTGAGCTCGCGGTAGGCGAAGGCCACCAGGAGCATGGGCAGGAATCCGGCCAGGAAGACGGCCGGCATCTGGAGCCCGACCTCGCCCGCGGTGGACCCCAGCGTGGAGGTCAGGCAGTAGACGGGGGCGACCGTCGAGATGCCGATGACGGCACTGCCGACCAGTCCGACGGAGTTGCCGCCGAGCCCCTTGGTCCGTACGTCACCGGTGCCACCCGTCGCGGTGACGCCCCTCACCGTGTCTCCGGCCTGGGGCCGTGCTTCTACCTGAGTCATGCAGTGGACGTTAGGTGCTGCGGTTTCCACATCCGGAAGAAGGAACTCCGCGATCTTTTCCTTGCATTACGAGGCCACACGGGCGCCTCGGGCAAGGAATGAAAGATGCCCTCGGGTGCATGCCGACCGATTGGTAGGTCAAAACCGCACCGTCCGATATGCGGGAACCGCAGCCATGCCCATTTTGTCCGGTTCCAAATTTTCCCGCGCCGATTTCGGACGGCGCCTCAGCCGAGCAGCGCGTACACCGTCGAGGCCCGTGCGGCGGGCTCCGCCGCGCCCTCGGCGGTCATCGTGATGTCCGCGAACGTCATCCGCCTGCCCAGCTTGGTGATCCGCGCGTCCACCAGTACATCGGCACCGGTCACCGCCCGCATGAAGCTGGTCGACTGCTGCACCGTGGTCATGGGCACGAACGCCCCGCGCGCCGAGGCCACCGCGATCACCGTGGCGGTGTCGGCCGCCGCCATCAGCGCCTGCCCCGACAGCCCGCCCCCTTCCCGGGCCAGCCGCCCGTCCCAGGGCAGCCGCAGCACGGCGTGCGCCTCACCCGCCTCCACGACGGACAGCCCGAGCTCCAGCACCCAGGGCGCGAAGTTGTCGGCGAGGATCTTGTCGGCTTCGACGAGCGTGAGAGTCATGCCGCAATGCTGCCGCCCCGCCCCTCCCCCGAAACCCGTGCGGACGCCCGCCGGCCTGGCGGGAAGAGGCGGGGCGTGGGCGATGAGTCCGGGCGGCGGGCCGGGTCTGCCCCGTATGACACCCGACCCACGACGGCTGCCGGTGAGGGGATGACCACTGTCCACGTTCGAGGGATCGCCCTGGGCGTCGAGTCCTTCGGGGACGACGACGCGCCGCTCGTGCTGCTCGCGGGCGGGCCGACGATGCTCTCCTGGCCCGACGCGCTGTGCGAGCGGCTCGCCGCCGGCGGGCGCCGCGCGGTGCGCTACGACCTCCGCGACAGCGGGGAGTCCGAGGCGACGGATCCGGAGGCGCCCGCCTACACCCTGCGCGACCTCGCCGCCGACGCGGCGGCCCTCGTCGAGGCGCTCGGCGGGGGGCCGGCGCACCTCGCGGGGATCGGCGTCGGCGGGATGGTCGCCCAGGTGGCCGTGCTCGACCATCCGGGCGCGTTCTCGGCGCTCACCCTGATCGGCACCCGCCCGGTCGCCCCCGGCCCGACCGACGACGACCTCCCCGACCACGACGGCACGACGATGGGCCGGCTGTTCGCCCGTCCGGCGCCCGACTGGGCCGACCGCGAGGCGGTCGCGGAGTTCGCCGCCGCCGGCGCGGAGATCCGCGGCGACGACCCCGCCGCCGCGCGAGCGACCGCCGCGCGCGTCTGGGACCGCACGCCCGGCACCGCGCCCCCGGTGCAGCGGGCCAACCAGTTGGGCCTGGTGTTCTCCCGACTCGACTGCCGGCCCCGGTGGCGCGAGCGCCTGCCCGGGATCGCCGTCCCCACGCTCGTCGTCCACGGCCGCCGCGACCCGTTCTTCCCCGTCGGCAACGGCGAGGCGCTCGCGCGCGAGATCCCCGGGGCACGGCTGCTCGTCCTGGAGGACGCCGCCACCGCGATCCCCGGGGCGGCGGTCGGCGAGGTCGCCGGGGCGATGCTCGCGCGCGGATAGCGGAGAGCAAGTCGCCGGACGGCGGCGGGCGGTCAGCGGAGGGCGGATCGCGGACGGCGGACAGCGGACGGCGGCCGGCGGAGAGCGGACGGCGGCCGGCGGCCGGCGGAGAGCGGACGGCGGAGAGCGGACGGCGGACCGGCGGTCAGCCGAGGTGGAAGCCGAGCGCCGTGGCGATGACGGCGGCCTGTTCGAGATCGATCCTGGCGCCGGCCGGGTCCACCGTCAGGGGGTCGAGGGAGGAGAGGTCGCTGCCCCGGAGGTCCGCGTCCTTGAGCTTGGCGCCGTGCAGCAGCGCGCCGGAGAGGTCGCACCGGAGGACGTGCGCGCCCTCCAGGCGGGCGCCGGTGAGGTCGGCCTCGCGGAGGCGGACGCCGTCGAAGCACACCTTGCGCAGGTCGGCGCCGCGGAGGCCGGCGAACGACCAGTCGCCGCCGGTGACCTCCAGGAGCCCGAACGTCGACCGCTCGAAGCGGCTGCCGACGACCTTGCACCGCTCGAAGCGCGTGTCGAAGAAGCCGCACCCGCGGAAGGAGCAGTTGGTGAACGCCGCCCCCGTGTGACGGGAGGCGTTGAAGCGCACCCCCGAGAAGACGCACTCGTCGAAGACCGCCCCCTCGTTGACGACCTCGGTGAAGTCCGTGTCGTAGAAGGTGCAGCCCGTGTACGTGGTCCCGGGGCCGAGCTCCCGGGCGTACCAGTCCTCACCGCGGACGACGAGGTCGCGTACGTCGTGTTCGTTCCCCATGCGCCCATTCAACCGGCCGCCACCGACAACGCGGCCGCTCGGCGTCAGGAGGACAGGAACTGCCCCACGCCCGTCCGCACGTCCTCGGCGTTCATCACGGGCAACAGCGTGATCTTGGCGTCGAGCTCCATGAAGAGCGGCTCGCAGACGACCGGCATCTGGGAGGGGTGCTCCAGGTCGAAGACGATGAACCCGGTGCGCATGCCGTCCACCGAGCCGAAGTACGCCGCCTCGGGCTTCACCCGCTCCAGGAAGGCGCCCAGGACCTCCTCCAGCCGGTTGGCCCTGATCGCCTCGTTGGTCTTCCCGGTGTCCATCTGGCACATCAGCATCGTGCGCATGAGCCCGCCTCTTGTCCGTCTTGTCCGTGGTGTCCGGCCTGTCCGTCATGGCGCCGTCCCGACCAGTGTTCGCGGGCCGGGGCGGACCGCGCATCCGGGCGGAGCCGTCCGGGTGGCGGGTGCAGGGGTGGCCGCGGCGAACTGACGACCCGTCAGATCGCTGGTGGGCGGATCGTGTCACGACCTTGTGCAGAGCGTCACCCACTGCTGACGCAAACGCCGTCGACAAGGCAGACTGTCGGGGGCGGAACCAGCGGTACGGGCAGGGGGAGCTATGGACCGTGAAGACGGGCCGCGGGTGCCGGAGCAGCGCGCCCCGCGCGACGGCGACGGCGCGGTGGGCGGCCTGCGCTTCGGCGTGCTCGGCCCGGTGCGCGCCCGGTGCGACGGCGAACCCCTGCCGTCCGGCTCGCCGCAGCAGCGTGCCCTGCTGGCCGCCCTGCTGCTGCGCGACGGGCGCACGGCGACGGCCGCCGAGCTGATCGACGCCATCTGGGGCGACGAGCCCCCCTCCCAGGCCCTGGCCGCGGTACGGACGTACGCCTCCCGGCTGCGCAAGGTCCTCCCGCCGGGCGTCCTGGTCAGCGAGTCCGGCGGGTACGCGATCCGGGTGCGTCCCGACGCCCTGGACCTGAACGTGGCGCAGGAGCTGGCCGTCGAGGCGGAGAAGGCGCGGGCCGGCGGCGACCGGAACCGGGCGCGGGCGCTGATCGACGAGTCGCTGGGCCTGTGGGACGGCGAGCCGCTGGCGTCCGTCCCCGGCCCGTACGCCGAGACGCAGCGCGCCCGCCTGGAGGAGTGGCGGCTCGGGCTGCTGGAGACCCGGCTGGACCTGGACCTGGAGTGCGGGCACCACGCCGAAGCGGTGTCGGAGCTGACGGCCCTGACCGCCGCGCACCCGCTGCGCGAGCGGCTGCGGGAACTGCTGATGCTGGCCCTGTACCGCAGCGGGCGGCAGGCCGAGGCCCTCGCCGTGTACGCCGACACCCGCCGGCTCCTCGCCGACGAGCTGGGCGTCGACCCGCGCCCGGAGCTGGCCCGGCTCCAGCAGCGCATCCTCCGGGCGGACGCCGAGCTGGCCCGCCCGGTGGAGGCCCCGGCGCCCGCCCCGGCCGTTTCCCGTCCGGCGCAGTTGCCCGCGACCGTGCCGGACTTCACCGGGCGGGCGGCGCTCGTGCGCGAGCTGAGCGACCACCTGGACACGGCCGAGGGCTCCGTGATGGCCGTCTCGGCGCTCGCGGGCATCGGCGGGGTCGGCAAGACGACGCTCGCGGTGCACGTCGCGCACACCGCCCGCCCGCGCTTCCCGGACGGCCAGCTCTACGTGGACCTCCAGGGCGCGGGGGCACGCTCCGCGGAGCCGGAGACCGTGCTGGGCGCCTTCCTGCGGGCGCTGGGCACCCCGGACTCGTCCATCCCCGACACCCTCGACGAGCGCGCCGCGCTGTACCGCTCGACCCTGGCGGGCCGGCGGGTGCTGGTCCTGCTGGACAACGCCCGCGACGCCGCCCAGGTGCGGCCGCTGCTGCCCGGTACGGAGGGGTGCGCGGCGCTGGTCACCAGCCGGGTGCGGATGGTGGACCTGGCGGGCGCGCACCTGGTGGACCTTGATGTGATGTCGCCGGAGGAGGCGCTCCAGCTCTTCACCAAGATCGTGGGCGCCGAGCGGGTGCAGTCGGAGCGGGAGGCGGCCCTGGACGTGGTCGCCTCGTGCGGGTTCCTCCCGCTGGCGATCCGGATCGCCGCCTCCCGCCTGGCGGCGCGCCGCACCTGGACGGTGTCGGTCCTGGCGGCCAAGCTCGCCGACGAGCGGCGGCGCCTGGACGAGCTCCAGGCGGGCGACCTCGCCGTGAAGGCCACGTTCGAGCTCGGGTACGGCCAGCTCGAACCCGCGCAGGCGCGGGCGTTCCGGCTGCTGGGCCTCGCCGACGGGCCGGACATCTCCCTGGCGGCCGCGGCGGCGGTGCTGGACCTCCCGCCGCACGACGCGGAGGACCTGCTGGAGTCCCTGGTCGACACGTCGCTGCTGGAGTCGGCCGCTCCGGGCCGCTACCGCTACCACGATCTGGTCCGCCTCTACGCGCGTGCATGCGCCGCCCGGGACGAACAGCCGCCGGCGGAACGCCGGCTGGCCCTGTCCCGTCTGCTCGACTTCTATCTGTCGACGGCGACCCGGGTCTTCGCGATGGAACGGCCGGGCGACCGCCTGGTCGACCACCTGGAGCCGACCGCGTACGACGGACTGTCCTTCACCGACCGCCGGGCCGCGCTGGACTGGCTGTACACGGAGGCGAACTGCCTGCTGGCCTGCGCCCGGCAGGCGACGGGCGGTCCGGGCCTGCGTACCGCGGTGGACCTGCTGTGGGCCGCCCAGGACCTGGCGGAGTCCGGCGCGAATTCCAAGCTGTACGAGACGGCCGCGCTGACCGCCCTGGCCGCCGCCCGCGCCTCGGGCGACGCCCGGGTCGAGGCGCGCGCCCGGACGTCCATGACGAACGTGCACCTCGTCGCGGGCCGGTACGAGGAGGCGGACCGGGAGGCCGAGCAGGCCGCGCGCCTGGCCGCCGCGGCCGGGGACCCCGCTCCGGTGTACTGGGCCGACAACGACCGGGGCATCATCGCCTTCAACCAGGGCAGGCACGCGGACGCCGAGAAGCACCTGCTGCGGGGCATGGAGGGGTCCCGCGCGGACGGCAACCGCCCGGGTGAGGCCAGCGCCCTGTGCAACCTGTCGCGGCTGCACCTGTCCATGGACCGGGTGCCCCAGGCCATCGAACTGGCGCAGCAGGGCGTCGAGCTGTACGAGCGGATAGGCCACACCCTGCGGCTGGCCAACGCCCAGTACGCCCTCGGGGTCGCCCTCACGCAGGCCCGCCGGCACGCCGAGGCCCTGGAGCAACTGGCGCAGGCGCTGCACCGGTTCGAGACCAACCGGCAGCGCCTGTGGGCCGGGACGACGCACTTCCGCATCGCCCAGACGCACCTGTCCGCCCAGCGGCCGGCCAGGGCCGCCCAACACGCCGAGCAAGCCCTTGCCATCGGCTGCATCGGCGGCGACCGTATCCGGGGCAGTGTGCTGATCACCCTGGGCAAGGCGCTGGACCGGCTCGGGCAGACGGGCCGCGCGCGGGCCTGCTGGCGGGAGGCGCTGGCCCTGCACGAGCAGTCGGGGGCCGCAGAGGCGGCGGAGGCCCGGGAGCTGCTGTCGCCGCTGACCGCCGCATGACCTCCCACCAGGCCGTTCATCGATTGTTTATGCCGGCCCGGCATGCTCGTAGCAGTCGATCCGCCACATCGGGGGACCAGCGGGTCCACTAGCCTTCTGCCCGGCGACCCTCGGGGGAGTCGCCGGACAGAAGGCACGCACACACCATCAGCACCTCACGGGGGACGGATTCATGAGCGCCGAGAAGAAGCTCGAGACGAAGCGCGAAACGATCACGACACTGGGCGACCACCACACGCCGGCCCCGCCGGCCCAGGACCTCATCACCATGGGCGACCACCACACGCCCGCGCCGCCCGCCCAGGACCTCATCACGATGGGCGACCACCACACGCCCGCCCCGCCCGCCCAGGACATCGTCACCACCCAGGGCGACCACCACACGCCGGCGCCGCCGGCGAGCTGACACGGACCTTCACGACGGGGTGCGGCCGCGGCGGCGCGGAGGGGGAGCCGCCGCGGCCGCGGCACGAAACGACGGGGCACCGGACCGAACGCGGTCCGGTGCCCCTCGCGTCGCGTACCGGCTCCGGTAAGGACCGGTCAGAGCGCGTTCTTCGTCGCCGTGGAGACGACGCACTCCTTGTACTCGCTGCCGTCGCCGGTGCCGGTGTACGTCGTCGTGGCCTCGGCCTGCTGGGAGGCGCCGGCCTTGACGGTCAGCCCGGTGACGCTGGCGTACGCCGTGGCGGCGCTCGTACCGCGGAACTTCATGGTGACGTTGTACGTCTGGTCCAGCGAGCCGCTGTTGGTGACCGTGAGCCGGGCGACGAGGTTCTTGCCCGAGTCGTCCATCCGGCATTCGTCGATCTTGATGTCGCGCGAGGCCCGGTCGCTGCTGCTGGAGCCGCCGGGCACGGAGACCCCGCCCGAGCTGCCGCCGGTGCTGTCGCCGCTGCCGCCGGTGGTGCTGCCGGAGCTGCTGCTGGTGTCCGAGCCGGAGCCGCCGCTGGAGCTGCTGCTGGAACTGGAGCTGTGGCCACCGCCACAGCTTCCGCCGTGGGAGCCACGGGCTCCGGTGAGTGCGACGACGGCGATGCCGAAGACGGCGACGGCGCGGACATGGCGGAGCTTCACGTTCAACCCCCGTTGAAAGTGCGAGTGGATGCAGCCCGATCTTGACGGGCGCACGTCACCCTAGCAGCGCGGGAGGGGCCTCCCGTTCCGTCGTGTGGCGCTCCGCTCCCGCCGGGCGTAGCGTCGTGATCGAGAGCCGGACCCAGGGAGGCCGAGGATGATCCGTAACGTCGTCGGCTCGATCCTCGCTCTCGTCGGAGCGACGGCCGCCGTCTGGAGCCCCTTCCGTGCCTGGTACGACGGCCGTCCCGGACGGAACTACCCCGTCGCCGACCTCTTCGGCGGCATCGGCCAGACGAAGGCCGACCTGGCGACCTCGATCCTGCTGCCGCTGGCCGTCGCCGCGCTGGTGACCGTGATCGGAGTGGTGCTGCGGTCCCGGCTGCTGGTCCTCGTCGCGGGCGTGATCGTGCTGGGCTTCACCGTGCTGTGGATGGTCCGCCAGGGGCAGGCCGCCGGCAACCTGAGCGTGGAGTCGGACGGCTCGGGGCTCGGACAGGGCGTCGGGCTGGCGCTGGGCGGCGGCATCCTGCTGTTGCTGGGCGCCGCGCTGATGAGCGGACGCCGACGGGCCGACCGCGAGCCGTACGACACGGAAGGGCGCGGGTGGCGACGCCGCCACCGGCACGACGAGCCGTACGCCGAGCAGCACCCGGAGCCGTACACCGAGCCGTATGCCGACCCCCACGGCCGGCCGGAGCCCTACACCGAGCCCCCGGGGCAGGGACAGTCGTACGGGCAGCGGCCCTACGGGGACGGCTCCGACGAGACCCGCACCGCCGAGTACCCCCGCTACGACGAGGGCCGGTACGACGACCGCCCCGGCCCCGACGAGCCGGGTCCCGGACAGGGCGGACCCGGCCCCGACGCCTGGCCCGGCGGACCGGACCGGCCGCGCGGACCCCACCGCGGGCGCGGCTGAGGCACGCGCCCGGGCGACGGCACCGGCGCCTCGGCCGCTCCGGCCGGGCGACCGACCGGAGCGGGCGACCTACCGCCCGGCGCCGCCGCGGCCCGTGGCCGTGCCCTTCACCGCGTCCAGCGCGTAGACGCACCGGTCCTTGCTGCACGCGTAGACGACACCCGCCCGCGCGACCAGCGAGCCGGTGATCTCGCCGCCGGTGGTGAGCTTCCACCGGAGCTGGCCGCCGCCGGCGTCCAGGGTGTACAGCACGTGGTCGGCCGAGCCGAAGTGGAGCCGGCCGTCGGCCACGACCGGGGCACCGATGATCGGCCCGCCGGCCGGGAAGCGCCACTTCGGGGTGCCGGTCACCGCGTCCAGGGTGTAGACCGCGCTGCCGCTGCCGACGTGCACGTTGCCGTCCGCGACCAGCACGGGCTCGCTGGAGTGGCGGGACTCGGTGGCGATGCGCCAGCGGTCCTTTCCGGTCGTGGCGTCCAGCGCGTACACCGTGCCGAGGTAGTCGGCGAGGTACACCCCGCCGCCGGTGACGGCCGGGCCCGGGGCGAAGGCCGGCGGCGAGAGGAAGACCGCCGGGGCCTCGAAGTGCCAGCGCACGTGGCCGGACATGACGTCGATGGACAGCACCCGGGTGCCGGCGGCCACGTAGACGTACCCGTCCTCCGCCGGGGCGACCCGCACGGGCACCCCGCCGCAGGAGGCGGCGTCCCCGATCGGGTACGACCAGCGCTGCGTGCCGGTGCGCGCGTCGAGGGCCTGGAGCCGGGCGTCGCGCCACACGTAGACGGTGTCCCCGAACAGGGCGGGCCCGGCGTCGGGGGTCTCGAAGTCGGTCTGCGCCCCGGTGATCTCCCAGAGCCGCTCGCCGTTGGAGGCCTCCCAGCCCTGGACGCCGCCGCCGCGCGTGCCGGTGACCACGGTGCCGCGGTCGACCTTGAGCGAGTACGCCCAGGCGTCGGTCTGGAGCCGCCACCGCTCGCTGCCGTCGAGGGCGTCGAGCGCGTACAGCGAGGGTCCGTCGGAGGCGTGGATGCGGCCGCCCGCCACGGCCATCGTCCAGGCCACGTCCCGGGTCTTGAACTGGCGCCGGCCGGTGCCCACGTCCAGTGCGTGGACCTCGAAGGACGTGACGTAGAGCAGGTCGCCCGAGACGACGGGCGTGCCCCAGACGTCGTTGGACATCCGGAACCGCCACGGCCGCCAGTGCCCGGGGCCCGCGGGCTCCTGGGCGCCGGAGCCGGGGGCCCCGGAGGAGCCGGACGGGGCGGAGGAGCCGGACGGGCCGGTCAGGGGCGGCCCGGTGGGGGGCGCGAGGTGCTGCGGGGGCGCCGCGGCGGACCCGGCGGGACCGGACGTGGCCGGGTCGGCGCCGTGCGGGCCGCCGGCGGGGCGGCGGATCCAGCCGGTCGTCGGTCCGGCGTCCACCGGGAAGGCGGCGCGGGTGTCGGCCACGCGGGGCCCGGGTCCGATCGGCACGGGGGCGCCGGGCAGCCGTACGGGGGCGGCGGGGGCCGCGTGCCCGGTGCGCGGGTCGCCGGTGCCGCCCCGCCAGGCCGTGTCCCGGTCGCCGCCGGGGCCGGGCACGGGGGCGGGAGGGGGCGCGGACGGCGGCGCGGGGGGCGGGGCGGCCGGGGGTGCCGGCGGGGGCGGCGGGGTGCTGGGACGGCCGCCCCGGCGGGTCTCGATCATGGCGGTGGCGCGGGCCGGCAGCCACGCCGACGCCGTACCGCTGTCGTCGCTGCCCGAGAACAGGTGCGGTGCGAGCTGCGCCTGGAGGTCGGCCGGCGAGGGCCGCAGTCCCGCCTCCATCTGCATGCACGACTCGATGAGCGGCCGCAGTTCGTCGGGCAGCCCCTCCAGGTCCGGGCCCTCGCGCAGCAGCATGAAGACCGTCTCGACCGGGTTCGCCCCGTGGTAGGGGGCGTGTCCGGTGGCGGCGAAGACCAGGGTGGAGCCGAGCGAGAAGACATCGCTCGCGCCGGTGACGCTGCGGGAGTCCTTCGCCTGTTCGGGTGACATGTAGGCGGGCGTCCCCACGGCGACGTTGGTCATCGTCAGCCGGGTGTTGGAGACGCCGGACGCGATGCCGAAGTCGATGACGCGCGGCCCGTCCTCGACGACGAGGACGTTGGACGGCTTCAGGTCGCGGTGGACCAGACCGGCGCCGTGGATGGACTGGAGCGCCTCGGCGATCCCGGCGGCGAGCCAGCGCACCGCCTGGGCCGGCAGGGGCCCGCACTCATTCACTATTTCCTCGAGCGAGGGCGCCGGGACGTACGCGGTGGCCAGCCACGGCACCGCGGCCCGCGGGTCGGCGTCGACCACGGCCGCCGTGTAGAAGCCGGACACCGCCCGTGCGGCCTCCACCTCGCGCGTGAAGCGGACGCGGAACAGCTGGTCCTCGGCGAGCTCGGTCCGCACCGTCTTGATCGCCACGCGCCGCCCGGACGCCGATCGCGCGAGATAGACCAGGCCCATGCCTCCGGCACCGAGCCGGCCCAGCACCTCGAACGGGCCGATCCGTCTCGGGTCGTGCTGCGTCAGCTGCTCCACTTGCCTGCCACCTCCCCGTCGGGGCCATGAGAGTACGGCCCCGTGCCCCCTGATTCTTCCTGTCCGGGGCGGTGGTTGCGAACCCGGGGGCGGATCGGGGTGTCTCACCTCGTTCCGGACACCGCCGTGAGGGTTCTCAGGCGGCCTTCGGCTCCGCCAGCACGGCGAAGACGGCGCCCTGGTCGTCGGCGATCAGGGCGATCCGGCCGTACGGGGTGTCGAAGGGGTCCTCGGTGACCCGGCCGCCGAGCCGGGTGGCCAGGGCGGCGGTGTCGTCGCAGTCCTCGACGGCGAAATAGGTGAGGAAGTGGGCGGGCATCGCGGCCGGGAAGGCGTCGGTGATCACACTGCGTCCCCCGATGGCCGTATCGTCGCCGGCCCGGGTGCCGGCGGGCGACCAGACGCGGAAGTCGATGGAGGCGTCGTCGAGGTCGCGCACCTGGAAGCCGAAGACGGTCTCGTAGAAGGCGTCCACGGCGTCCTTGTCCCTCGTGTAGACCTCGGTCCAGCAGAAGGAGCCGGGTTCGCCCTGCTTCTCGAAGCCGGGGTGGTCGCCGGGCTCCCAGAGTCCGAAGACGGCACCGCCGGGGTCCACGGCCTGGGCCATGGTGCCGAAGGAGCCGATGGGCATGGGGTCCATCACCATCTGGCCGCCCGCCTCACGGATGCGGCGGGTGGTGGCGGCGGCGTCGGGGGTGGCGAAGTAGACGCCCCAGACGGTGGGCATGCGGCCGTCCCGCTTGGGCGCGAGACCGGCGACCCGCTTTCCCTCGCTGAAGGCGTTGGTGTAGTTGCCGTAGGCCTCGCCGCCCTCGTCGAACGTCCAGCCGAACAGCTCTCCGTAGAAACGCTTGCCGGCTTCGAGGTCGGGGAGCATCGCATCCGCCCAGCACGGCGTGCCCTCTGTGAACGCGGCCATGGACCTGATCCCTTTCCGTGTACGGGCGGGGCGTGTAGTGCCCGTCACGGTCACGCTAAGGGTGCCGGGCGTCCGCCGCAGGGGAGAATTCCCCGGATATGGGTCGCCCATCCCGGTTCGCGGGGGTTCGCGGCCGCCGCCGGGGAGTCCCCGGCCCGTGCTCCGGCGGTTGCCCGCCGCCGTCCCCGTGCGTTGTCCACCGAAGTTTTCCACAGGCTGTTCATAAGCCTATCGGGGTGGCGCGGGGATCCCGAGGTGGCCGAAAACCGCCCATTCGCCCCGGGCGCGGATCCGCGCCCGGGTGGCCGTCGAGGCCCGTACGGGCCTGGTGCGCGGGGCCCCGGCGGCCGCCGCACGGAGGGCCGTCACCCCATTTGCAGTCGGCCGAATCGCGCGCCGATCACCCGTCGGTAAGCTGACGGCATGACAGGACAAGTACGCACCGTCGACGGCCGCGTGGCCGGTCGACGCGGACAGGCGACGCGGCAGAAGCTGCTCGACTGCCTCAGCGAGATGCTCAGCTCCTCGCCGTACCGGGACGTCAAAGTCATCGACGTGGCCCGGAAGGCGGGTACTTCCCCGGCGACGTTCTACCAGTACTTCCCGGACGTCGAGGGCGCGGTCCTCGAGATCGCGGAGGAAATGGCCAAAGAGGGCGCCGGTTTGACCGAACTGGTATCCGGCCGGAATTGGGTCGGCAAGGCGGCCTGGCAGACCTCGGAGGAACTGGTCGAGGGATTCCTCGACTTCTGGCGGAAGAACGATGCCATCCTCCGTGTGATCGACCTGGGCGCCGCGGAGGGCGACAAGCGCTTCTACAAGATCCGGATGAAGATCCTGAACTCCGTCACCAACTCCCTGACGGACGCGGTGAAGGAGCTCCAGGCGAAGAACAAGGTCGACAAGGACGTCAACCCGGCGGCGATGGCGGGCTCACTGGTCGCCATGCTGGCGGCGGTCGCCGGCCACCAGAAGGGTTTCCAGGCCTGGGGCGTCAAGCAGGCCGAACTCAAGCCCCATCTCGCCCTGTTGGTCCATCTCGGCATCACGGGCAAGAAACCGACCCGATAACGCCCCACCCCCGTACGTCCTGTCACGCCGATGGCGGTCCACCTCGTCGACCGCCGTCGGCGTTCCTTTTCCCACGGCCCGGTAACGGTGGCCCCGGGCCGGGACCGGTGACGCATGATGGGCCGATGAGCGACTTCGACGAGACCCTCCGCTCCCTGCGGGTGTGGGACACCGAACTGCCCGCCTTCGACCCGGACTCCGCGCCCGGGGAGCCGCTGCCGCTGTTCCGCGCGTGGTTCGTGGCGGCGGCGGAGGCGGGCCAGGTGGAGCCGCACACCATGTCGCTGGCCACCGTCGGCGCGGACGGGCGGCCCGACGTACGGACGGTCATGCTGCACGGCGCCGACGGGCGGGGCTGGCACTTCGCCACCCATGCCACCAGCGCCAAGGGCCGCCAGCTCGCCGCCGACCCGCACGCGGCGCTCCACTTCTACTGGCCGGCCCAGGGCCGCCAGGTGCGGCTGCGCGGCCGGGTCTCGTCCGGCACGCCCGAGGAGGCATACGCCGACCTGCACGCCCGCTCCACGGGAGCGCTGGCCGCCGCGCTGGTGGGGCGGCAGAGCGAGGTGCTGGGCTCCCTGGACGAGCTGGCGCGGGCGAGCGCGGCCGCCTGGCGGCGCGCCGAGGCGGAGCCGGACGCGGACGCCGACACCTGGACCCTGTACGTGCTCGAACCGGACGAGGCCGAGTTCTTCCAGGGGGACGCCCGCCGCCGGCACGTACGGCTCCGCTACCGCGCCACCGCCGGGGGCGGCTGGGAACGCGACCTGCTCTGGCCGTAGCCCGCACCCCGCCGGGGCGGAGTTCACCGACCGCGTGGCGAGGCTGCCGGGGCTCCCGCCGGCCACCTGCCCGCCTACGAGGCCTGCGCAGCCGCCCCGGACCGCCTCACCGGCCGCCGACGCGGGCGCCCTGCGCGCGGTTCCGGCCGGATCCGGGGGCGGCGGGACACCCGCCCAACCGCGTGCGATTCTTGTCGCGTTGACACGTCGACGCGCATGACCGCACACGACCGAGGGGGACGACCATGACCGTGACGCTGGGCGAGGAGATCACGCTGCTCTCGCTGGACGACGAGTCGGGCGCCGCACGGGAACGTTCGTCGGCCGGATGGGCCGTGGCCGGGGGCATCCTGCTGGAGCTGGCGATGGCCGGGCGGATCGCCGTGTCCGAGGGCCGGCTGGAGGTCACCGACCCGACCCCGACCGGGAACGCGCTGCTCGACGGCCGCCTGGCGGCGCTCGACGAGTGGGCCCGGCGCAAGAGCAGGCGCAAGGTGTCGGACTGGCTGAGCAAGGACCAGTCCAGGGCGGTCCGCTCGACGGTGGAGAGCCTGTGCGAGCGCGGGCTCGTCGTCGAGGAGCAGACCCGGGTCCTCGGGATGTTCCCGGTACGCCGCTACCCCGAGGCGGACGGCTCGGTCGAGCGCGAACTGCGGGCCCGGCTGACGTCGGTGGTGGTGCACGGCGCGGAGCCGGACGACCGCACGTCCGGGCTCGTCTCCCTGCTGCACGCCGCCAAGCTGCACCGGCTGGCGTTCCCGGACATCCCGCGCAAGCTGGTCGAGCCCCGTATGGCGGCGATCGCCGAGGGCCAGTGGGCGGGTGACGGTGTGCGCGAGGCCATCCGGAACATGCAGGCCGCGATGGTGGCGGTCACGGTGGTCACCACCACGACGGTGCTCTGAGCCGCCTCGTACGCTTCAGCCATGTCGGTCAACATCACTTTCACCCTCACGGTCACCGCCCTGGAGAACGAGGCCCAGGCGCGGGAGGTCGTGCGCTCGCTGGACGAGGTCATGGCGGACGAGCGCGTCCAGGACCAGGTGAACCTGGGCGTCGCCTGGGACGCGGACGGCACGGCCTTCGTGTCCGGCGAGACCGACTTCCCGTTGAGCATCACCCGCTTCCACCTGTGGCAGCCGAACTTCGAGAGCTACGTCAGGTTCGCGGTCGACGAGGTCGCGCCGGGCGCGCGGACCACTCTCGACTGGGGCTACCCGGACCTGGAGCGCCGGCCCGCCGCGGGCTAGGGCCTCCGCAGAGTCTCGCCCGCCCCGCGGTTCGGCCGGTTCACGGCATCAGCGGGGCGGCCGGCTGCCGGCGGCGGATGACCAGGGCCATCAGGGCGGCCACCGCGCACAGGGCGCCCGAGGCGTACCAGACCACGTCGTAGGAGCCGAACACGTCACGGGCCAGCCCGCCCGCGAAGGCGACCACCGCCGCGCCCACCTGGTGGGAGGCGAGCACCCAGCCGAAGACGATGGCCGAGTCCTCCCCGTAGTGCTCGCGGCACAGGGCGATCGTCGGCGGTACGGTGGCGACCCAGTCCAGGCCGTAGAAGACGATGAAGAAGACCATCGGCGGGTGGACCGACGGGGCCAGCAGCATCGGCAGGAACAGCAGCGAGACGCCGCGCAGCGCGTAGTACACGGCCAGCAGCCGGCGCGCCTCGAAGCGGTCGGTGAACCAGCCGGAGGCGATGGTGCCGGCCACGTCGAAGACACCGATCACCGCCAGCAGCGACGCGGCCGCCGTCATCGGCATGCCGTGGTCGTGGGCGGCCGGCACGAAATGGGTCTTGACCAGGCCGTTGGTGGACGCGCCGCAGATGGCGAAGGTGCCGGCGAGCAGCCAGAACGGGCCGGTGCGGGCCGCCGAGACCAGGACCGTGACGGTCCGCCGTGCCGCACCGGTCACCGGGGCGGGCTTGGGGACGAACACGTCGGAGCCGTACGGCGTGAGCCCCACGTCCGCGGGGTGGTCGCGCAGCAGGAGCCGGACCAGCGGGACGACGGCGAGGGCCGACAGGGCGACCGTGATCGCGGCCGGGCGCCAGCCGTGGTCCGTGACGAGCCAGGACAGCAGCGGCAGGAACACCAGTTGCCCGGAGGCGCCCGCGGCGGTGAGGATGCCGGTCACCAGACCGCGCCGGGCGGTGAACCACCGGTTGGTGACCGTCGCGGCGAAGGCCAGCGCCATGGAGCCGCCGCCGAGCCCGACGAGGACGCCCCAGTAGAGGACGAGCTGCCAGCTCGCGGTCATCCACACCGTCAGCAGCGAGCCGGTGGCGACGACCGTCAGCGCCAGCGCCACGACCCGCCGGATGCCGAACCGGTCCATGAGGGCGGCGGCGAACGGGGCCGTCAGGCCGTACAGGGCGAGGTTGACCGAGACGGCGAAGCCGATCGTGCCGCGCGACCAGCCGAACTCCCCGTGCAGCGGCTCGATCAGCAGCCCCGGCAGCGAGATGAAGGCCGCCGCGCCGACGATCGTCACGAAGGTGACGGCGGCGACGGACCACGCGCGGTGGACGCGGGGCGCGCGGGCGGCGGGCGGGGGGACGGCCGGGGAGGCCGCGGCGGCGGGGGGCGGAGTCGTCTGGGTCACGTCCGACAGCATCGCGAGCGGCCGAGTACCGTACCAGTGGCCCGGATGCCACCGTTCACTAGGATCGGGCCATGGGTCAGCCGGTTCCGCATCGTGTCGTCGTCCTCGCCCTCGCCGGGCTCCTCCCCTTTGAGCTGGGCATACCGCACCGCATCTTCGGCGGCGCCCGGGACGCCGGGGGGCACCCCCTGTACGAGACGATCACGTGCGGGGTGGCTCCGGGAACGGTCCCGACCGACGCGGACTTCCTCATCTCGGTGGACCACGGGCCCGAGGTGCTGGCCACCGCCGACACGGTCGTCGTGCCCGCCTCGTACGAACTCGGCCCGGTGCACCGGGAGGGCAGGCTCACCGACGAGCTGGCCGCCGCGCTCGCCCACGTCCGGCCGGGCACCCGCCTGGTGTCCATCTGCACCGGCGGGTACGTCCTGGCCGCCGCCGGGTTCCTCGACGGGCGGCCGGCCACCACCCACTGGGCGTCCGCCGAGCACTTCCAGCGGCTGTTCCCGGCGGTGGAGGTGGACGCCGGCGTCCTGTTCATCGACGACGGCGACGTCCTGACCTCCGCCGGGGTGGCCGCCGGCATCGACCTGTGCCTGCACATCGTGCGGCGCGACCACGGGGCGGCGGTGGCCAACGAGGTGGCGCGCCGCACCGTCGTGCCGCCGCACCGGGACGGCGGGCAGGCCCAGTTCGTCCACCGCCCGGTTCCGGATCCGCAGTTCGTCACCACGACCAGGGCCCGCGCGTGGGCCCTGGACCGTCTGCACGAGCCGATCCAGCTACGGGACATGGCCCGGCAGGAGGCCATGAGCGTACGGACGTTCACCCGCCGCTTCCGCGAGGAGGTGGGCGTCAGCCCCGGCCAGTGGCTCACCCGGCAGCGGGTGGAGCGGGCCCGGCACCTGCTGGAGTCCACGGACCTGCCGGTCGACCAGGTCGCGGCGGACGCCGGGTTCGGCAGCGCCCAGTCGATGCGGCAGCACGTCCAGGCCGCGCTGGGCGTCACGCCCACCGTCTACCGCCGCACCTTCCGCGCCGCCCGCGCCTGACCGGGCCGGAGGAACTGTCCACAGCCTGTGCACAGGAACGGCGGTGCGCGTTCCCGCCGGGGTGCTCCCCGGGGGGCGACCTTGGGTGGCGGCGCACGCATGCGCACCCCGAGCACGGCACGGCCGCCGCCACCCGGCTCCGGCGGGCTCACCCCGAGGGCCCTGACAGGAGCCGCCGCCGAGCCGCGACCCGCACTCGCCGAGGGCGTCAAGCCCTCGGCGTCCCCTCGCCACGAATCGCTGCTCCAAGGGTGATCACACGGGCACCAGCCGTCAACACCCCATCAGAGTGGCACCGTTATCCCCGGTGGGTGACGGCGCACGACGGCATGAGTCCCCCTGACTCGCGCACCACCCGCGCCACCGCCGGTGCACCCCGGTCCACTTCGCACCAGATGCTCTTGCCGACCCCCTCCCGCTGCCAGCCCCACCGGTCGGCGAGCCCGTCGACCAGCTCCAGCCCCCGCCCGTTGGTGTCGTCACCGTCGGCGTGCCGCTGGCGCGGCGGGCGGGCGCTGGTGTCCGCGACCTCCACCCGCACCGTCCCCGCCTCCGCGGCACCCGCGCCGAAGAGCATCCGCAGCACGGCCGGACACCCGGTGTGCACCACGGCGTTGGTGACGAGTTCCGAAATGAGCAGCACCAGCGTCTCGGCCAGTGGCTCGTCATCCCCTATCCCGGAACCGGCGAGCCGTGACCTCGCCCATCTCCGGGCCCGACCGACCTCCGCCGGGTCGGGACCGATCTCCAACTGCACCTGAAGCACCTGCACCGCTCACACCATCCGAACCGGCGGACACAACGCCTCGCGTCTCACAGCGACCACAGCCTTCACAGTCGTCACTGAACGTGATTTCCCTGCGGAACAGGATGGTTGACGTACAGTCACCGCAACAAGCGCTTCGGGCATATTCCAGCGCGAAGGAGTACGTGTGCTGCATACTGTGCGACGCACCCCGCGCACAGTCGAACAGGGGGGCGCACCGCGCCGCCGAAGGGCAGGAGAGACGGGCACACCCGGGCAGGGAACCGGCGCACGGGCGGCGCCACCGGAACGCCCCGGCCCGTGAACCACGCGCATTCCACGGACGGTACCGAAGCCGGCGGCCGACTCCGGGCGGTGACGGGCCTCGGGCCCATGACCCGCCCGTTAATCAACGCAGCGTGATCGCGTCACCCGAAAGCGTTCCGCCTTGACCGGCCGGGCTCCGCCGCGCGCGTCTCGTGCGATCACCGCCTCGCTCGCCGAGTACGAGCCGGTCCCGGGGACAGCCATGGGGATGCCCCCGGGGCGGCTCGGTGGAACCCTGGTCAGCCCTGCGGGCCGACCGGTTCGGCGTCCTTGGACAGCGGGACCTGTCCCGTGTTGTCGACGTGCCGCGCGGCGACCCACGCGGCCTTGTCGCGCAGCAGGTACCAGATGCTGTTGCCGTCGATGTTCTGCGCGTTCACTTTGCTGCGCAGGCCGATCTCGGCACCGTGGCTCAGGTTGCCGATGATCGCGGAGTCCGTGCTCGGATACCTCCGCAGGTTGACGCCGATGGTGCTGACGACGGTGCCGAACGGCTGCGGTGGACTGGGCATGATGGCCTCCAGGGGAATGCGGAGCGGCAGAACGCCGTCCGGTATCCGGACGGGTCGCTTGGAGGGTAAGGCCGACTCCCGCCGGTGAGCCGGAGGCGTGCGGGCGGACCCCACGGGCCGCGCCCGGGCGTCATCCTGACGGCTCCGTCCCTGGCGTTCGGCCCGCCCTCACGTACGCGGCGCGGCCGACGACGTGGGCGCCCCCTAGGGCTCCTGGGTCACGAAGTAGCGGGCGAAGGCCGTGACGACCTCCTCCTCGTCGACCAGTCCGCTGCGGTCCAGGTCCAGCGACTCGGCCGCGAGCGCCGCGGTGTGCGACTCGACGCCCAGCACCCGCAGGGCGCGCTCCACCTCCGCCGTCCCGGCCTTCCCGTCGCCGTCCCCGTCGGCGACGGCGAGCAGGGCGCGGACGAAGGGGCGGGCGATCTCGGCGAACCGCTCCGGGTTGTCGCGCAGCCGCTTCACGGCACCGCTGACGAACTCGCCCCGCGTCACCCGCTGGTCACCGTCCACGTCGGCGATCCCGGCCAGGCCCTGCCAGAACGCCTCCGCGCCGCCGGCGAGCGCCTGCCCCTCGTCCGAGCGGAACGGGGTGCCGAACTCCTCCAGCAGCCGGGCGGCCGCGGTGGTGAAGTCCTCGCGGGAGACATAGCCGTTGCCGTCCTGGTCCAGGGCGTCGAACCGCGAGGCGATCCGGCGCTGGTACAACTCCTCTGCGTCCATGCCGGGAGGGTACGACGCGAAGGGGGCGCCGTCACGCCGAGAGTTGCTCGTCCTCCTCGCCGGTGGCCGAGGCGACGTCCGCGTACACAGCGAACAGCCGCCGTACGCCCAGGGCTGCCAGGACCCGGTTGACGTGGGAGCCCTCGACGGCCCCCCGGGCGGGCAGTATCAGCCGCAGCCTGCCCCGGCACGAGTGCAGCAGCCGCCGGGAGGCGATCAGCACTCCCACGCCGCTGGAGTCGCAGAACAGCACCTGGGACAGGTCGAGGACGACGTCGCGCCTGCCCTCCGCGACCGCGTCGTGCACCCGCCGGCGGACGACGGGCGAGGAGACGAGGTCGAGTTCTCCCCGGATGCTGAGCACGGTCCAGGCGCCGTGTTCGGCTTCGTCCACCGTGAGCGTCACGCGCCAACCCTTCGCCGATCCAACCGGGGCACAACGAACCGGAAGCGATGCTTCCTTCGGGCCGCTGCTGCCCCTCCCGTACTCCCATGAAACACGATCCACTCGGAGTGATGAGTCCCTTACCATGCGGAGCCGGCACGATGGGCGCTTGAGGCAAAGAGAGGCGCATTGTCCGTACGGCGCATTACATTCGAGGGGAGTCGGTTCGGGAGGACTTTCCGTATGGCGAAGGACACACCACCGCGCTGGGACCGCAAGATGCAGCAGCGGCTGGCGCGCGGCGAGGCGGCCGCCCTCGGTGAGCTGTACGACCGCTTCGCCTCCCTGGTGCACAACACGGCGCACCGCGTCCTCGACGACGAGTCGGCCGCCGACCGGGTCACCCGCGAGGTGTTCGGGTACGTGTGGGAGAACCCGGACGCGTACGACCCGAGGCGCGAGGGGTCCATGCGCTCGTGGATAGCGAAACTGACCCGCCGCCAGGCCGTCCACCGGCTGCGCCAGGCCGAGGCCAAGGCGCACGCGGAGCGGGGCGGCTCCACCGACGAGCTGGAGCAGAAGGTGCACCGCGCCGCGGTGTCCGCTCGCGCGGACTACATCGTCCAGTCCATGCCGGCGCCCCTGCGCGCCGCGCTGGAACTGGCCTACTTCCAGCGCCGGGACTACCGCCAGACCGCGGCCGACCTGGGCGTGACCGAGGACGAGGCGCGCCGCCGGCTGCGGCTCGGGCTCCAGCTCCTGGCCACCGCGAACAGCAGGCCGCTGGACGGGCGGTCGCTGTGACCGGGCCGCTGGACGGCGGTGGCCACGACGACGGCCGGGAAGGGGTGGGCGGCGTGCCGCGCATACCGGCCCCGCGACGGGCCGCCGACAACTTCGAGGAGCTGCCCGCGCCCGGGACGGCGCCGCCGCCCCTCCCCCACAAGGTCCTCCAGTCCCTGCTCGGCGCGTGGGCGCTGTCCGCGTGCTCGCCCGAGGAGACCACCGCCGTCGAGGAGCACCTCACCGAGTGCGCCCCCTGCGCGGAAGAGGCCCTGCGGCTGCGCGACGCGGTCGGGCTGCTCCACCACGAGCGGGACCTCGACCTCGACCCGCTGCTGCGCTCCCGGGTGCTGGAGAACTGCCTGGGCCGCCGCCCCGCCCGCATCCCCGTGCCCGACTGGGCCGGCCCCTACGACGCGGAGACGGCCCGGCTGGACGCGCTGCTGCGGGACATCGGGGACTCCGAGTGGCACGCCCCGGTGCGGCTCAAGTGGTTCGAGCGCGACCGGCCGGCCAGCCGCCGGACCACCGTCGCGGGGGTGATCAGCCACCTCCAGGCGGTCGACGGCCTGGTGGCGACGGCGATCGGCCTGGACGACCCGCTGTCGCCCAAGACCCCGGCCGAGCGCACCGAGGCCATCTGGCAGAGCGCGCACCACCCGCCCACGAGAGCGGTCCGCGGCCCGTGGCGCGATCAGGCCCACACCCTGATCCGCACGGTGTCCTTCGCGGGCCGCGGGGTGGCCGAACTGTCCGTCTCCTACGGCGACTTCTCGCTGCCCCTCCGGGACGCGCTGCTCGACCGGGCCTTCGAGTGCTGGGTGCACGCGGACGACATCGCGACCGCCGTCGACTACCCGTACGAGCCGCCCAGCGCCGCCCATCTGCACGGCATGATCGACCTGGCGGCCCGGTTACTGCCGGCCGCCCTCGCCGGCCGCCGCCGCGCGGGGCTCGCCGCCCCGGCCCGTCACCTCGTCACGGCCGGCGCGCCCGGCCGCTCGCTCCACCTGGAGGTCGAGGGTTCGGGCGGCGGCGACTGGTACATCGCCCTGGACTCCCCGGCGGCGGTCGGCTCCCCGGACCACAAGGTCGCCCAGGTGGCGCTGGACGGCGTGGAGTTCTGCCAGCTCGTGGCGGGCCACATCGCCCCGGAGGAAGCCGCCGCGGGCCAGGACGGCGACCGCGAGGCCATCCGCGACGTCCTCTTCGCCGCCGCGTCCCTCAGCCGCCTCTGAGCATTCCGGCCCCCCGCCCCCCTGGGGGGACCGGGGGGCCGGAGGCCGGCGGGGCGGAGGCCCGAGGCCTAGGCGAAGACGACCGTGCGGCGGCCGTTGAGCAGGATGCGGCGTTCCGCGTGCCACTTGACCGCCCGGGCCAGTGCCTGGCACTCCACGTCCCGTCCGACCGCGACGAGCTGCTCGGGCGTGACGTCGTGGCCCACCCGCTCGACCTCCTGCTCGATGATCGGGCCCTCGTCGAGGTCGGCCGTCACGTAGTGGGCCGTCGCGCCGATCAGCTTCACACCGCGCGCGTGCGCCTGGTGGTAGGGCTTGGCGCCCTTGAAGCTCGGGAGGAACGAGTGGTGGATGTTGATGATCCGGCCGCTCAGCTCCTTGCACAGGTCGTCCGACAGGACCTGCATGTACCGGGCCAGGACCACCAGCTCGACGCCTTCGGCGCGGACCAGGTCCAGCAGCTCGGCCTCGGCCTGGGCCTTCGTGTCCTTGGTGACCGGGATGTGGTGGAAGGGGACGTCGTACGAGGCGACCAGCTCGGCGAAGTCGGTGTGGTTGGAGACGACGGCCACGATGTCGACCGGCAGCGCGCCGATCCGGGCCCGGAACAGCAGGTCGTTCAGGCAGTGGCCGAACTTCGACACCATCAGCACGACGCGCATGCGCTCGTCGGCGCGGTTGATCCGCCAGTCCATCCCGAAGGAGTCGCCCACCGCCGCGAAGCTCGCCCGGAGCTTGTCCACCGTGACCGGCGTCTCGGCGGAGAAGTGGACGCGCATGAAGAAGAGGCCGGTGTCCCGGTCCCCGAACTGCTGACTGTCCTCGATGTTGCAGCCGGTGATGAAGAGGTAACTCGAAACGGCGTGCACGATGCCCTGTTTGTCCGGGCAGGAGAGCGTGAGGACGTACTGGTCGGTCATCCTGGCAGGATGCCACATCCGCCCGGGACGGCCGGACCTCGGTCCGTCAGGCGGACCCGGCCCCCGACCCGGTCGCGAAGCCCGTCACGCGGAGCCCGTCACGCGGGGCCGGTACGAAACCCGTCACGCGGCCCGGGTCATGATCCGCAGCACGTCCAGCGAGCGCGGCGGCGCGTCCGGGTCCTCGCCGTCGTTGACGGCCAGCCGTACGTGCGCGTCCCGGGCCGCCCGGACCGCCTCGGGCCAGCCGTGGTGGCCCATGTAGGCGGAGACGGGGGCGTCCGGGCCGACCTGGTGCATGATCCGCAGCACTCGCAGCACCGCGACGTCGACCAGCGCGGCCTCGCCCGAGTCCCGGAAGATGGTCCCCACGTACTTCTCGGCGGACCAGTTGTCCAGCCAGGTGTCCTCGACCAGCCGGTACACGGCGTCCGTGACGTCCCCGTACCCCTCGACACCGGCCAGCCAGCATTCCTGGTGGAAGACGGGGTCGGAGAGCATGTGCAGCGCCGAGCGCACGTTGGCGCGCCAGCGCCACCACGGCATGTCGTTGAGCGGCATGCCGCCCATGGTGGAGGAGCGACGGCCGCGACGGGAAGAGTTCACGGAAGCTGACACGTGGCGATCGTACGTGCCCCCTCGGACAACGCGGACCGGCCCCCGCAATTCACCTCGGCGTCACTCCGCGTTGAACCATCCTCACTCCCGCGTTACCCATGGGGCGGAATTGTGCATGACCATGACCGGTAACGGCAGGCGACGCTCCTCCACCACCCCCTCCCTCCTCAGGACGGCGGCGGCACTCGGTTCGGCGTGCCTGCTGGCCGGGTGCGGGGTCATCCCTGGGGCCACGGGGGGCTCCAGGGAGCCCCTCACCGTGATGACCTGGGCCCCCGACAACACCCGCGCTACCAATATGCCCGGTATGCCCGCCATGGGGCAGGCGTACGCCCGCTGGATCAACTCCCGGGGCGGCATCGGCGGCCGCGAGCTGCGCGTGCTCACCTGCAACGAGGGCAACGACCCGGCGGCCGCCGCCGCGTGCGCCCGGCGGGCGGTGCGGGAGGGCGTGGTGGCCGTGGTCGGCTCGTACAGCCAGAACGGCCGGGCCTTCATGCCTCCGCTGGAGGCCGCCGGCATCCCCTACATCGGCGGCTACGGCGTCACGGACGACGAGTTCCGGAGCCCGGTCTCCTACCCCGTCAACGGCGGCCAGGCCGCGCTGCTGGCGGGCAACGGGCTCCAGCTCGCGGACTCGTGCGACCGGGTCTCCCTGGTACGGCCCGACTCGCTGCCCGGCGCCGACCTGCCGTTCATCCTCAACTCGGGCCTCACCCAGGGGCACCACCGGACCGCCACCGACATCCCGGCCGCCGACGACGCCGGCGAGTACACCGAGGAGGCCCGGCTGTCCCGCAAGGGGGCGGGCGAGGAGGGCGGTTGCGTCACCGCCGCCCTGGGCGAGCACACCGCCACGTTCTTCGACTCCTTCCGCCGCCTCCCGCCCGACGGCCGGGACGTCAAGGTCTCCTCGGTCCTGGGCAGCGTGGACCAGCCGCTCATCGACCGCACCGGGGGTGCCGGCGGCCCCTTCGAGGGGGCCTACATCACCGGCTGGTACCCGGAGGCGGGGGACCCGCGCTGGGACACGATGAAGCGGGTGCTCCGCGACCACGCCTTCGCCGACAACCGGATCGACCCGGCCGACGCGGGCGTGCAGACGACCTGGATCGCCTACACGGTGCTGACCGAGGTCGTCGAGTCCCTGGACGGGGAGGAGATCACCCCCCGCCGGATC
Organism: Streptomyces sp. NPDC016309; assembly: GCF_043077235.1. NCBI lineage: Bacteria > Bacillati > Actinomycetota > Actinomycetes > Kitasatosporales > Streptomycetaceae > Streptomyces > Streptomyces sp. NPDC016309. Next base: position 203,110 of record NZ_JBIBSG010000006.1, on the reverse strand, counting down.
GGGCAGGCCCTGAACCGGGGGGTGCGGGTGGACACCGGGGGTCTCACCCCGCCGCTGCGCTGGCGCTACGAGGACATGCTCGGCACACCGGGCACGCCCCGGGCGGTCAACTCCCGGGTCACGTTCCAAGTGGTGCGACAGGGACGGCTGGTGGCCCAGAAGGACGGCTTCGTGGACGTCGGCCCGACGCTCCGCCGGGCCGCCGCCCTGTAGGACCTCCGCTTCCGTCGGTGGGCCGGCTCAGAGCTGCGCCGGCTGGCGCGGGGTCAGCCCGTACGTGCCCGCGATGCCGTTCCAGAGCCGCGAGGCCTCCCTCTTCGCGGTCGTCGCCTCACCGCTGGCCCGGTTGCCCTGGGCGAACTCGGCCGTGCTGCGCGCCTTGCCGCCCTTGCAGCCCTTCTTGCCCTTGGCCTCCGTCGCCCAGGCCGCGTAGTGGTCGTCGGCGGAGGCGGACGCCTGCCAGGCCTTGGTGAGCGCGGCACTCAGTGCGGCGTGGTCGGGGAGCTTGTCGATGCTCAGGCCCTCCAGCCGCGTCACCAGGTCCCGGCGCTGCCCGGCGGCACCGCGCAGGTCCGTGGCGGCCCGGTCGAGTTCCCGGCACTGCTTGATGTTCTCCACGGAGCGGATCACCGTGTCGCGGCTGTTGTTGCTGTCCGCGAGGAGCTTGTCGAGGGCCTCCGCCTGCGTCCTGACCGGGTCGGGGGCCACCTGCGAGGAGCCCGCGCCCGGGGTCGGGGAGCTGGCGGCGGCGACGCCGGCCTTGTCGGCGCCCTTCTTGTCGTCCTCGCCGCCGCTGAGCAGGGCGCCGGCGCCCAGGCCGAGCACGGTGGCGCCGATGACGACCGCCGCGATCAGCGGGAGCTTCGACGAGCGGCGCGGGGCGGGCTCGTCGTACGCCTCCTGATACTGCTGGGCGGGCTGGTGCGCCTGCGGTGCCTGGGGTGCCTGATACGGCTGCTGGGCCTGCCGGCGCGGCGCCTGGGCGCCGTAGGGGGGCAGGTGCTGCGTGGCCGCCGCGTCGTCGCGGAACAGGCTGTCGAACTCGGCCGGGGGCTGCCGGTCGCCGGGGGCACCGGGACGGATGCCGTAGGGCGCTCCGGACGGCTGGGGCGGAACGGGCGGGAGGTACTGCGTGGCGTTCTCGTCGCCGGCCGGCTGCCGGGTGCCGAGGAACGTGGTCGACTCGGCCGGGCTCTCGGGCCGGGGCGTGCTCGCCGGCATGGGCATGGGCCCGGCGCCGGTCGCGCCGACGGGCGGGAGGTACTGGGTGGCGGCCGCGTCGCCGGCCCCGGGGGTCACCTCGGGCGGCAGGGGCTGGGCGACGGTGCCGTACGCCTGCTGCTGCGGGGGCTGGTGCTGCTGCTGCGGCGGCTGGTGCGCGTGCTGCTGGTGCTGCGGCGGCTGCTGCGCGTGCTGCTGGTGCGGCTGGTGCGGTTGCGGGTGCGCGTGCTGCTGGGGCTGCTGGTACGGACCGGGCTCCCCGCCGTACGGACCCGGCTGCTGGGGCGGCAGGGGCTGCTGCTGTCCGTCCGGCGGCCCCCACGGGCCGCCCCACGGCCGGCCCCCGGCCGGCCCGGCGTCCGCCGCGCCGCCCCAGGCCTCACTGCCCTCGGCGGGCAGCACGACACCCTCGTGCGCGGGCCGCGCCGCGGGATGGTGCGGCTCCTGGCCCTGTCCGCTCTGCGTCACCGGGACTCCTACGTGTGAACCTGTAAACCTACGGAAGCGTCGGCTCACGCTACCGGGTGACGCAGAGCCCGCGCACACGTGTGTGGCGGCAGTAACAAGATCCTTCCCCGCGACGCTGTTGAGACGGGCACCGCACCGGGCCTCAGGCGGCCTGGAGCTCCAGCCGGGCGCCGAACTCCCGGACGGCGGGCTCGTCCGCGTACGGCTCCAGCCGCTGTTGCAGGTCGTCCAGGTACTCGGCACCCCGCGACGACCGCAGCGTGCCCAGGAGTTCGGCCGCGCGCGTACCCGTGTGGCAGGCGGCCTCCACCTCGCGCTGCTGGACCTGCGCGGTGGCCAGCAGGACCAGCCCGATCGCCCGCCGCCGCGCCCGTGTCCCGGGGTGACCGTCCAGCGCCTCGCCGGCCGCCCTCGCCGCTTCCTCGGGCCGGCCCAGGTCCCGGTAGCAGTGGGCCAGCTCGTCCGCGAGGTACGCCCGGTCGAAGTGGGCGATCCAGGCGGGGTCGTCGCCCGCCTCCGGATCGCTCCGGTCCATCGCGGTCACCGCCCGCGCCGCCACCTCCTGGCACGTGCGCAGATCACCGAGCAGGGCGTGCCCGCGCGCCTCGGCCGCCAGGAACATCGCCTCCGCCCGCGGCGGCACGTGCCCCCGTGCGCCCTCCTGCGCCGCCCGCGCCAACTGGGCGATCTCGCGCGGGTTGCCGAGCTGGGCCGCCAGGTGGCTCATGGACGCGGCCAGGACGTACCCGCCGTACCCGCGGTCGCCGGCCGCCTGCGCCAGCCGCAGCGCCTGGATGTAGTACCGCTGCGCCAGCCCGGGTTGCCCGGTGTCCACCGCCATGTACCCGGCGAGCTCCGTCAACCGGGCCACGGCGGCGAAGAGTTGCCGGCCGACGGTGTCCCGGTACGAGCCGGACAGCAGCCCCGACACCACGCTGTTCAGGTAGTGCACCACCACGGGCCGCACGTGCCCGCTGCCGAACCGGTGGTCCAGGTCGACCAGCGCGGCCGTCATCGCCCGTACCGCCTCGACGTCCGCCGCCCCGACCCGCGAGCCCGCCTGCCGGGCCACCTGCGGGTCGGCGCCCGTGATCAGCCAGTCTCTGCTGGGCTCCACCAGCGCGGACGCCGCCACCGTCGAGCCGGACAGGAAGTCGCGCCGGCCCACGTCGCTGCGCCACAGCTCGCAGACCTGCTCGATGGCGCCGAGCACGGTCGGCGAGAACTGGAGGCCCACGCCGGAGGCCAGGTTCTTGCCGTTGGCCATGCCGATCTCGTCGATCGTGACCGTGCGCCCCAGCTTCCGGCCGAGGGCCTCGGCGATGATCCCGGGGGCCCGGCCGCGCGGCTGCTGGCCGCGCAGCCAGCGGGCCACCGACGTCTTGTCGTACCGCAGGTCGAGCCCGCGCTCCTGCCCCACCATGTTCACGCGGCGGGCGAGCCCGGCGTTGGAGCACCCTGCTTCCTGGATGAGAGCCTGTAGCCGTTCGTTCGGCTGACGGGCGACGAGCGGCCTCGCTGCCATTGACTACCCCCTGTTGCCGCGGTGATCAGTCCCGCTGATCACTGCCCGGCTGATATGCGGAGAATGCAGAAGTTGACCTGCGAATACTGACGAAACCGATGAAGGACCGAGAAGGGCACGCACAGTTACGGAAGTGGGCGGAAGGCGCGGGAAGCGCCGGTCGTACGCAAAGGTCCGATGAAGCCCGATACGTCGTGCAATAGCCTGAGACGGTCACCTCCCCCGACTGTGGCTACCCGCGCACCGCTTCCGGTCCCCATGCGCGCCCCCGTTCGTGCATCCGTGCGCCCCGGATGCCGAATCGATGCTCCTCGGCCTCCCTTCCCGCGCCCCGTAACCCCCGCTGGGGTGGGGAGTTGAGTCCTTTCGTGGAAGAGACCATCGGAGTCACGGAAGCCGCACAGATCCCCAAGCAGCGCGGCGAGCAACTGCTGGACTGCGCCGTGCGGTATGCGGAAGAGCGGCACTGGGACGTGTTCCCCGGCACCTGGCTGGAGGCGGTCGACGGCCACGAGCGGTGCTCGTGCGGCGAGACCGCGTGCCCCGCGGCGGGGGCGCACCCGGCCCGGCCGGACTGGGCGACCCAGGCGACGGGCAGCGCCGTGGTGGCGCGCCGGCTGTGGGGGAAGCAGCCGAGGGCGTCGATCCTGCTGCCGACGGGCCGTACCTTCGACGCGCTGGACGTGCCGGAGGCGGCGGGCTTCCTGGCGCTGGCGCGGATGGAGCGGATGGACCTGACGCTCGGCCCGGTCACCTGCACCCCGGACCGCCGGATGCTGTTCTTCGTGCTGCCCGGTGCCGCCGTGAAGGTGCCGGACCTGGTGCGCAAGCTGGGCTGGTCGCCGACCGGCATCGACCTGGTGGCCCGGGGCGAGGGCGAGTACGTGGCGGCGCCGCCGACCCGGGTGGGCGGTTACGGCGCGGTGCAGTGGGCCCGCCGCCCCACGCCGGCGAACCGGTGGCTGCCGGACGTCGAGGAGCTGATCAGCCCGCTGGCCTACGCGTGCGCCCGCGAGGCCGCCGACGCCAGGGAGGCCGCGGCCGCCCGGGCCCGCCAGGGCTGACCGGGGCCCGGCGGGGCTGACCGGGGCCCGGCGGGGCTGACCGGGGCCCGGCGGGGCGAGGGACGAGGTGGCGGGCGGAGTGCCGAGGACGGCGCCGCCCGCCGCTCGCGTCCGGGGGCCGGGCCAGCGGCCCCGGCGTCATGGGCCCGGCGCGGGGCGGAGGTCAGGGACGGGCGGGGATTCGGGGCGGGCGGGGGTTCGGGGCGGGCGGGGGTTCGGGGCGGGCACGGCGGGCGGGTGCCTTCAGGCTGTCAGGACACCGTCGAGGAACGGGCTGATGGCGGTGCGCCAGCCGTCGGGCCGGTCGTAGTGGACGAGGTGGCCGGCGTCGGGGACCTCGGCGTACCGGCCGTGGGGCAGGACGCGGACCATCTCCTGCGCCTCCGCGCGGCCCAGTTCGCCGTCGAGGCCCCGGACGACGAGGGTGGGGCAGCGGACCTGGGCGAGGGAGTCCCAGTGGGCGTCGTACACCCAGGTCTCCCGGGAGGTGAGCATCTGGCGGCGGGAGAAGAGGGGGCGCCAGCCGTCGGGGCCCTCGGTCATGACCTCGGCGAAGAACTCGCCGCGGGCCGGGTTGGGGCGCTCCACCCAGGGGTCGTCCTCGCCGAACCACTTGCGGACGTCGGCGAGCGTGGCGAACGGCAGGGGCCAGGCGCGGAACCAGTCCTCCCATTCGCGCTGGGAGGCGGCGCCGAGGGCGGAGGCCCGCATGTCGCAGATGACCAGGGCCCGGACGAGGTCGGGGCGCTCGGCGGCGAGCTGCCAGGCGGTCAGGGCGCCCATGGAGTGGCCGATGAGGGTGACGGGCGCGAGCCCGAGCTGTTCGATCGCGGCGGCGGCGTCCGCCACGTACGCCTCGCGGGTGAAGGGGCCGTCGGCCGGCTTGTCGCTGCGGCCGTGCCCCCGCTGGTCGAGCGCGACGGCCCGGTGCCGCTCGGCGAGCCAGCGGGCGGTGGAGGCCCAGTGCGAGGCGCGGCCCATCAGGCCGTGGAGGAGGAGCACCCCGGGCGCCTGCTCGGCGTCCGCGGGCGTGCGGCCCTTGGGCGGGTCGGCGAACTCCCAGGCGGCGAGGCGTAAGCCGTCGGCTCCGGTCAGGTCGATGCGTCGCACCATGTGTCCTGACACCCCCTTCTGTCACGTGCACGGGCCAGACTATCGAACCTGTATTCGAAAACTGGGGTTCCAGCCGCAACACCGCTCGTTCGAGTGACCCGGCTCCAGGGTTGACGGCCGCCGCCGAGGGGAGATCTTCATCGGGAGGCGGGCCGCTCGGGGAAAACGGTCCGAGGGGATTGACCCTGAGAGCTCGGGGCTCCGGGTCAGCACAGGGGAGGTCGGGCCCCGGCGCCGTGCGGCGCCGGGGCTCTCCCCATGTCGGGGGCGTCCAGGCGGGCGCATCACCCTGCCCCTCCCCGGGCGCGGGGACTCGGCCCACGCCCACTCACGTCATATGCCTGAGCCAAGACTGGCACGGGAGCCGCCCCGGCGCTGCCATTCCGCTCGAAAGCGCGTTCCGTGACGGGTGGGGCGGACGCGCCGCCCGGCCCGGGGACCCGGGCAGGGCACCGGACGACGCTCCGGGAGCCGGTGCGGGACGGGGCACCCGCCCCGCCGCACCGGAGGTCAGCGCTTGGCGACGAAGACGTGCGACGCCACGTCGGCGCCCAGCTCGGCGGCCTCGCCGCTGCTGCCGACCAGCACCCCGCCGGGCGACTCCGTCACACTCACCACCGAACCGGGCTGCACGCCCGCCCGGCGCAGCGTGTACATGAGCTGGGCGTCCGTCTGGATCGGCTCGCCGATCCGGCGCACCACCACGGTCTTGCCCTCCGGGCCCGCGTCGAGCTCGGCCAGCGACACCATGCCCTCGTCCAGGAACGCCTCGGTCTCGGCCTTCTCGCCCAGCTCCTCCAGGCCCGGGATCGGGTTGCCGTACGGGGACTCGGTGGGGTGCCGCAGCAGCTCCAGCACCCGGCGCTCCACCGCCTCGCTCATCACGTGCTCCCAGCGGCAGGCCTCGGCGTGGACCTGCTCCCACTCCAGGCCGATCACATCGACCAGCAGGCACTCGGCGAGCCGGTGCTTGCGCATCACACGGGTGGCCAGGCGGCGTCCCTCGTCGGTCAGCTCCAGGTGCCGGTCGCCCGCGACGGTCACCAGACCGTCCCGCTCCATCCGGGCCACCGTCTGGCTGACGGTCGGCCCGCTCTGGTCGAGCCGCTCGGCGATGCGGGCGCGCATGGGCACCACACCTTCCTCTTCCAGCTCGAGGATGGTGCGGAGATACATCTCCGTGGTGTCGATCAGTCCGGACATTCGTGCCCCTCGAAAGATTCGTGCGCTGGCCCTGACTCAATTCTTGCGCATCGCGCCGACAACCGTGCCGTCCCGCGAGGAGCCGGTATTGACAGAGCAATGGTCCAGACCGCAACGTGATCCGCGACACGGAGAGAAGGGGCCTGACGCCATGGCTGACACCACCGGCGGGAGCGAGCTGGCCGGACGGTTCTTCGACGCCGCGATCGGCCTGCTCCGGCGCGTGCGGGACGAAGAGGCGCCGAACATCGCGGCCGCGGGCGCGGCCATCGCCGACACCGTCGCCTCGGGCGGCCGCGTGTTCGCCTTCGGCGCCGGCCACTCGTCGCTCGCCGCCCAGGACGTCGTCTACCGCGCCGGCGGGCTCGCGCTGGTGAACCTGCTCGCCGTGCCCGGCGTCGTCGGCGTCGACGTCATGCCCGCGACGCTCGGCTCCGCCCTGGAGCGGGTGGACGGGCTGGCCGGGGCGGTGCTGGACTCCTCGCCCGCCCGGGCCGGAGACGTCCTGGTCGTGGTGTCGCTGTCGGGGCGCAACGCCCTGCCCGTCGAGATGGCGATGAACGCCCGCGCGCTCGGCCTGAAGACCATCGGGGTGACGTCGGTGGCGTACGCGGAGGAGACGAAGTCCCGGCACGCGTCGGGCACCTTCCTCAAGGACCACTGCGACGTCGTCCTGGACTCCAAGATCGCCGTGGGGGACGCGGAACTCACCCACGAGGGCGTCGAGGCACCGTTCGCCCCCGCGTCCACCGTCGTCACCAGCGCCCTGATGCAGGCCGTGATGGCCGCCGCCACGGAGGAGCTGGTGGCGCGCGGCATCGAACCGCCGCTGCTGCGCTCCGGCAACGTCGACGGGGGCCACGAGTGGAACGGCCGGGTGATGACCGAGTACGCGGACCGCATCTTCTTCCGCCACTAGGGAGCGTCCGCGCAAGTCTCGCCCGGCCCGCCCGGAGGACGGGACGTCGCGGACACGACGGGCCGCCCGTCAGCCGGCGGCGGCCCCCGCCAGGTCCACCGCCGCCGCGACGCGCACCGCGACGCTCTCGGCGTACACCGCGTCCGGGCGCTCGAAGGCCGGGCGCGAACCGGAGCGGAGGAAGGTGACGACGCCGAGCGTCCGGCCCCGGCTGCGGAGCACCGTGCACAGGGCGTGCGCGGCGTCCCCGGGCCACTGCCGCTCGGCGGCCCACGCCTCGGACGAGCTGCTGGCCCGCACCGAGCCCGCCCGCTCCATCGCCTGGAGCGCCGGGTGGCCCGCGGCGTACCGGACCGGGATGCCGCCACCGGCGGGGCGGGCCACCGGACCGGGCTCGCCGGTCGGGGAGGCGGCCGCCCGGACGAGCCGGCCGCCCTCGGCGAGGTCCACCAGCGCGTGGTCGGCGAACCCGGCCAGCGCGAAGTCCAGGTAGGTCGCCGCCGCCTCCATCGGGTCCTCGCACTCGGCGGCCGCACCGCCCGCCCGGTGGAGCTGACTGGTCCGGAACCGCAGCCGGTCGGCCTCCTGTTCCGCCAGCTTGGCGTCCGTCACGTCCTGGAACAGCCAGCCGACCCCGAGCGGCACCGGCTCCTCCGCGAGCGGCGATGCCAGCCGCAGGAAGCCGCTGCGCCAGCAGCGCCGCCGCTCGCCCTGCGCCGTCCTGAGCGTCACCCACAGCTCGACCGGCGCCCGGGGCGGGCCTTCGGCGAGGACGTGGTGGAGCGCGCCCTCCAGTTCCTCCACGCCCTGCACGACCACCTCGCCGAGCGGCCGGCCGAGCAGGCCGGTCCGCCCGGCGCCGAGCGCCCGTGCGGCGTGGACGTTCACGACGGTGGGGCGGAGGTCGACGTCGACCAGGACGACGCCCCAGGAGGCGTCGTCGAACAGGGCCTCGCTCAGGGCGATGGACCGCTCCAGGTCGATCTGGGCGTGCACCTCGCTGAACGCGCAGTACACCCCGGCCGGCCGGCCGTCCGCGCCGCGCACCCCGGCGGACTGCGTCCGCACCAGGACGCGGCCGCCGTCCTTGCGGACCAGGGCGAACTCGTGGACCTGGCGGCCCGGCGCGTCCATGACGGCCATCAGCCGCCGGCGCACCTCGTCGGCGTCGGCGCTGCGCACGGCCCAGCCGGCGAACCCGCTGCGCCCGACGGCCTCCTCGGCGCTCCACCCGAGGATCCGCTCGGCCTCGCGGTTCCAGTGGGTGATCACGCCCTCGGCGTCGAACGCGCACAGCGCGGCGTCCATCCCGTCGAGCAGCGCGGCGAGCAGATCGGCCCCCGGCCCGAGAGCCTTGGCGGTCTCGCTCCTGGACGCACTCATCCCGGCACCCCCTGCAGGACGTGTACTCACGTGCATGTGCACGCCACCGGTCATTCAACTGGAACGTGACCCAGGGCACACCCGGTTCCCGGAAATCGCCCGCCGAGAAAAAACGGTTGTGGGGCGCGGACGGGGTTCCTAGGGTGTGGAGCACACGAAGAAAGGAGGTGATCCGGAAGTGGTTTCTTTTCGGATGCGTGAGGTGACTGCGGGCTGAGGCCCGTTGTCGCACTCTGTGCAACGTCGGCAGGCCTCCTGCCGCAATCCCCAGCAGTCACCGACCCGCGGGCTCGCCGGCACATCCGGCCGGCCTCTCCGTCAGGAGAGCCAAGAGCCCGCGGGTTTCCGCTTGTCCGGGGTCTCCGCTTGTCCGGGGTCCCCGCCCGCCGGAGCCCGCCCGCGTCCGGCCCGTGTTCCCGCGTACGGCGGCTGAGTACCCGGCCCGGCGGCTCTGAGTACGGGGACGGTGTCCGCCCCGTCGCCGGCCCCGCAGCATGTCGGCATGGACACGACCGACGACCCCTTCGCCCCCAGCACCCGGGCGGTGCGCTTCCTCGCCGGCACCGGGCTGGTGCTGCTGGCGTTCGCCTTCGTCATGACCCTGGTGGTGCTGCTGCGGCAGAGCTACGCGGGCGACGGCGTCGCCGGCCCGCTCGCCGGTCTGGCCATGTGGTCGCTGGGGCTCTCGGCGCTCGTGGGGCTCTGGGCGGCGTGCCTGCCCGTCGACGCGGTGGGCCACCGGGTGCGGCGGGCGGCGGTGTGCGTCCAGTACGCGGCGATGGTGGCGGGACCCCTGATGGCGGCGGTCGACCCGGCGTGACGCGGCCCGCCGCGGGTCAGGGCGACAGCCGCTCGACCCGCCAGGCCCCGCCGTCGCGGACGTACCGCAGCCGGTCGTGGAGGCGGTTCTCGTGGCCCTGCCAGAACTCGACCGTCGCGGGCTCGACGCGGAACCCGCCCCAGTGCGGCGGGACCGGCACCTGCTCGCCCTCCGGGTAGCGGGCCGCCAGCTCCTCGTACCGGGCGACCAGCTCCGCCCGCGAGGCGATCACCGAGGACTGCTCGCTCGCCCAGGCGCCGAGCTGGGAGCCGTGCGGGCGGGTGCGGAAGTAGGCGGCCGTCTCGTCCCGCCCGACGCGCGACGCCGTGCCGGTGACCATGACCTGGCGGGCGACCGGGTGCCAGGGGAAGAGCAGCGAGACGTACGGGTTGGTCTCCAGCTCCGCGCCCTTGCGGGAGCCGTAATTCGTGAAGAAGACGAACCCGCGGACGTCGTAGTGCTTCAGGAGCACCGTCCGCGACGACGGCCGGCCGTCGGGCGTGGCCGTCGAGACGATCATGGCGTTCGGCTCGACGATCGCCTCGCTGTCGGCGGCGTCCTTGAACCAGCGCGCGAACTGTTCCATCGGCCCGTCCGCGAGGTCCGACTCCAGGAACTCGGCGGTGCGGTACTGCTCGCGCATGTCGGCGGGATCGAGCGCTGCTGGATCGAGAGCGTCTGTCACAGGGCCATCCTGCCGTAGCCGCCCAGTCTGCCCGGCACCGCGTGCCACTAATCTCCCTGACCGGTTCGGCGCAGTGTGCCGGATGTCACGCTTCCCCGCATCCGACGAACCCGACAGACTCTTGGGCTGGGTCACTGTCCCCTCCCTACGACGGTGAGGATGACCACCAGTCGTACGGGGCATCACCGCACCACCGGAAGACACCCCGGACTGCCGCAACCTGTCGCACACCTCACGAGGAGCCGCCTGATGTCCGACTTCGTACCCGGACTCGAAGGAGTCGTCGCGTTCGAGACGGAGATCGCCGAACCGGACAAGGAGGGCGGCGCGCTCCGCTACCGCGGCGTCGACATCGAGGACCTGGTGGGCCAGGTCTCCTTCGGGAACGTCTGGGGCCTGCTGGTCGACGGGGCGTTCAACCCCGGTCTGCCGCCCGCCGAGCCGTTCCCGATCCCGGTCCACTCCGGTGACATCCGGGTCGACGTCCAGTCCGCGCTCGCCATGCTCGCGCCCGTCTGGGGCCTGAAGCCGCTGCTGGACATCGACGAGGAGGAGGCCCGCGACGACCTGGCGCGCGCCGCCGTGATGGCCCTGTCGTACGTCGCCCAGTCGGCGCGCGGCCAGGGGCTGCCGATGGTTCCGCAGAGCGAGATCGACAAGGCGGAGTCCGTCGTCGAGCGCTTCATGATCCGCTGGCGCGGTGAGCCGGACCCCAAGCACGTCAAGGCCGTCGACGCGTACTGGACGTCCGCCGCCGAGCACGGCATGAACGCCTCCACCTTCACCGCCCGTGTCATCGCCTCCACCGGCGCGGACGTGGCCGCGGCCCTGTCGGGTGCCGTCGGCGCCATGTCGGGCCCGCTGCACGGCGGGGCGCCCTCCCGGGTGCTGGGCATGATCGAGGAGATCGAGCGCACCGGTGACGCCGGCGCCTACGTCCGCAAGGCCCTCGACAAGGGCGAGCGCCTGATGGGCTTCGGCCACCGGGTGTACCGCGCCGAGGACCCGCGCGCCCGGGTGCTGCGCCGTACCGCCAAGGAGCTGGGCGCGCCCCGCTTCGAGGTGGCCGAGGCGCTGGAGAAGGCCGCCCTGGAGGAGCTGCACAACCGCCGCCCGGACCGGGTCCTGGCGACGAACGTGGAGTTCTGGGCGGCGATCATGCTGGACTTCGCGGAGGTCCCGGCGCACATGTTCACGTCGATGTTCACCTGCGCCCGGACGGCCGGCTGGTCCGCGCACATCCTGGAGCAGAAGCGCACCGGCCGCCTGGTCCGCCCCTCGGCCCGCTACGTGGGTCCCGGCCCGCGCAGCCCGCGCGAGGTCCAGGGCTACCAGGACATCGCCGGCTGAGGTCGTACGCACACGGCGCCGTACCTGCTCGGGGGCGGCGCCGTCCGCGTGCGGCGGCTCAGTCCAGGACGTCGTCCAGGAGGGCGGCCCACTGGGCCACCACCCGCTCGCGGCGCGCCGAGTCGTCCGTGAGGAGGTTGGCCAGGCCCAGTCCGCGGGCCATGTCGAGCAGGCCCTGGACGGTTTCGCGGACGCCGGGACGGGACTCGTCGGCACCGAGCAGGTCGACCGCGATGCGGTGGGTCTCACGGCCCACCCGGGCCTCCAGCTCGGTCACCCGGGGGCGAAGCTGCTCCTCGTCGGAGGCGGCCACCCACAGGTGCAGGGCGGCCCGGAACAGCGGCCCGGTGTAGAGGCCCACCAGGGCGGACACGACGTCGGCGCGGCCCTGGACGGGCAGGGCACGCAGTGCCTGGGAGCGCTCCTCGGCGACGTACTCGACCGCCGCGGTGAACAGGTCCTCCCGGGTCGGGAAGTGGTGCTGTGCCGCGCCGCGCGAGACGCCCGCCCGCTCGGCGACGACGGAGACGGTCGAGCCGGCCCAGCCGCGTTCGGCGAGGCAGGCGACCGCCGCCGCGAGGAGCCGCTGCCGGGTGGCCCGGCTGCGGTCCTGCTTCGGCTCCTTCGTGGCTGTCGTCACACCACCCATGCAGGGTCCCGTCGTTCGAGGAAGGCGGTCATGCCCTCGCGTGCCTCCGCCGAGGCGAAGAGCGAGGCCGAGCGCTGTACGAGGTCCTCCGCGTCGCGCTCGAACGTCTCCAGCACCCTAGCCGTGACCAGCCTCTTGGCCTCGGCCAGCCCCTGCGGGGAGGCCTTGCGCAGCCCGTCCAGCACCGGGGCGAGAACACCGTCGACGCCGTCCACACCGTCCCCCACGACCGTGACCAGGCCGATCCGGGCCGCCTCGGCCGCGTCGAACCGCTCCCCGGTGAGGTAGTAGCGGGAGGCGGCCCGCGGATCGAGGCGCGGCAGCAGCGACAGGGAGATGACCGACGGGGCCACCCCGATCCGCACCTCGGTCAGGGCGAAGTCCACGCCGGTGCCGGCCGCCACGATGTCGCACGCCCCGAGGATGCCCAGCCCGCCCGCCCGGACGTGCCCGTCCACCCGGGCCACCACCGGCTTGGGCAGCTCGACGATCGCCCGCAGCAGCGCCACGAAGGTGTACGGGCTGGGCGGTGCCTTCAGGTCGGCGCCGGCGCTGAAGGTGGGCCCGGTGTGGGTGAGCACCACCGCCCGGACCGCCGGGTCCTTGCCGCAGTCGTCCAGCGCCCCGGCCAGTTCGCCGACGAGCCGCGCCGACAGGGCGTTGCGGTTGTCCGGAGAATCCAGCGTCAGGGTCGTGATGCCCCGCTCGTGCGCGGTGGTGACGAGACTCGTCATGCGCCTTCCCGCTCCCTCAGTTCGCGCCGGAGTATCTTCCCCGACGCCGCCCTCGGCACGCCCTCGACGAACTCGACGCGCCGGATCTTCTTGTACGGGGCGACCTTCCCCGCCACGAAGGCGATGATGTCGTCGCCCGTCAGTCCGGTGGTGCCGGGTTGCGGAACGACGAACGCCTTCGGCACCTCGTTGCCGTCCTCGTCGTACACCCCGATCACGGCCGCGTCGGCGACCGACCCATGGGTCAGCAGCAGTGCTTCCAACTCGGCCGGGGCGACCTGGAAGCCCTTGTACTTGATCAGTTCCTTGACCCGGTCGACGACGAACAGCCAGCCGTCGTCGTCGACCCGGCCGATGTCCCCGGTGTGCACCCAGCCGTCGGAGTCGATCAGCGCGGCGGTGGCGTCGGGCCGGCCCAGGTAGCCCTTCATGACCTGCGGGCCGCGGATCGCGATCTCGCCCTCCTGCCCGGGCGGGACGTCCTTGCCGGATTCGTCCAGGGACAGCAGCCGCATCTCGGTGCTGGGCAGCAGTCTGCCCACCGTGCCGGGCGGGGGGGCGATGGCGTCCAGGGGGACGACGTGCGTGCCGGGCGACAGTTCGGTCATCCCGTACGCCTGCCGCACCGGGGGCAGGCCCAGGCGGGCGGAGCACGCCTCGGCGAGGCGGGCGTCGAGCGGGGCGGCGGCGCTGACGACGTACTCCAGCGACGACAGGTCGTACCGCTCGACCGCCGGGTGCTTGGCGAGCGCCAGGACGATCGGCGGGGCGACGTACAGGGCGTTGATGCGGTGCTTCTCGATCGCCGCGAGGAACCGGTCGATCTCGAAGCGGGGCAGGACGACGACGGTGGCGCCCATCCGCAGCGGGGCGTTCAGCAGGGCGGTCAGCCCGTAGATGTGGAAGAAGGGCAGCACCGCCAGGACGCGGTCACCCGGGCCCATGGGGATGGTCGGCTCGAGCTGGGCCAGGTTGGTGGCGATGGAGCGGTGGGTGAGCATGACGCCCTTGGGGACGCCGGTGGTGCCCGAGGAGTAGGGCAGGGCGGCGAGGTCTTCGTCCGGGTCGATGGGGACGGCCGGTTCGGGGGCGGTCGAGCCGAGCATGTCCAGGACGGACCGGTGCCCCTCGGCCTCGTCGCAGACGAAGACCTCGGCGATCCCGCCCGCCAGCTCGGCCGCCCGCCGCGCGGTGGGCAGGAGCGGGGAGACGGTGACGATCCAGCGGGCGGAGGAGTCCCGGAGCTGTGTGGCGAACTCCTCGGGGGTGGCCAGCGGGTGGACGGTGGTGACGGCCGCCCCGGCGCGCGTCGCGCCGTAGAAGACGACCGGGTAGGCGACCGTGTTGGGGCTGTGCAGGGCGAGGACGTCGCCCTTGCGCAGGCCCGCCTCGGCGAGCGCGGCGGCGACCCGCCGGTGGTACGTGTCGAGCTGCCCGTAGGTGAGGGTGAGGTCGCCCGCCCCGTCGACGAGGGCGGTCTCGCCGGCGTACACGGCGGCCGAGCTGGCCAGCACCGCGTCGTGGATGGGGAGGGAAACGGTCGGGACGTCCGCGTACGCGCTGTGGAACACCATCACGGCTCCTGTCGGTACGGCTGCCGGCGCCTGGCTCAGTACGACTTGGGCAGGCCCAGGGTCTGGTGGGACACGTAGTTGAGAATCATTTCCCGGCTTACCGGAGCGATGCGTGCCACTCGTGAGGCGGTGATGAGCGAGGCGAGGCCGTACTCGCGCGTGAGGCCGTTGCCGCCGAGGGTGTGCACGGCACTGTCGACGGCCCGCACGCACGCCTCGGCGGCGGCGTACTTGGCCATGTTGGCGGCCTCACCCGCACCGGTGTCGTCGCCCGCGTCGTACAGGTGGGCGGCCTTGCGCGTCATCAGGCCGGCCAGCTCCAGCTCGATGTGGGCCTGGGCGAGGGGGTGGGCGATGGCCTGGTGGGCGCCGATGGGGGCCTGCCACACCTGGCGGTCGTTGGCGTACCCGACGGCGGTGGCGAGCGCGTACCGGCCCATCCCCAGGGCGAACGCGGCGGTCATGATCCGCTCGGGGTTGAGCCCCGCGAAGAGCTGGAGCAGCCCGGCGTCCTCGTCGCCGACGAGCGCGTCGGCGGGCAGTCGCACGTCGTCGAAGGTCAGCTCGAACTGCTTCTCGTGGGCGTGCAGTTCCATGTCGATGCGCCGGCGGCCGTAACCGGGGGCGTCGCGCGGGACGATGAACAGGCAGGGCTTGAGCCGCCCGCTGCGGGCGTCCTCGGTGCGGCCGACGACAAGGGTGGCGTCGGCGATGTCGACGCCGGAGATGAACACCTTGCGGCCGGTGAGGACCCAGTCGTCCCCGTCGCGGCGGGCGGTGGTGGTGATGCGGTGGGAGTTGGAGCCCGCGTCGGGCTCGGTGATGCCGAAGGCCATGGTGCGGGTGCCGTCGGCCAGGCCCGGGAGCCACCTGCGCTTCTGCTCCTCGGTGCCGAAGCGGGCGATGACGGTGCCGCAGATGGCGGGCGAGACGACCATCATCAGCAGCGGGCAGCCCACCGCGCCCAGTTCCTCCAGCACGAGGGACAGTTCGGCCATGCCGCCGCCCCCGCCGCCGTACTCCTCGGGCAGGTTGACGCCGAGGTAGCCGAGCTTGCCGGCCTCCGCCCAGAGGGCCTCGCGGTCGTGCTCGCGCCCGTGGCGGCGGCCGAGGGCGGCGACGGCCGTGCGCAGGGCGGACTGCTCCTCGGTCTCGATGACTCCGGTCATGCCTGTTCCTCCTGTACGTGCTGTACGACGGCGAGCAGGGCACCGACCTCGACCTGGTGGCCGGGGACGGCGTGGAGCGCGGTGAGCGTGCCGGAGGCGGGAGCGGTGACGCGGTGCTCCATCTTCATGGCCTCCAGCCAGACGAGGGGCTGCCCGGCCTCGACGTGGTCGCCGGCCGCCACGTCGGCCACCCGGACGACGGTGCCGGGCATGGGCGCGAGCAGGGAGCCGGGCGCGGTGCGCTCGGCCGGGTCGGTGAACCGGGGGTGGGCGGTCAGCCGGTGGCCGTTCACATGGACGGCGCCGTCCCCGTGGGCGGCCACCGTGAAGCGCCGGACGACGCCGCCCGCCTCCAGGCGCACGCACCCGGGCGCGGCGGCCACCACCCGGACGCCCGGGTGGGACTCGACGGTGAACCCGCCGTCCCGGGTGGGCCGGTAGCGCACCTCGTGGTCGCCGTACCGGGCGGTCTGCGGCTGCGACGGTACGTTCCGGAAGGCGCCGAACCGGCCGGAGCGGCCGGCCGCGGCGGCGAGCGCGGCGGCGACGGCCGCGTACTCCTCGCCGGGCGCGGGGGCGGTCAGTTCGGCCAGGTGCCGCCCGTAGAACCCGGTGTCGAGGCGCCCGGCCACGAAGTCGGGGTGCCGCAGCGAGGCCACGAGCAGGTCCCGGTTGGTGACGGGCCCGTGCACGCGGGCGCGTGCGAGGGCGTGGGCCAGCTTGCGGACGGCCTCCTCCCGGGTGGGCGCGTGGGCGACCACCTTGGCGAGCATGGCGTCGTAGTGGACGCCGACGGTGTCCCCGGCGGCGTACCCGGCGTCGACGCGCAGTCCTTCGCCGGCGGGGACGTCCAGCGCGTGCAGGACGCCCGTCTGCGGGGCCCAGTCCCGGGCCGGGTCCTCCGCGTAGAGCCGGGCCTCCACGGCGTGGCCGGCCGGGGCGGGGGGTTCCGGGGGGAGGGCGGCGCCCTCGGCGATCCGGAGCTGGTGGGCGACCAGGTCCAGGCCGAAGACGGCTTCCGTGACGGGGTGTTCGACCTGGAGCCGGGTGTTCATCTCCAGGAAGTACGCCCGCTCCCCGGCGACCAGGAACTCGACGGTGCCCGCGCCGACGTAGCCCACCGCCCTGGCGGCCGCGACGGCCGAGGCGTGCAGCGTCTCGCGGAGGGCGGGGCCGAGGCCCGGCGCGGGGGCCTCCTCGACGACCTTCTGGTGCCGGCGCTGGAGCGAGCAGTCGCGGGTGCCGAGCGTCCACACCGTGCCGTGCGCGTCGGCGAGGACCTGCACCTCGACGTGGCGGCCGCGTTCGACGTACGGCTCCGCGAACACCTCGCCGTCACCGAACGCCGACCGGGCCTCGGCGGCGGCCGCCGCCAGTTCGCCGGGCAGGGCGGCCAGGTCGCGCACCACCCGCATGCCCCGGCCGCCGCCGCCCGCGGCCGCCTTGAGCAGCAGCGGCAGGTCCTCCTCGGTGGCCGTCGCGGGGTCGACGGGTGCCAGCAGCGGCACGCCCGCGGCGGCCATCAGCTCCTTGGCGCGCGTCTTGGACGCCATCGTCTCGACGGCCTTCGGCGGCGGGCCGACCCAGGTCAGGCCCGCGTCGGTGACGGCCCGCGCGAAGTCGGCGTTCTCGGAGAGGAACCCGTAGCCGGGGTGCACCGCGTCGGCACCCGCCGCGAGGGCGGCCCGCACGACCAGGTCGCCGCGCAGGTAGGTGTCGGCGGGCGCCGCGCCCGGCAGCCGTACCGCCGCGTCGGCCTCACGGACGTGCAGGGCGTCCGCGTCGGGGTCGGCGTACACCGCCACCGTGCCGATGCCCAGCGTCCGGCAGGTGCGGAAGACGCGGCAGGCGATCTCGGCGCGGTTGGCGACAAGGACGGTGGAGATCATGGGGTGGTCCTCACATCCGGAAGACGCCGAAGCCGCCGCGCGCGCCTTCGACCGGGGCGGTGTGGATGGCCGACAGGCACAGTCCGAGGACCGTGCGGGTGTCGCGCGGGTCGATCACTCCGTCGTCGTACAGCCGCCCCGACAGGAACATCGGCAGGGACTCGGACTCGATCTGCCGCTCCACCATGGCGCGCAGCGCGGCGTCGCCCTCCTCGTCGTACGGCTGCCCCTTGGCGGCGGCCGAGGCGCGGGCGACGATCGACAGGACGCCGGCGAGCTGCTGGGGGCCCATGACGGCGGACTTGGCGCTGGGCCAGGCGAACAGGAACCGGGGGTCGTAGGCGCGCCCGCACATGCCGTAGTGCCCGGCGCCGTACGAGGCGCCCAGGAGGACCGACAGGTGCGGGACCTTCGAGTTGGCCACCGCGTTGATCATCATGGCGCCGTGCTTGATGATGCCGCCCTGCTCGTACTCCTTGCCGACCATGTAGCCGGTGGTGTTGTGCAGGAAGAGCAGCGGCACGTCCCGCTGGTTGGCGAGCTGGATGAACTGCGCCGCCTTCTGGGACTCGGCGGAGAACAGCACCCCCTGGGCGTTGGCGAGGATCCCGACCGGATAGCCGTGCAGGGCGGCCCAGCCGGTGGTGAGGGAGGGCCCGTACAGCGGCTTGAACTCGTCGAAGTCGGAGCCGTCGACGATCCGGGCGATGACCTCGCGCGGGTCGAAAGGGGTCTTCAGGTCGCCGGGGACGATGCCGAGAAGCTCCTCGGGGTCGTACTTCGGGGGTGCGGCCGGGCCGGGGTCGGGGTGGGCCTTGCGGTGGTTGAGGCGGGCGACGATCCGGCGGGCCCGGCGGATCGCGTCGGGCTCGTCGAGGGCGTAGTGGTCGGCGAGCCCGGACACGCGCGCGTGCATCTCGGCGCCGCCCAGGGACTCGTCGTCGCTCTCCTCCCCGGTGGCCATCCTCACCAGCGGCGGGCCGCCGAGGAACACCTTCGACCGCTCCTTGATCATCACCGTGTGGTCGGACATGCCGGGGATGTACGCGCCGCCCGCCGTGGAGTTGCCGAAGACGACGGCGACGGTGGGGATCCCGGCGGCCGACAGCCGTGTGATGTCGCGGAACAGCGCCCCGCCGGGGATGAAGATCTCCTTCTGGGAGGGCAGGTCGGCGCCGCCGGACTCGACGAGGGCGACGCAGGGCAGGCGGTTGGCGTACGCGATCTCGTTGGCGCGCAGGGCCTTCCTCAGCGTCCAGGGGTTGGACGCGCCGCCGCGTACGGTCGGGTCGTTGGCGGTGATCAGGCACTCGACGCCCTCGACGACCCCGATGCCGGTGACGATCGAGGCGCCGACCGGGTGGTCGCTGCCCCAGGCGGCGAGCGGGGACAGTTCGAGGAACGGGGAGTCGGGGTCGAGCAGCAGCTCGATCCGTTCGCGGGCCAGGAGCTTGCCGCGCCCCCGGTGCCGGTCGGTGTACTTCTCGCCGCCGCCGGCGAGGGCCTTGGCGTGCTCGGCCTCCAGTTCGGTGAGTTTGGCGAGCATGGCCGCGCGGTGGGCGGCGTAGTCGGGGCCGGCCGTGTCGAGGGCGGTGGGCAGGGCGGTCACAGCAGGACCTCCGGTACGTCGAGGTGGCGGGCGCGCAGCCATTCGCCCAGCGCCTTGGCCTGCGGGTCGAACCGGGCCTGGGCGGCGACCCCTTCGCCGAGCAGCCCGGTGACGGTGAAGTTCAGCGCGCGGAGGTTCGGCAGGACGTGCCGGGTGACGGGCAGGTCCCGTGTCTCGGGGAGCAGGGCGCGCAGCCGGTCGGTGGTCAGCGTGTGGGCGAGCCAGCGCCAGGCCTCCTCGGTGGGCGCCCACACCCCGACGTTGGCGTCGCCGCCCTTGTCGCCGCTCCGGGCCCCGGCGACCAGCCCGAGCGGGGCGCGGCGCACCGGGCCGGGCGGGAGGGGGGCGGGCGGGGGCGGCTCGGGGACGGGTGCCAGGGCCCGGGTGCGCACCGGCGGCGGGATGACCTCGCGCCGGCCGTCCGGGAGCACGGCGGTGTGCGTGACGGTGCCGGGGTCGACGTACATCGCCTCGAACACGCCGTAGGGGGCGCCCTTCCCGGGCGGGGCGGTGACGTGGAAGCCGGGGTAGCTGCCGAGGGCCAGTTCGACGGCCGCGCCGCTCACGGCCCGGCCCACGGCGTCGGGGTCGGGGTCCCGGACGACCAGCCGCAGCAGGGCGCTGGCCGTCTCCTCGGTGGCGGCGTCCGGCCGGTCGGTGCGGGCCAGCTCCCACCGCACCTCGGCGGGCTTCGTCGTGAGGGCGTCCTCCATCTGCTCGCGCACCAGCCGCGCCTTGGCCTCGACGTCGAGGCCGGTCAGCACGAACACCACCTCGTTGCGCCAGCCGCCGAGCCGGTTCAGCCCGGCCTTCAGCGCCGGGGGCGGTGCCTCCCCGCGCACGCCGGAGATCCGCACCCGGTCCGGGCCGTCGGGGTCCAGGCGGACGGTGTCGAGCCGGGTGGTGACGTCCGGTCCCGGGTACCGGGCGCCCGCCGTCTCGTACAGGAGCTGGGCGGTGACCGTGCCGGTGTCGACGAGCCCGCCGGTGCCGTCGTGCTTGGTGATGACGGCGGTCCCGTCCTGGTGGAGTTCGGCGAGCGGGAAGCCGGGGCGGCGCACGTCGTGGCGGGCGAAGAACGCGTAGTTGCCGCCGGTGGCCTGGGTGCCGCACTCCAGGACGTGCCCGGCGGCGACCGCGCCCGCGAGCCGGTCGTACTCCTCGGGCCCCCACCCGAACCACCAGGCCGCCGGCCCGCTGACCAGGGCGGCGTCCGTGACGCGGCCGGTGACCACGACGTCGGCCCCGGCGCGCAGGCAGGCGGTGATGCCGCCGCCGCCCAGGTAGGCGTTGGCCGTCAGGGCCCCGTCCGGCACGGGGAGGTGGTCGCCCTCGACGTGGGCGACGCGCACCTCCGGCAGGCCGAGGCGGGCGGCGAGGGCGCGCAGCGCGTCGGCGAGGCCGGCCGGGTTGAGGCCGCCGGCGTTGGTGACGACCTTGACGCCCCGGTCGTGGGCGAGGCCCAGGCCCTCCTCCATCTGGCGCAGGAAGGTCTTGGCGTAGCCGAGTCCCGGGTCCTTGAGCCGGTCGCGGCCGAGGATGAGCATGGTCAGTTCGGCGAGGTAGTCGCCGGTGAGGACGTCGAGGGCGCCGCCGGTGAGCATCTCGCGCACGGCGTCGGAGCGGTCGCCGTAGAAGCCGGAGGCGTTGCCGATCCGCAGCGGCCGCCTCACCGGGCCCCCTTGGCGGGGCGGCCGGGGCCGGCCGGGCCGGCGAAGGCCTGCGCGATGTCCAGCCACCGGTCGGCGTCGGGGCCCTCCGCGCGCAGCGCCACGTCGTCGCGGTGGGCGCGCTGGGTGACGAGGAGGCAGAAGTCGAGGGCGGGGCCGGTGATCCGCTGGGCGGCGTCCTCGGGACCGTAGGTCCACACGCCGGAGCCGTCCGGTGCGGTCAGCTCCACGCGGAAGGGCGCGGCGGGCGGGGTGAGGCCCCGGACCGCGTAGGCGTAGTCGCGGGCGCGGACGCCGATCCAGGCGACGTGCCGGAGGCGCGCGGTAGGGGTGCGGGTGACGCCGAGTGCGTCGGCGACGTCCTGGCCGTGGGCCCAGGTCTCCATCAGGCGGGCGGTCGCCATGGCGGCGGCGCTCATGGGCGGGCCGTACCAGGGGAACCGGGCTCCGGCGGGGGCGGCGGCGAGGGCGGCGTGGAGGCGGGCGCGGCCGTCGCGCCAGCGGGCGAGGAGAGCGGGTGGCGGGTCGGCGGCCCCCGCGTCCGCCCCCTCGTCGACGAACGTGTCCGTGGCCTTCAGTGCCTGTTCGACGTGCGCGGTGAAGGCGTCCGGGTCGGTGAGGGCGAGCAGGGCG
Organism: Streptomyces sp. NPDC016309; assembly: GCF_043077235.1. Lineage (NCBI taxonomy): Bacteria > Bacillati > Actinomycetota > Actinomycetes > Kitasatosporales > Streptomycetaceae > Streptomyces > Streptomyces sp. NPDC016309. The sequence continues at coordinate 181,432 of NZ_JBIBSG010000006.1, read as the reverse complement.
GCGTCGTCGGTCCACGCCAGGTGGGCGATCTGGTGGGCGACGGTCCAGCGGGGCGCCGGGGTGGGGGTGGCCCAGCCGTCAGGTTCCAGGTCCGCGACCAGCCGGTCGAGTTCCTCGCTCTCGTCGCGCAGGTCGTCCAGCAGGACTTCGGACACGGGGCGCTCCCTCCGGGACACGGCAGTGCGTGCCCCGGAGCATGGCAGCGGCCCGAGAAACAAGCAAGCGTGCTTGCTTTACTTTTTCGCCATCTGGGACCGCACGGCGCCCATGCTCGCCGCGATGACCAGCGCGATCGCCAACGCGTCGACGAGGGAAAGGGCTTGATGCAGGACGAGGAAGCCGGCGGTCGCCGCGATGGCGGGCTCCAGGCTCATCAGGATGGCGAAGGTCGGCGCGGGCAGCCGGCGCAGCGCGAGCAGTTCCAGGGTGTACGGCAGGACGGACGACATCAGCGCGACGGCCAGGCCCAGCCCGACCGTCGACGGCACCAGCAGTTTCGACCCGGCTTCGGCGATGCCCAGCGGCAGGGTCAGCACCGCGCCGAAGGCCATCGCCAGCGCCAGCCCGTCCGCCTGCGGGAACCGCCGCCCGGTGCGGGCGCTGAAGACGATGTACGCGGCCCACATCGCGCCCGCCGCGAGGGCGAACGCCGCGCCCACCGGGTCCAGCCGGTCGAAGCCGCCCCCGCTCAGCAGCACCACGCCGCCCAGCGCCAGGCCCGCCCACACGAGGTTGACCAGCCTCCGCGAGGCGATCACCGACAGGACGAGCGGGCCGAGCACCTCCAGGGTGACGGCGGCGCCCAGCGGGATGCGGTCGGCGGACTGGTAGAAGAGGACGTTCATCCCCGCCATGGCGGTGCCGAAGGCCACCACCGTCCCCCAGTCGGCCCGGGTGTACCCGCGCACGGTGGGCCGGCACACCGCCAGCAGCACCACGGCGGCCAGCACCAGCCGCAGGGTGACCACCCCGAGCGCTCCGGCGCGGGGCATCAGCAGCACCGCGACGGCCGAGCCGAACTGCACGGACAGCCCGCCGGCCACCACCAGCGCGACCGGGCCGAGGCCCCCTCGCCGCTGTCCGGCACCCTCCGGGTGCGCGGCGGCGGCCTCGGGCAGCGCGACGGCGGGGGCGTCTGCGGTACGGGTGGTGTCGTTCACACCGGGACCCTCAGGACTTTCTCTCGCACGGTACTTTCCATTGGCCTACCGGTGCAACATACTGCACCGACCAGGACGGGACCCACCCTCCCACGGTACGGGCCGTCCCTCAGCCCTCCAGCCCCTCCTCCAGCGCCTCCGCCAGCACCTCCGCCAGGTGCCGGGCCCGCCGGCCCGCGAGCTGCCCGATCTGCGTACGGCAGGAGAAGCCGTCCGCCAGCAGCTCGGCGTCCGGGGCGGCTGCGCGGACGGCCGGGAGGAGCTGGTCCTCGGCGCAGGCGACCGAGACGGCGTAGTGGCCGCGCGTGAAGCCGAAGTCGCCGGCCAGGCCGCAGCAGCCGCCGGCCAGGTCGCCGGTGAGGCCCGCCCGCTCGCGCAGGCGGCGGTCGGCGGCGTCGCCCAGGACCGCGTGCTGGTGGCAGTGGGTCTGGCCGGCGACCGGTCGGTCCAGGCGCGGCGGCCGCCAGTCGGGGGCGCGCTCCTGGAGGATCTCGGCGAAGGTGCGCACGGAGGCGGCCAGCCGGCGGGCGCGGGGGTCGCCGGGCAGCAGCTCCGGCAGGTCGGTCCGCAGGGTGGCGGCGCAGCTCGGTTCCAGGACCATCACGGGCGTGCCCAGGACGGGCGCCATGGTGTCGAGGGTGCGGCGCAGCACGGCGCGGGCCCGGTCGAGCTGGCCGGTGGAGACGTACGTCAGGCCGCAGCACACCCGGCCGCGCGGCAGCGCCGGGCGCAGCCCGGCCGCCTCCAGGACGGTGACGGCCGCGCGGCCGACGGAGGGCGTCAGGTGCTCGGTGAACGTGTCGGGCCACAGGACCGGGTCCCCCGGCCCGCCGCCCCGCCGCCGGAACCAGCGGGTGAACGTCTCGGCCGCCAGCTCGGGCAGGTCCCGCTCCGGTGCGACGCCCGCCGCCCGCTTGGCCAGGGCGGCGAGCGGCCGCACCCGGGCCAGCGCGTTCACCGGCCGGGCGACCGGGGCCGCCAGCCGCAGCCACCGCGGCAGCCGGCCCAGCGCGTAGTGGGCGGCGGGGCGCGGCCGGCCGGCGTAGTGGTGGTGCAGGAATTCGGCCTTGTACGTGGCCATGTCGACGCCCACCGGGCAGTCGCTCCGGCAGCCCTTGCACCCCAGGCACAGGTCGAGCGCGTCCCGTACCTCCGGCGAGCGCCAGCCGTCCGTGACCACCTCGCCCGCGAGCATCTCGTGCAGCAGCCGGGCGCGGCCGCGCGTGGAGTGCCGCTCCTCCCCCGTGGCGCGGAAGGACGGGCACATCACACCGGGCCCCTGGTTCGGCCCCTCCACCCGGCACTTGGCGACGCCGACACAGCGCCGTACGGCGGTGGCGAAGTCGCCGCCGTCGTGCGGGTAGCCGAAGGCCACCTCGACGCGCTCGCGCGGGAGCACGGCGAAGCGGAGGTTCTCGTCGAGGCGCGCGGGGCGGGCGAGCATGCCCGGGTTCATCCCGCCGTCCGGGTCCCACAGGTCCTTGAACCGGCCGAACAGGGCGACCAGTTCGTCGCCGTACATCCTCGGCAGCAGCTCGGCGCGCGCCTGGCCGTCGCCGTGCTCGCCGGAGAGCGAGCCGCCGTGGGCGACGACGAGGTCGGCGACCTCCTCGGAGAACCGCCGGAAGCGCCGGACGCCCTCGTCCGAGACCAGGTCGAAGTCGATCCGGACGTGGACGCAGCCGTCCCCGAAGTGGCCGTAGGGCGTGCCGCGCAGCCCGTGTTCGGCGAGCAGGGCGCGGAAGTCGCGGAGGTACGCGCCCAGGCGGGCGGGCGGCACGGCGCAGTCCTCCCAGCCGGGCCACGCCTCGGCGCCCCCGGCGGTGCGCGTGGCGGTGCCGGCGGCGTCCTCGCGCACCCGCCACAGGGCCCGCCGGGCCGCCGGGTCGGTGACGACGGCGCCGTCCAGGGCGCCGGCGGCCCGGAGCAGGGCCTCCGCGCGGGCGCGGGCCTCGCCGGGGGCCGCGCCGCCGGTCTCGGCGAAGAGCCAGGCGCCGCCCCGGGGCAGCGCGGCGCGGGCGGCCGGGTCGCGCACCAGGTCCTCGGCCATGCCCTCGACGGTGAGCGGGCCGTACGGGAGGAGGCCGGGCGCGGCCTCGGCGGCGGCGCTCTCGTCGGCGTACCCGAGGACGGCGAGGGCGCGGGCGGGCGGTGACTCGACGAGCCGGACGGTGGCCTCGGTGAGCACGCCCAGGGTGCCCTCGCTGCCGCAGAAGGCCCGCGCCAGGTCGGTGCCGCGCTCGGGCAGCAGGGCGTCCAGGGCGTAGCCCGAGATGCGGCGGGGCAGGTCCGGGCGGAAGCCGGTGCGGAGGACCGCCAGGTGGTCGCCGACCAGCCGGGCCAGTCCGTCCGGCGCGCCCTGTCCGCCGCGCCCCAGGCGGAGTTCGGCGCCGCCGTAGGTCATGACCGTGAGCCGGTCGACGTTGTCGGCGGTCGTGCCCCAGGCTACGGAGTGCGACCCGCACGCGTTGTTACCGATCATGCCGCCCAGCGTGCAGCGGCTGTGCGTGGACGGGTCGGGCCCGAAGGTCAGCCCGTACGCCCCCGCCGCGTCGCGCAGCCGGTCCAGCACCACGCCGGGCTGCACGACGGCCGTCCGCCTCCCGGGGTCGACCGAGACGACGTCCCTCATGTGCCGGGTGAAGTCCAGGACGACGCCGGTCCCGGTCGCCTGCCCGGCGATCGACGTCCCCGCCCCGCGCGGCACCACCGGCACCCCGTGCTCGCGGCACACCCGGAGCGCGGCGGCCACGTCCTCGGCGTCGCGCGGGGCGACGACGCCCACCGGGACCCGCCGGTAGTTGGACGCGTCCATGGTGTGCAGCGCGCGGGCGGCCGCCCCGAAGTCCACCTCGCCGCGCACGGCGTCCCGCAGCGCCCGTGCGAGGCCCGCCGTCTCCCGAAGCCGATCACCCATGGGGCCAGGATGCCCCGGGCGGGCCCGCCGGTGTCGTGCCCCCCGCCGGGGTCGCCGAGGTCACCGTAAGAAAGCGCACAAGAACTTCCCAAAGTGATCGTCAATTCTCTTATAGTGACCCGGAATTGCTAGGGAATTGACGGCTCCAGATACGTACGCAGATACCCACGCCCAGAGGACTGACGATTTGCGCCCCTCCATCCGGCCGGTCGCGCCGGCCCTGCTGATCTCGGCGGCCGTCACCGGCCTCCTGTGCGCGGGAGCGGTGGCCGTCGCTCCCGGCTCCGTCCGGGCTCCGCTGGCCTGGGGCGCGGCCGCGGCCGCCGTCCTGCTGACCGCCGCGGTCACCCTGGCCGCGTACGCCCTGGGCACCGCCCGCCGGCTGCGCGAACGCAACGCCGCGCTCACCGCCGAGGCCGCCCGCCGCGCCACCGACGGCGCTCGGACGGTCGCCGAGGCCCGCGGGGAGGCGTCCCGCACGAGGGCGGAGGCGGACCGGGCCGTCGCGGAGGCCCGTGCCGAGACCGCCCGCGTCACCGCCGAGGTCCGCGCCGCCGCCGAACGCGCCGTCGCCGAGGCCCGCGCGGAGGCGGACCGCGCCGTCGCCGAGGCCCGCGCGGAGGCGGACCGCGCCGTCGCCGAGGCTCGCGCCGAGACCGAACGCGCCACCGCCGAGGCCCGCGCGGAGGCGGACCGGGCCCGCGCGGAGGCGGCGCGCAGCGAGACCAACCGGGCCGCCGCCGTGGCCGCCTGCGCCAACGCGGCCGGCCGCATGCAGGCGCTGGCCACGAGCATGCTCGCCGACCTGCGCGAGATGGAGCACCGGCACGCCGACGAGGACGTCCTGACCGACCTCCTCCACCTCGACCACCGCACCGCCCAGGCGGGCCGCCTGGCCGACTCCATCGCCGTGCTCACCGGCGCCCGTTCGGGCCGCCGCTGGGCGAAGCCGATCGTGATGGAGTCCATCCTGCGCGGCGCGATGGGCCGTATCGGCGGCTACCAGCGCGTACGGCTGCACACCACCAGCGACGCCGCGATCGCCGGCCACGCCGCCGAGGGCGTCATGCACGCCCTGGCCGAACTCCTCGACAACGCCGCCAACTTCTCGCCGCCCACCGCCGAGGTGCACGTGTACGTGGAGGAGGTGCCCGCCGGGCTGGTCGTCACCGTCGAGGACAGCGGCCTGGTCATGAGCGAGGTGCAGTTGCGCCGCGCCGAGCGGGCCGTCACCGCCGAACGGACCGACCTCACCGGCCTGTCGGGCACCCGGCTGGGTCTCGCGGTCGTCGGCCGGCTGGCCCGCAAGCACGGGCTGACCGTCTCCTTCCGGCCCTCGGCCCGGGGCGGCACCGGCGCGCTGATGATGATCCCGCACGAGCTGATCACCCGCACCCGCCCCGCGCACCCGCCGGCACCGTCCCCCACACCCGCGCTCGCCCCCGCACCCGCGGCCACCGCCGCGCCCGCCCGCGCCCTCCCGCCCGTACCGGCGGACCGCGAGCCCCGGGAGGTCCACGACCGGCCCTCCTCCCCCTTCGCCACGCCCGAGCCGCCGCAGCCGGCCGGCACCGAACCCGGCCCCGGCACCGCGCTGACGCCCGGCGGCCTCCCCAAGCGCCGCCGCGGCCGGACCCTGGCCGCCGCGCACCCGGACGGCACCCTCACCGACGGCACCCTCCCCGAGCCCACCACGCCCCCCGACCCCGCCTCGCGGACCCGGTCGGCCGCCCGTTTCAGCAGCTTCCGCCAAGCGGTACGCACCACCACGGAAGGCACCCCCCGATGACCACCGGCACCACCACCGACGAGAAGCTCAACTGGCTGCTGGAGAACCTGCTCCAGCGCACGCCGGGAGCCCGCCACGCCCTCGTGCTGTCCCGGGACGGCCTCAAGCTGTGCCGTACGCCGGAGCTCTCCGTCGACCAGGCCGACCAGCTCGCCGCCATCGCCGCCGGCATCCAGAGCCTGTCCCACGGGGCGTCCATGGAGTTCGGCGACGGCACCGGCGGCGTACGGTCCGCGATGGCCGAGTTCTACGGTGGAGTGCTGCTGATCGTCGAGGCCGGGGAGGGCGCGCACCTCGCGGTCGTGGCCGCCGAGGACTCCGACGTCGGCCTGATCGGCCACAACATGAGCGAACTCGTCGAGCAGCTCGGTGAGCACCTGCACGCCGAGCCCCGCACCCCGTGACCCCGGGGAGCCACAGGGACGAGTCCCCGGACCGGCTGTACACCCTCACCGGCGGCCGCACCCGTTCCGCCCCGGACGCGCCGTTCGACCTGGTGACCCTGGTGGTGGCGGAGTCGGAGCCGGCGCCCGGCATGCAGTCCGAGCACGCGGCGATCCTGCGTCTGTGCCACCGCCCCACCGCCGTGGTGGAGGTGGCGGCCGAACTGGGCCTGCCGGTCGGCATCGTGCGCATCCTGCTCTCCGACCTGCTGGACACGGGCCGGATCAGCGCCCGTCACCCGCGCACCTCCGCGCACAGCCTTCCCGACCCCGACATCCTGGAGCAGGTGCTCGTTGGACTCCGCAACCTCTGAACGGACACCCCTCACCAGCACCGCCGACAACGGTCTCAAGATCGTCATCGTCGGGGGTTTCGGTGTCGGCAAGACCACCCTCGTGCGCTCGGTCAGCGAGATCCGTCCCCTCAACACCGAGGAGACGATGACCCGCGCGGGCGAGGACGTCGACGACGTGGCCCAGGTCCACTCCAAGACGTCCACCACCGTGGCCTTCGACTTCGGCCGCATCACCCTGGACGCGCACAACGTGCTGTACCTGTTCGGCGCGCCCGGCCAGGAGCGCTTCTGGTTCCTGTGGGACCGGTTGTTCGCCGGCACCCTGGGCGCGGTCGTCCTGGTCGACACCCGCCGCCTGGCCGACTCCTGGTACGCGATCGACCGCCTGGAGCACCACGGCATGCCGTTCATCGTCGCCTGCAACGACTTCGGCGGCCCGGCCCACACCGAGCGGGAGGTCCGCGAGGCGCTCGACCTGCCCGACCACGTACCGCTGGTGGAGTGCGACGCCCGCGACCGCTCGTCGAGCAAGTACGTACTGATCACCCTCGTCACGCACCTCCAGCGTCTGCACGCCCTCCGGGAGACCAGAACATGACCGCCCCCGTGCCCCTGTCCGGGCCCCGGTTCCAGACCGAACCCGCCCGGTTGTACCGGGAGATGAGGCGCGAGCACGGAGCCGTCGCGCCGGTCCTCCTCGACGGGGACGTCCCGGCCTGGCTGGTGCTCGACTACCGCGAGCTGCACCAGGTGACCAGCGACCCGGTGCTGTTCAGCCGCGACTCCGAGCTGTGGAACCAGTGGGACCGCATCCCCGCCGACTGGCCGCTGCTGCCGATGATCGGGCGCAAGCAGCCCTCGATCCTCTACACCACCGGCGAGCGCCACCGGCAGCGGGCGGGGATGATCGCGACCGCGCTGGAATCGGTCGACCCCTTCAGCCTGCGCCGGTACGCCGAGGAGTACGCGGACGGGCTCGTCGACACGTTCTGCGGCACCGGGCGGGCGGAGCTGATCGCCCAGTACGCCATGCTGCTGCCGGTCCGCGTGCTGGTGAAGGTCTACGGCGTCCCCGACGAGCAGGGCCCGGGGCTGGTGACCGCGCTCAACGACATGATCGACGGCCGGGAGCGGGCGCTGGAGGGCCAGCGGCACCTGGCGGAGTCGATGTCCGCCCTGCTCGCCGCCAAGGCCGCCGAGCCGGGCGAGGACGTGGTGTCCCGCATGCTGGCCGACCCGTCCGGGTTCTCGGTGGAGGAGATCGCCCAGGACCTGATGGTGATGATGGCGGCCGGGCACCAGCCGACGGCCGACTGGATCGGCAACTCGCTGCGGCTGATGCTGACCGACGACCGTTTCGCCGCCTCCCTGTCGGGTGGCCGGCACAGCGTCGCCGAGGCGATGAACGAGGTGCTGTGGGCCGACACCCCGACGCAGAACGTGGCCGGCCGGTGGGCGTCGCGCGACACGCACCTGGGCGGGCGGCACGTGAAGGCCGGTGACCTCGTCCTGCTGGGCCTGGCCGCCGCCAACGCCGACCCGCAGGTCCACATCGACAACGCGGCGCTCACCGGCGGCAACAGCGCCCACTTCTCCTTCGGGCACGGCGAGCACCGCTGCCCGTTCCCCGCCCAGGAGATGGCCGAGGTCATCGCCCGTACCGGGATCGAGGTGCTGCTGGACCGGCTGCCCGACCTGGACCTGGCGACCGGCGCCGACGCGCTGACCCGGCGTCCCTCGCCCTGGCTGCGGGGCATGACCGACCTGCCCGTGACCTTCACCCCGACCCCCGCCCTCGGAGGCACTCCGTGATCCCCGTGACCGAAGCGGCCGTACCGGCCGGAGCGGCCGAACCCATCCCCCTCGACCCGTTCGTCACCGACCTCGACGGCGAGAGCGCGGCGCTGCGCGCGGCCGGGCCGCTCGCCCGGGTCGTCCTGCCGGGCGGGGTCCCGGTGTGGGCGGTCACGCGCCACGCGGAGGCGCGGGCGCTGCTCACCGACAAGCGGCTGGTCAAGGACATCGAGGTGTGGGGTGCCTGGCGGCGGGGCGAGATACCGGCGGACTGGCCGCTGATCGGGCTGGCCAACCCGGGCCGCTCAATGCTGACGGTGGACGGCGAGGACCACCGCCGGATGCGGGCGCTGGTCGCCCAGGCGCTCACCCCGCGCCGGGTGGAGCGGATGCGGGGGCGGATCACCGAGCTGACCCGGGAGCTGCTGGACGGGCTGGCCGCGTACGGGCCGGCGGAGACGGTCGACCTGAAGGCCGCCTTCGCCTATCCGCTGCCCATGTACGTGATCAGCGACCTGATGGGCATCGACGCGGCGGACCACCCCCGGCTGAAGGTGCTGTTCGACCGGTTCTTCTCCACCCAGACGCCGCCCGGGGAGGTCGTGGCGACCCTCGGGGAGCTGGCGGGGATGATGGCGAAGGTGGTGGCGGCCCGCCGGGCGGAGCCGGGCGACGACCTGACGAGCGCGCTGATCGCCGCGTCCGAGGACGGCGACCACCTCACGGACGCGGAGATCGTCTCCACCCTCCAGCTCATGGTGGCGGCGGGCCACGAGACGACGATCTCGCTGATCGTCAACGCGGTCGTCAACCTGTCGGCCCATCCCGACCAGCTCGCCCTGGTCCGTTCCGGTGAGGTCGGCTGGGACGCGGTGGTCGAGGAGACACTGCGGTACTCCACCCCCACGTCGCACGTCCTGATCCGGTTCGCCACCGAGGACGTCGCCGTCGGCGACCGGGTCCTGCCGCGCGGGGACGCGCTGATCGTGTCGTACGGGGCGATCGGCCGTGACGAGGAGCAGCACGGTCCGACGGCCGGCGTCTTCGACGTCACCCGCTCGCCCAACCGGCACATCTCCTTCGGCCACGGGCCGCATGTGTGCCCGGGCGCGGCGCTGTCCCGGCTGGAGGCGGGGATCGCCCTGCCCGCCCTGTACGAGCGCTTCCCCCGTCTCACCCTGGCGGTGCCGGTCACGGAGCTGCGCCACAAGCCGGTCGTCACCCAGAACGATCTCTTCGAGCTGCCGGTCCGCCTCGGCTGACGCCCGCCGGGGAGGCGCTGCGCGTCTCATCCGCTCGTCTCACCGGACGGACACGGCGCTCGCGCCGTGTCCGTCACCGGCTAGGCTCCGAGGCGTGGCTGAGATCCAGATTCCCACCGACATCAAGCCCGCCGACGGCCGTTTCGGCGCGGGCCCCTCCAAGGTGCGTACGGAGGCGCTGGAGGCCCTGGCCGCCACCGGCACCTCCCTCCTCGGTACCTCCCACCGCCAGGCCCCGGTCAAGAACCTGGTCGGCGAGGTCCGCTCGGGCGTGCGTGACCTGTTCTCCCTGCCCGAGGGGTACGAGGTGATCCTCGGCAACGGCGGCTCCACCGCCTTCTGGGACATCGCGACCCACGGTCTGATCGAGAACAAGTCGCAGCACCTGACCTTCGGCGAGTTCTCCTCCAAGTTCGCCAAGGCCGCGAAGCTGGCTCCGTGGCTGGCCGAGCCGACCGTCATCTCCTCGGAGCCGGGCACGCACCCGGAGCCGCGGGCGGAGGCGGGCGTGGACGTGTACGCGTTCACCCACAACGAGACCTCCACCGGTGTCGCCGCGCCGGTCGAGCGCGTCGAGGGCGCCGACGAGGACGCGCTGGTGCTGGTGGACGCGACCTCGGGCGCGGGCGGCCTGCCGGTCGACATCACCCAGTCGGACGTCTACTACTTCGCGCCGCAGAAGTCCTTCGCCTCCGAGGGCGGCCTGTGGATCGGTGTGTTCTCGCCCGCCGCCCTGGAGCGCGCCCGGCGCGTCCACGCCTCGGGCCGCCACGTCCCGGAGTTCTTCTCGCTGCCGACCGCCATCGACAACTCGCTGAAGAACCAGACGTACAACACCCCGGCGCTGTCCACGCTGTTCCTGCTCAACGAGCAGCTCAAGTGGATCAACGGCCAGGGCGGTCTGGACTGGTCGGTGCGCCGCACGGCGACCTCCGCGCGGACGCTGTACGGCTGGGCGGAGGAGTCCAAGTACGCCTCGCCGTTCGTCGCCGACCCGGCGAAGCGCTCGCAGGTCATCGGCACCATCGACTTCTCCGACGAGGTCGACGCGGCGGCGGTCGCCAAGGTGCTGCGCGCCAACGGCATCGTCGACACCGAGCCGTACCGCAAGCTGGGCCGCAACCAGCTTCGGATCGCGATGTTCCCGGCGGTCGAGCCGTCGGACGTCGAGGCGCTGACGGCGTGCGTCGACTACGTGATCGAGAAGCTGTAGCCGACGGCACGACCGTGTGACGAAAGGGCCCCCGCCCGATGGGTGGGGGCCCTTCCGCATGCGGCCGATAACCGCTCTATCGGGGCTCGTCCGGTGTCCCTACCATCCCAAGCACTCCGGCAGCACCACACGCCGAGTGTGTGACATGCATGCGCCATCCGCGCTACCCGCGCCATCTGTGCCATCTGTGCCATCTGTGCCATCCACGGTTGGACCCCCCACTTCGACCGGCAACCGATCGGAGCCCCATGTCCAGAAGATCCCGGACCCTCTTCGCCGGCACGGCCGCCACCACGGCCCTCGCGGCGACCGTCCTCACCCCGTCCCCCGCGTCGGCGGGCATCGTCGCCCCGCCCGACAAGATCGTGATCGAGGTCGCCACCGTCAACGGATCGGGCTGCCGCCAGGGCACGGCCGCCGTCGCCGTGGCCCCGGACAACACCGCCTTCACCGTGACCTACAGCGACTACCTCGCCCAGGTGGGCGTGGGCGCGGAGCCGACCGACTTCCGCAAGAACTGCCAGCTCAACCTGATCGTCCACGTCCCCGGCGGCTTCACCTACGCCGTCGCCGGCGCCGACTACCGCGGCTACGCCAAGCTGGAGGCCGGCGCCACCGCCGTCCAGAGGGCGTCCTACTACTTCCAGGGCTCGCCCGACACCGCCCAGAAGAGCCACCCCTACCGGGGCCCGTACAACGACAACTGGCAGGCCACCGACCAGACCGACTGGGGCCAGCTCGTCTGGGCGCCCTGCGGGGTCAAGCGCAACTTCAACATCAACACCGAGCTGCGGGTCAGCGCGGGCACCTCCGACCCGACGAAGACCAACAGCTTCATCGCCATGGACTCCACCGACGGTGAGATCAAGACCGTCTACCGGCTGGCGTGGAAGGAGTGCCCGCCCAAGTAGGCGCTCCCCCGAGGACCGGGTGGGCCCGCGCCCCCTCCGCGGGCCCACCCCCGTCCCTCCCGGCTACCGGCTCAGCCGCCGGAAGCGCCGCACCGCGAGCGGCAGGAACACCGCCGTGATCACCACCGGCCACACCACCGCCATCAGCGGCGCGTGCTGCTCCACCCAGCTCCCGCCGCCCGCGCCGGGGTTGCCGAACAGCTCCCGGGTCGCCGCGGCCGTGGAGGAGATCGGGTTCCAGGCGGCGATCGTGCCCAGCCAGCCCGGCATCGTGCCCGGCGGCACGAAGACGCTGGAGATCATGGTGAGCGGAAAGGCGACCGCGAACAGCCCGCCCGCCGCCTCCGGGTTCGGGACCAGCAGCCCCAGCCAGATCCCCACCCAGGTGAGGCAGTAGCGCAGCAGGAGCAGCAGCGCGAAGGCGCCCGCCGTGGCGGCCGGGCCGCCGTCCGAGCGCCAGCCCATCGCGAACGCCGTCGTCGCCAGGATGGTCAGCTCGGCGCAGGCGATGATCGCGTCGGTGACGCCCCGCCCGGTGACCACCGCGGAGGGGGCCATGGGCATGGAGCGGAACCGGTCGATGACGCCCTTGTTGGCGTCGGTGACCACCGTCGTCGCGGTGTTGATGAATCCGAAGGCCATCGTCATCACGAACATCCCGGGCATCAGGAAGTCGCGGTAGTCCGACGCCCCGCCGCCGCCCGGCGGCTTCATCGCACCGCTGAAGACGTACCCGTAGAGCAGCACCGACAGGATCGGGAAGCCGAGCTGCCAGGCGATGTAGACCGGCTTGCGCCGGTAGGTGGTCAGATGGCGGCGGACCACGTTCCAGCAGTCCGCCACGGCCCAGTAGGCCCGTCCGCGCCCCGCGAGGGGTTCCATGGTCGTGCTCACGCGGCCACCTCCGCCTTCTTCTCCTCGGTCGCGTGACCGGTCAGGCGCAGGAACACGTCGTCCAGGCTGGGCCTGCGCAGCCCGATGTCCTCGACGTGGACGCCCTCGTCCTGGAGGGACCTGACGACCTCGGTCAGTGCCTTCACCCGGTCGGTGACGGGCGCGTGGACGCGGCGCCCGGCCTCGTCCACGCGCGGCTCGCCCAGGCACACCCGCGCCACGGTCCGGGCCACCCGCGGCAGGTCGGCCGCCTCCAGGGCGACGACCTCGATGCGGTCGCCGCCCACCCGGTCCTTCAGCGCCTCGGGGGTGTCGTCGGCGATGGCCCGGCCCCGGTCGATGACCGTGACCCGGGAGGCGAGCCGGTCGGCCTCCTCCAGGTACTGGGTGGTCAGCAGCACGCTGGTCCCGCCCGCCACCAGGGCCCGCACCGCGTCCCAGACCTCGCCCCGGCCGCGCGGGTCGAGGCCGGTCGTCGGCTCGTCCAGGAACAGCACGCGGGGCGCCAGGATCATCGAGGCGGCCAGGTCCAGGCGGCGGCGCATCCCGCCGCTGTACCCCTCGACGCCCTTGTCCGCCGCCTCCGTCAGGTCGAACCGCTCCAGCAGCTCGGCGGCGCGGGCGCGGGCCCGGCGCCCGCCCAGGTGGAACAGCCGGCCGAACATCTCCAGGTTCTGCCGGCCCGTCAGGATCTCGTCCACCGCCGCGTACTGGCCGGTGAGCCCGATCAGCGACCGCACCTTGCGCGGGTCGCGCGCCACGTCGACCCCGGCCACCTCGGCGCGGCCGCCGTCGAAGCGGCGCAGCGTCGCCAGCACCCGCACGGCGGTGGTCTTGCCCGCCCCGTTGGGTCCCAGCAGACCGTGCACCGTGCCGGTGCGCACGGCCAGGTCGAACCCGTCCAGCGCGCGCTTGTCCCCGTACCGCTTCTCCAGGCCCTCGGCCCGTACCGCCCAGTCGTCCATGCGCCCTCCCCGTCCAAGAACTGAGTACACCGTACCCAACATAGCGTACGGCGTACCCAGTTTCTGTCCAGTGATTTACGCTGACGCCATGACCAGCGACAGCAAGCCCGCGGCGGCGACGGCGACCAGCGGCAGCGGCGATGTCGTCCGCAGCCTGGAGCTGCTCTGGGGCACGGGCGAACCCGCCACCCGGGGACCCCGGCGCGGCCTCACCCTCGACCGGATCGTCACCACCGCCGTCGAGGTCGCCGACGCCGAGGGCCTGGACGCGGTGTCCATGCGGCGCCTCTCGGCCGACCTCGGCGTCGGCACCATGTCGCTGTACCGGTACGTCCCCGGCAAGGCGGAGCTGCTCGACCTGATGCTCGACCGCGTCCGCGGCCTGATGCTCGACTCCCAGCCGCCCGACCCCTGCGACTGGCGCGCCGCCGTGGACGCCCTGGCCCACGCCGAACTCGGCCTCTACCGCCGCCACCCATGGCTGCTCAAGGTCAACCAGGCCCGCAGCGTCCTGGGCCCCAGCACCCTGCGCGGCCTCGAACTCGCCCTGACCGGACTGCGGGGCACCGGCCTCTCCGACCCGGAGCTCATCTCCCTGATCATCGCCGTCCAGAGCTTCGTCACCGGCATCGCGCGCATGGAGGCCGAGACGGTCGAGGCGGCCAAGGAGACCGGCGTCAGCGACGAGGAGTTCTGGACGCGCCAGGAACCCTTCCTCGACCGCGCCATGCGCACCGGCGACTACCCCGTGATGGCCGCGCTCTCCCGGGACGCCTTCTCCCCCGACTTCGACCACTTCGCCTTCGGCCTGCGCACCCTGCTGGACGGCCTCGAAGCACGGGTGGCCCGCCGGGCGGAGGGCCGTCCGGACGACAGGCCCTAGGGAGGGACTTCCCGGTCACCGGATCGTCGGTCCGGCGGCTCGGCGCGCGATCGACAAGATCGGATACCTGATCCGTTCGGTAATGTGTTCGTCCGGGGAGGGCCCGAACGGCTGCTGCCAGGCGGCAACGTCCGCCGCAGCCATACACACGTCCCATGACCACGGACGTCGGCACGGCCTCCGGCCCCTTCTCCCAGAGAACGGACCACGATACGGACGGGGGAACACCGATGACGACCGCTCACGCCTCATCCGGGGTAGGGAGCAGCCCACCGCCGGAGAGCGACACGGTCATCGCCGTACGGGATCTGCGGATGCGCTACCGCAGTCAGGACGTGTTGAAGGGTGTCGGATTCACGGCCCGGCGAGGCGAAGTCGTCCTGCTGCTCGGCCCGAACGGCGCGGGCAAGACGACCACGATCGAGGTCTTGGAAGGCTTCCGGATGCGCTCTGCCGGTGACGTGACCGTCCTCGGCACTGATCCGGCCGGCGGGGACGAGCGGTGGCGTGCGCGCCTGGGCATCGTGTTGCAGTCCTGGCGTGACCACGGCAAGTGGCGGGTGCGGGAACTGCTGGCCCATCTCGGCTCGTACTACGCGCCGTACTCCACGGCCCTCGTGCGGCGGCCGTGGGACGTTGACGAGCTCCTCGCCGCAGTGGGTCTGACCGAGCAGGCGGACAAGCGGGTCGGGACTCTGTCCGGCGGGCAGCGCAGGCGCTTCGACGTGGCCGTCGGCATCGTAGGCAGGCCTGAGGTGTTGTTTTTGGACGAGCCGACGGCGGGTCTGGACCCGGAGGCGAGGAACGAGTTCCACGGCCTGGTACGCGGGCTGGCGGACGAGAACACCACTGTTCTGCTGACCACGCACGACCTTGCCGAGGCGGAGAGGCTCGCCGACCGGATCCTGATTCTGGCCGGCGGCCGGATCGTGGCCGATGGCTCGGCCGAGGAGCTGTCGCGGCAGGCATCGGCCGAGGCCACTGTGCGCTGGACGCGGGCCGGGCGGCACTTCGAGGAGGCGACGGCCGAGCCCACCCGGTTCGTCCGTCGGCTGTTCGAGGAGCACGGCGAGGCGATCGGCGGGCTGGAGGTGCGCCGGGCGAGCCTGGAGGACACCTACTTGACGATGGTGCGGGAGCTCGAGGCGGGGAACGTTCCCGATGAGCGGACGGTGCACGCTTTCGGGGAGGGATCGCGATGAGTCCGGTGTGGTACGCGGCGGGAGTAGGAGTGCGGCGCGGCTGGACGGAACTCCGGCAGACCTTCACCACCGGCCAGGACGTGTTCGGCTACGTACTCTGGACGGTCCTGCTCCTCGTGCCGCTGTTCCTGCTCAAGGACGACCCGCTGAAGGGCGCCGGCATCTCGACCGGCGCGTTCATGCTGCCGAGCATGCTGGGCATGACGCTCGCGTTCACCGGGATGATGACCACGGCACAGCTACTCGCGACCGAGCGCGAGGACGGCACGCTCCTGCGGGCCAAGGCGGTGCCGCACGGCATGGTCGGCCACCTGGTCGGAAAGATCATCATGGTGTCGGGCACGGCTCTCGTCTCCATGGCGCTCCCCTTCGCCGTCGGCGTGTTCCTGGTGGACGGGGTGGCCCGGCAGGGCGGCGGAGCGCTGCTGACGCTGGTGTGGGTGACGCCGCTGGGTCTCCTGGCGACCCTGCCGATCGGCGCCGTCATCGGCTCACTGGTCAGCAGTCCGCGCACCGTCGGCCTGCTGATGCTCCCGGTGATGGGACTCGTCGTGATCTCCGGGATCTACTTCCCCCTGTCCGAGCTGCCCGAGTGGCTCCGGACCGTCGGGCAGATCTTCCCCGTGTACTGGCTCGGCCTCGGTCTCCGCTCGGCGCTGCTGCCGGCCGATGCGGTCGCCGCCGAGATCGGCGAATCCTGGCGGCACCTGGAGACGGCGGGCGTTCTGGGCGTCTGGGCAGTCGCCGGGCTGCTCCTCGCACCATCCGTCCTGCGCAGGATGGCCCGCCGCGAGTCCGGGGCCGCGATGGCGGAACGGCACCGGAAGGCGATGCAGCGGGTCGTTTGACGATGTGCCGGGATGTCGGCCCGGCTCCTGGTCAGGCCGCGTCGGGCAGCGGGCGCCGGCGCAGGTGGCGGTGCAAGGCCACGATGTGGATCGGGACGCTGTCGGGCCGGGCGGCACGGATCGGCTTCAGCGCGGCCAGAGTGTTGGCGGTGCCCTTGCGGCGGCCGATGCTGTACGGACACTCCCCTAGCCGGCGCTCCGCCGCCGCGCCCGGTGCCACAGGAGGACCAGCCCGGCCGCGCCGGCCAGGACGAGGGCGCCCATCGTGGTGGTGCCGGTGCCGGTGCCGTCGCCGGCGGCGGGCTTCCCGGGGGCCGGCGTTCCGTCCGGGGCGGGGGAGCTGCGGCCGCCGGGGGCGGGCCGGGGGCCGTCCTCCAGCGGCACCCGCTCCACCCGGCTGCCCGAGCCCTCCGAGCCGTACATCAGCGCCGAACCGTCCGCCGTGTACGTCACCGACTCCGACTGCCGCATGATCGGCGCGCTCAGCCGCTTCTCGGCCCCGAGCCGCCCGTCCTCCCACGCGTACGCCCGGGCGCTGAAGTACCCGCGCAGCACCAGCTCCCGGCCGTCCGGCGAGAACGCCCCGTCGGTGACCCACGGCACCTCGCCGATCCGCCGGAACACGTTCGCCCCGTCCGCCGACAACCGCGCGGGGCCCTCGTACAGACCGCCCCCGTCCTCCTTCTTGGACGCGATGTAGACGCGCCCCGTGACGGGGTGCACCATCAGCGCCTCGGCGTTCCGGGGCCCGTCGGCGTACCGCACCGTGTACTGCGTGGCGTCCACGGCCTGGTCGCGCAGCTCCTTCGGCTCGGGGAAGCGGTAGATCCAGACGTGGTCCCAGGAGCCGTCGAGGTTGTCGCCGATGTCACCGACGTACACCGCCCCGTCGGCTCCGACGGAGATCGCCTCCATGTCCCGGGGCGTGCCGATGCCCCGCAGGGTGACGGTGGCGACGGTCTTGCCCGTCCTGGAGTCCACGGCGAACACCCGTGGCCCGTCCTGGTCGTTGTGCGTCCAGTAGACCCCCGGGTGGGCACGGCTGGCGGCGAGGCCGCTGGACTCGGTGATCCGGGCGTCCTCGACGGTGAACCCGCCGTCCTCCTCGCCGGCCACCGCCGGACCGGCCGCCAGCACCACCGCGGCGAAGGCCGCCCCCAGGGTCGTACGCAACGAACGCATGCCCCCAGTGTCCATGGTCACATCGCACTCCCCGGCCGGGGTCGGCCATGATGGCCCCCATGCGTTTCATGTTCGTCGGCGACTCCATGACCATCGGACGCGCCGGCGACTTCACCTGGCGCTACCGGATGTGGCAGCACCTGGACGCCACCCTCCCCGGCCGGTACGCGATCGTCGGCCCGCGCGACGGGCTGTACGAGGCGTCCGCCGACGCCCCCGTCTCACACGCCTACGCCGACCCCGGCTTCCCCGCCCGCGCCCGCCGGCACCTGGCCGGCTGGGGTGAGGGCTGGCTGCACATGGCGCCCCTGATCGGCGGGGCCGTCACGGCGGCGGAAGCGGACGTGCTCCTGGTGTCCCTGGGCCTGATAGACCTCGGCTTCTACACCAACAGCGACCAGACGTCCGAGAACGTCCACGCCTTCGTCGCCGCCGCCCGCGCCGCGAACCCGCGCGTCCGGGCCGTCCTGCTCCCCGTGATCCCCAACGTGCGCGCCGGGTACGACGCCCCCTTCGCCGCCGAGTGCGCCCGCTTCAACGAGCTGCTCGGCAAGGCCGTGGCCGACCTCGACGAGCCGGGCTCCCCGCTGCTGCTGGCCTCGGTGCCGGAGTCGTACGACATCGCCACCGACACCTACGACGGCACCCACCCGGGCCCGTCCGGTGAGCACAAGCTCGCGGCCGCCTTCGCGACGGCGATGCACCAGGCGTGGGGCCTGGGCGGCCCGTACACCGCGCCGGCCACCGCCTCCGAGCCGGTCACCTAGGGTCACCTAGGAGCGGCGAACACCGATGTTGGCCCGATGGCCGGGGCTGTCCATCCAGCCCCGCAGGACGGCCGCCGCGTCCGGATAGCCCCGGGCCACGTTCTCCCCGGCCATGCCCCACGCGTGACCGGTGCGGTTGATGCGGCCCACGAGCGTGGAGCCGCCCGAGCCGCGGTGGGAGAGCCGGTTGCGCCCCGCCATGTCGACGCTGTGGCCGCGCGCCGCGCGCGCCAGCTTCCGGTGGACCTTGAGCGGCGGGCAACCCGCCTTCCTCCGCTCGA
Organism: Streptomyces sp. NPDC016309; assembly: GCF_043077235.1. Classification (NCBI taxonomy): domain Bacteria; kingdom Bacillati; phylum Actinomycetota; class Actinomycetes; order Kitasatosporales; family Streptomycetaceae; genus Streptomyces; species Streptomyces sp. NPDC016309. The sequence goes on along the minus strand of NZ_JBIBSG010000006.1, from coordinate 162,625 downwards.
TGTTGACCAGCCGGACGACCTGGCCGACCCCCCGCAACGGCTTCGTCCGAGTTCGTCGGCAACGCGTTCGCCTCGGAGAACCACCGGGGCAACACCGCCAACGACGGCAAGCTGGTGGACCTGGCGAGCTGCGACACCTCGTCGGACCTGTCGAAGGACCTCACGCTGACCAAGTCGGCCGACAACCGGGCCGTCCAGCCCGGCGACAGGATCACCTACACCGTCACGGTCAGGAACGACGGCAACGCCCCGAACAACGAGGCCTCCTTCACCGACGACCTCTCGGCCCTGCGCGGCGCCGAGTACAACGGTGACGCCACCGCGTCCACGGGTTCGGTCTCCTTCGACGAGGAGACCTCCACCCTGTCCTGGGCCGGGGAACTCGAACCGGGCGAGGAGGCGGAGGTGACCTACTCCGTCACCGCTGGTGAACCGGACGGCGACACCGCCACCCTGTCCAACAGCGTCACCTCCACCGCGGACTCCAACTGCGGTGAGGGCGCCGAGGACCCGGGCTGCACCAGCGACGTCACCGTCTCGCGCGGCATCCCCGTCGTGAGCCCGGAGGCCCTGGCTCCCGCGCTGGCCTCGATCGGCGCGGTCGGAGCCCTCGGGTACGGCGCGGTCCTGATGCGTCGCCGCCGGGTGACGGGCGCCTGATCACAGCCCGCACCGGCCGAGCCCCGGGTCTCACGGCCCGGGGCTCAGGCGTGCCCGCCAGCCGACCGCCTCCCGGCGCGGCGGGGCCATCGACGCGGCGGCGTCCCGCCGGCACGGCCCGCACCGCGTCTCGTCCCCGACCGGCCGGAAGACGTGCTCGTCACCCGGCCCCTCGCAGACGACCAGCCCCCGCACGGCGGGCCTCGGCTCCAGCGGTACGGGCAGCTTCTCCACCAGCCGGTGCCGTAGGAAGCCCACGGCGGAACGCACCCCGCCGGGCGGCAACCCGGTCGTCAACGCCCGCCGCAGCTCGGTCGTCGAGAAGCCGCGCCGCAGCCACTCGGCCGCAGCCTCCGCCAGGCCCCGGGCTTCCCGCACGCCCAGCCACAGCTCCCGGTGCTCGTGCCGCAGCGAGAGCAACACGCGTTCGGCGGCGACGACTTCGGGGCACGCGGCCGTGGCGGCCGGTTCTTCGGGTGGGGGGTGGGGAGTGTTCTTCTCCCGGTCTTCTTCTACCGGAGGAGAACCGGCGACCACCGGGGGCTCCGGTGCACCGACCGTCGGTTCCGGGACCCTCGGAGCGGGCGGAGGTGGCGGAGGTGGCGAAGACTGTGGCGGCGGGCTGGAGGGTTCGGGCGCCACCCCGTCCCGCAGCCGGCTCGCCTCCTCCCCCGTCAGGGTGACGTTGGACAGCAACTGGTCGGTGATCCACTGACCGCGCCCGCCCTGCCGGCGCCAGTGGTGGAAGAACCCGCTCGCCAGCAGCTCCTCCTTGGCCCGCTGGAACGCCCGGGGCTTCATGCCCAGGCTCTCCGCGTGCTCACCGAGCGGCTTGGCGGCCTCGGGTTCGGGAAGCCCCTGCACATAGATGACCAGCAACTTGGCGTCGCTGCCGAGACGGCGATGCCGTACGAGCTCGTGCGAGACCTTGGTGAAGCGCCGCTCGGGCGCGATAGCATGCCGAAGCATTTCTGGTGGACCTCTAGCTCCACTAGTGGTGAAGGTCCTCGGTCGGTGTTGGCGCACCCCCGGGGACCGCTCCATGTCTGCACACGGAGCGTGTTGGCGCGATTACCGTACAGCATGTTCGACCATTTCGCGCAACAAGTCCGGTTCCACGAAAGGCACTTCGTCCGTGGGCCGCGACCTCCAGTCCAGCGGCCACGTCAGCCCCTCCAGCGCCGGGATCCCCACGAACGCGGCGCTCCGCCCGCTCCGGCTCAACGCCCGCGCCCCCGCAGGCCAGGCGTACGCCGCCGCCGTCTGGGGCGGCAGCAGGAAGTACAGGTTCCGCTCCCCGGTCAGCTCCCGGACGATCGGCCCGGCCTGGAAGTCCGTGAACTCCATGAGCCGGTAGGCCACTTCCTCGCCGAGCATCCCCCGGACGCGCACGGCGTCGAAGTGGATGCCCGCATGCCGGAGGGCATGCCCGGAGGCCGGGATCCAGGACGGAACCCTGTCAAGTGAAACGCGTGGATTCATGCGGCCAGCTTCCCGGTCCGGATCTACTGTGACCAGCGCCACAAGCTGTTTGTGCCGCGTTGTGCACCTGGGGAGGACGGGCGTGAACATCGGGAACAACGGCAGCCCGGGCGCCGCGAAGGCGTTCGGCCGGCTGCTGCGCTTCCACCGCGAACGGGCGAAGGTCTCGCAGGAGCTCCTGGGCCGCGAGACCGGATACTCCAAGTCCCAAGTGGCCATGATCGAGCGCGGTGAACGCCGCCCGAGGGGCAACTTCGTGGAGGTGGCGGACCAGTTGCTGGGTGCACAAGGTGCACTGCTGGAGGTGGCGCAGGAGCTGAAGGCGAGCGGAGTGGCGGCGTGGTTCGAGGACTACTTGGAGGAGGAGGCCCGGGCGGCCGCCATCCACAAGTACGAGAACCACGTCATCCCCGGCTTGCTCCAGATCGAGCCGTACGCCCGCGCTGTATTCGGCTCCCACCGTCCGGCACTGGACGATGAGGAGATCGACGCCATGGTTTCCGCCCGGCTCTCCCGACAGCAGCTCTTCACCCGTAAGCCAACCCCTCTCGTCAGCTTCGTGCTGGAGCAGAGCGTGCTCACCCGCCCCCTGGGCGGCCCTACGGTCCTCAAGGCGAACCTGGAGCATCTGCTCAGCGTCGGACGGCGTAGGAACGTCGAAATCCAGGTAATGCCTGCCGACCGTGAGACACATGCCGGGCTCGATGGCCCGTTTACCCTGCTCGACACGGCGGAACGGCAACGTCAGTTGGCCTACATCGAGGGGCAGGGTGGACGCTACTTCTTGAGCGAACAGCCGGACTTGGGGGACGTGTTCGCACGGTATGGCATTCTGCGGGCACAGGCCCTGGCCCCCGAAGACTCCGCCAAACTCATCGAACAGGTGGCACACGAGCTATGAACAGCGTCCTCGACTGGTTCAAGAGCAGCTACAGCAGTGGCCAGGGCGGCGAGTGCGTCGAGGTCGCCTTCGCCTGGACGAAGTCCAGCTACAGCGGCAGCCAGGGCGGCGACTGCGTCGAGGTCGCCCTGCTCCCCCACGCCGTCCACGTCCGTGACTCCAAGGACGTGACCCGCCCCGCCCTGACCCTCTCCACCTCCGCCTGGTCAGCCTTCCTTGTGGAAGACCACCTCCGGGTGCTGGGCGGTCGGGCCGTCCAGTAGCTTCCGGTCCACGCCCCTCAGGTGCAGGTCGAAGAAGGCGGTCACGTACGCGCGGGTGATCTCCTGGGACCGCTTGCCGGACAGGGGCTCCTCCGGGGGCAGGAGGCCGAGCTGGTCGGCGAGGACGGGCACGTCCGTGAAGGTGAAGTGTTCCGAGCCCGTGACGTTGATCCAGCGCTTCCAGCCGCCCAGGAGCGGCCAGTCGCGGATCCAGGAGGGGTCGTCGTCGCCGGTGCCGAGCATCAGGAAGGGCCGGCCGCCCAGACCCTCGGCGGGTACGGGCTCCATGAAGGAGCCGTCCATGTTGACGCCCGCGCGCACGCGCCGGTCGCCCGCCATGGTCGTGGCGGCGGAGGCGCCGCCGATGGAGTGGCCGGCCATGCCGATCTTCGTGCGGTCGATCATGCGGGCGTGCCGCCAGGCGGGGCGCTTGTCGGCGAGCAGCCGGTCGAGCAGGAAGGACGTGTCCTGGGCCCGGCCCTTGGGCACCACGCCGTACCCGCCCGGCTTGATCTTGTCGCAGGCGACGCAGGAGAGCAGACGGCCGCCCGGGAAGGCGGCACCGGCCGCCTCGTAGGCGTGGTCGACGGCGGCGACGACGTAGCCCTGGGCGGCCAGCTCCTCGGCGAGGACGGACAGGGTCCAGCGGTTGACGGAGAACCCGGGCGACAGCACCACGAGCGGGAACTTCCCGTGTACGGGGGCGGCGCCGGTGCGGGCGTTGGTGCGGGTGGCGCTGAGCGTCCGGGCGGACACCGCGTCGGTCAGCTTCCGGTCCTCCAGGAACGCCTGGGCCTCGCGCTCGGTCATGTACTTGGCGGTGCGGCCGCCACCGGGGCGGGCCGGGTAGTACATCGTCACCATCAGCTCGCGCGGCCCGGCCTCCGGGACCCACGGGTCGGGACGGCCGGTGTCGACGAGGTGCAGCGTGTCGCGGCCCACCGCGTACGGGCCGGTGGGCGCCGGGAGGTGGAGGCGCACGGAGGAGGGGTCGGAGGCGGCGACGGGGCCCACGGCCGGGGCCGCGTGGGCGACACCCGTACCGAGCAGGGCGAGGGACAGACCGAGGAGGGCGGCGGCCGCGCCGCGAGGCAGTCGATGCATACGGCGAGGCTAGGCAGCGGACCGGCCCCCGGGCGTCCCCCCATGGCCCGAGCCGGGTCGCCCCCTGGACGTACGGCGGTCTCCGACCGTGGAACGACCTGCCCCGTAAGGGAGTTGACCTCAAGTCCGGTCGAGGTCCTACGGTCGACCGCATGACGACCACGAAGACCGTTCCCGTCCCCGCCGACCCCGCCGCCACCGACGAAGAGCTCGCCGCGCAGCCCATCGGCTACTGGAGCGGCGTCGCCCACAAGGCGGTCATCAAGTACATCCGTGACGCGATGGCCCGGGTGGACATCACCCAGCCCATGTGGTGGACGCTCAACCGCGTCGACGCCGGTGACGACGTCACCCGAGAGGTGATCGTGGCCGGGCTGGCCGATGTCGCGGACACGCCCCACGACGCCTCCCGTGCCGTCGATCACCTCCTCCACCGGGGCTGGCTGCGCGCCGACGGCGCCGGGCACCTGCACCTGACCGACGAGGGCCGCGCCGCCAAGGCCCGTATCAAGGAGCTGGTCACGGACGTCCGGGCGCGGATCCACGACGGCATCGGCGACGACGAGTACGTGGCCGCGCTGAAGGTACTGCGCCGCATGGCCGCCAACGCGGCGGCTACGCCCGCGTGAGGCGATTGGCGAAGGTGGACATGGTGTACGTGCCGATGCCCATCACCACCTCCAGGGCGTTGCGTTCGGTGTAGCCGTGGGCGAGGAAGGCGGCCAGGTCCGCGTCGGCGACCTCGCCCGCCGTGGCGTACACGGCCTCGACGAACCGCCGCACCGCGTCGAGGCGTTCCTCGGGGAGCGGGGTGCCGTCCCGGAGGGCGGTGATCGTGGCGGGGTCGGCGCCCAGGGCGCGGAGCTTGCGGGTGTGGAGGTCCACGCAGACCTGGCAGCCGTTGCGGGTGGCCACCGTCATGACGACCGTCTCGCGGGCGAGCGGGTCGAGCGAGGTGCGGTCGAACATGGCCGTGAGGGTCATGAACCCCTCCAGCAGCTCGGGCGAGGCCGCCATGCGGGCGACGGCCGGCGGGACGTGGCCGCCCATGCGGTGGGCGACGGCCTCCATGACGGGACGGGAGGCGGGCGGGGCGGACTCCAGGGTGTGGTCGACGAACACGGCCGCTCCTAAGATGGACAACATGGTTGACGATAAGAAGGTAAACCAGGTTGTCGATCCGGGCAAGGGGTCGAGCCGGGGTTACGAGCTGCCGCTGCTCCTCTTCGCGGGCTTCCGCACCCTGATCGACCGCCTGCACGCCGAACTCGCCGCCCAGGGCCACCCGGACCTGCGGCCCGCCCACGGCTACGCCATGCAGGCCGTCGGGGTCGCCGGGGCGACCGCCAGCGAGGTCGGGCGGCGGCTCGGGGTGTCCAAGCAGGCGGCCGGCAAGACCGTCGACCGGCTGGTCGCCCTCGGGTACGCCGAGCGCGCCGACGACCCCGCCGACGCCCGCCGCAAGCTCGTCCGCCTCACCCCGCACGGTCTGGACGCGCTCGCCCGGTCGGCCGCGATCTTCGACGAGCTGCGGGCCGACTGGGCGCGCACCCTCGGGTCCGACCGCGTCCGGGACATGGAGGACGCCCTGCGCGCGGTCGTCCCGGCCGACGCCTTCCGGCTCGACGCGGCGGGGTGGCTGGGCGGGGCGTGACCCGCCCGGCGCCCCCTTGCTTCGAGGGCGCTCGAAGGCGTTGGCTGTACATCCATGAAGTACACGCAGCTCGGACGCACCGGACTCAAGGTCAGCCGACTCGTCCTCGGCACGATGAACTTCGGACCCCAGACCGACGAGGCCGGCAGTCACGCCATCATGAACGCCGCGATCGACGCGGGCATCAACTTCTTCGACACCGCCAACGTCTACGGCTGGGGCGAGAACAAGGGCCGTACGGAGGAGATCATCGGCTCCTGGTTCGCCCGGGACGGCGACCGGGACAAGGTCGTCCTCGCCACCAAGGTGTACGGCAACATGTCGACCGACGGGCAGGTCTGGCCCAACCACGACAAGCTCTCCGCCGTGAACATCCGGCGGGCCGTCGAGGCCAGCCTCAAGCGGCTGAACACCGACCACATCGACCTCTACCAGTTCCACCACATCGACCGGCACACGCCCTTCGACGAGATCTGGCAGGCCATCGACGTCCTGATCCAGCAGGGCAAGATCCTCTACGCCGGGTCGTCCAACTTCCCCGGCTACAAGATCGCCCAGGCGAACGAGGCCGCCGCCCGGCGCGGCATGGTCGGGCTCGTCAGCGAGCAGTGCCTCTACAACCTGTCCGAGCGCCGCGCCGAGATGGAGGTCATCCCCGCCGCGCAGGACTACGGCCTGGGCGTCATCCCCTGGTCGCCGCTGCACGGCGGACTGCTCGGCGGCGTGATCAAGAAGGAGGCCAAGGGCGGGCGCCGCACCAGCGGCCGCTCGGCGGACGCGCTCGCCGACACCGACGTGCGCCTCCAGCTCCAGGCGTACGAGGACCTCCTCGACAAGCACGGGCTGGAGCCCGGCGAGGTGGCCCTGGCCTGGCTGCTGACCCGGCCCGGCGTGACGGGACCGATCGTCGGCCCGCGCACCGCCGAACAGCTCGACTCCGCGCTGCGGGCGGTGGAGCTGGAACTCACCGACGAAGTCCTGTCCGAGCTGGACGCGATCTTCCCCGGCCCGGGACCGTCCCCGGAGGCCTTCGCCTGGTGACGGGCGTCACACCGGACGGCCGCGCCCCGGGCTCAGCCGAGCGCGGCCGCCACGGCGACGATCACGAACATCAGCACGAGTACACCGGCCATGATGCGGTTACGGGTCTTGGGGTCCACGCTTCGAGGTTAGCTGGCCCGCCCGAGCGGCCAGGACCCGACCGTCTCGTAACGGGGCCCCCGGCCCACGGCGCCGCCGCCCGGCAGGTTGCTGCGCACCAGCGCCAGCTCCGCGACGTCCCAGCGGACGCCCTCGAACTCCCGGAGCCGCTCCACGAAGGGGCGCAGGTCGACGGCGTCCGTACGGCTCCGGGCCACCGTGAGATGGGCCTGGTAGCGGCGGTGCTCCTCCATGGGCACGCCCGAGCGCCGGGCGGCCGCGTCCGCGCGCTCGGCGAGCAGCCGCATCTCGTCCAGCCCGCCCGCCGCGCCCGCCCACAGCACCCGCCGGCCGAACCGCCCGCCCCCGTGGAGCCGCAGCGCGAACGGGTCGGTGCGGTGCGCGGCACGGGCGAGCCGGGTGCTCAGCTCCGGCACCAGCCCGTCGTCGACCTCACCCATGAACGCCAGCGTGAAGTGCCAGCCGTCCCGCCCCGTCCAGCGGAGGTCACCGGCACCGGGCAGCGCCCTCAACCGGCCCACCTCGGCGGCGAGTTCGTCGACGGCCGCGGGACTCGGCAGCACGGCAGCGAAAAGCCTCATACCGCGAGTCTGGCATGATCCACGCGCCGTATCCTCGGCCGATGGACACTGTGGAGATCAGGAAGGCCACGGCGGACGACGTCCCCGCGATACTCGGCATGCTGGACAGCGCCGTCGTCTGGCTCAACGAGCGCGGGATCACCGACCAGTGGGGCACCGAGCCCTGGTCGTCGAAGCCCCGGGCCGTGCGCCGGGTGCGGGAGACGGTCACGGAGGGCTCGCCGTGGATCGCCGAGATCGGCGGCGTACCGGCGGGAACCCTGACGCTGACGCCCCACCCCGGGCCCGACGTCGCCCCCGCCGGTGAGCCGGAACAGTACGTGCGCTTCCTGGCCACCGGCATCCGGTTCCACGGACGGGGCGTGGGCGGCGCGCTGCTGGCGCACGCGGTCGAGGAGACCCGGCGGCAGGGCGTCTCGCTGCTGCGGGTCGACTGCTTCGCCGGCAGCGGCGGGCGGCTCGTGGACTACTACGTACGCAACGGCTTCACGCCCACCGAGACCTTCACCGTCGGTGACTGGCCGGGGCAGGTGCTGGAGCGGCGGGTATGACGAAGGGCCCCGCCGAGGGCGGGGCCCCTACCGTCGCGCCGGTGGCGCTCAGGCAGCCGTGGCGAGCTGCTCGCGCGGGACGAACCGCACGTGCGGGTGACGGCCGCGCATCTCGACCTTCACGCGCAGCCCGCCCACCCGGGCCAGCACCAGACCGATCACCACGGCGGCGGCCAGCGAGACGGCGCCGCCCGTGGCGAAGCCGGCGCGGGCGCCGTAGGTGTCGGTGATCCAGCCCAGCAGGGGCGCGCCCACCGGCGTACCGCCGACGAAGACCATCATGTAGAGGCTCATCACCCGGCCCCGCATCACCGGGTCGGTGGCGAGCTGGACCGACGAGTTGGCCGTCACGTTCACCGTCAGGCCGAACATGCCGATCGGGACCAGCAGCAGCGCGAAGAGCCAGAAGGACGGCGAGAGCGCGGCCGCGATCTCCAGGACGCCGAACGCGACCGCCCCGCCGACCAGCAGCCGCAGCCGGGAGGTGCCGCGCCGGGCGGCGAGCAGCGCACCGGCGAGGGAGCCGACGGCCATCAGGGTGTTGAGGAAGCCGTAGGTGCCCGCCCCGGCGTGGAAGACGTCGCCGGAGAAGGCGGTCAGCCAGATCGGGAAGTTGAAACCGAAGGTGCCGACGAAGCCCACCAGCGCGATCGGCCAGATCAGCTCCGGCCGGCCCGCCACGTACCGCAGCCCTTCCCGGAGCTGCCCCTTGCCGCGCGGTGCCCGGGCCACCTGGTGCAGCTCGGCGGTGCGCATGAGCAGCAGGGAGGCGAGCGGGGCGAGGAAGGACAGGCCGTTGACCAGGAAGGCGTAGCCGCTGCCGACCGACGCGATCAGGGCACCCGCGACGGCGGGGCCGATCAGCCGCGCCGACTGGAAGTTGGCCGAGTTCAGGCTGACGGCGTTGCGGACCTCGGCGGGCCCGACCAGCTCCGAGTAGAACGACTGCCGGGCCGGGTTGTCGACGACCGTGACCATGCCGAGCAGGAACGCGATCAGGTACACGTGCCAGACCTGGACATGCCCGGACAGGGTGAGGACGGCGAGTGCGAGACCGCACAGACCGAGGGCGGCCTGGCTGAACATCAGCAGGTTCCGCTTGGGGTAGCGGTCGGCGATGACACCGCCGTACAGGCCGAAGAGCAGCATCGGCAGGAATTGCAGCGCCGTGGTGATGCCGACGGCGGCGGCGGAGCCCGTGAGGCTCAGCACCAGCCAGTCCTGGGCGATCCGGGCCATCCAGGTACCGGTGTTGGAGACGATGGCGCCGGCGAAGAAGAGCCGGTAGTTGCGGACCTTGAGGGAGGAGAACGTCTCCGGCCGCCGGGGGGCCGCCTGCTCGGCGCGCTTGTCGTGCTTGCTGAGCTTGTCGTGCTTGTCGTGCTTGCTGTGCTTGTTGTAGGGGTTGTGTGCGGGTGCGGAGTCTGCTCCGGGTCCCGAACTCAAAAGGTCCGCCTCCTTGGTGCCTCGTGCGTCTTACAGATCTGCGAGCTTCTCCAGCACGGGAGCGGCAGCGCGCAGCTTCGCCCACTCGTCCTCGTCCAGGCCCTCGGCGAGCGAGGCCAGCCAGGCGTTCCGCTTGCGGCGGGACTCCTCGAGCATGGCCTCGGCCGTCTCGGTCTGGCTGACCACCTTCTGCCGGCGGTCGTCGGGGTGCGGCTCCAGCCGGACCAGTCCCTTGGCCTCCAGCAGCGCCACGATGCGGGTCATCGACGGCGGCTGTACGTGCTCCTTGCGGGCCAGCTCACCGGGGGTGGCGGAACCGCAGCGGGCGAGGGTGCCCAGCACCGACATCTCGGTGGGGCTCAGCGATTCGTCGACGCGCTGGTGCTTCAGGCGTCGGCCCAGCCGCATGACGGCCGAGCGCAAGGCGTTCACGGCGGCTGCGTCAGCGGGGTCGCCGTGGGAGAGGTCTGGCATGTATTTAGCGTAACTCATTACCCAGGCTAAATACCACCCGGTTGGCCGTGCGTGGTACGTGTCACCCGTACGAGTGAGACGAGGCCGAAAAGTGACGCGGGGGCGCGCGCTGGAGGGCGAGTCTGGGCGGCATGGGATCGACGGTGCTCAGCCTGCGGATAGACGGAGAACTGCTCGACCGGGTCCGGCGCCACGCCGCCCGCAGCGGGATGACCCTCCAGGACTACGTGGTCCGGGCGCTCGCCCGGGACGACTTCGACGAACGCTTCCGGGCCTCGGTCGACGAGACGGCCCGCTTCTACGGCCCCCGGGGCGCCTGACCGGCCGCCGACGGCCACCGGCGGCCGGGAACGCCGGCGGCCCGGACCGTGGGGGACACGGACCGGGCCGGACGGACGAAAAGGGGGCGGGGGACGCCCGTCAGGTGAGGCCGAGGGCCGGCATCGCGTAGTAGAAGGCGAAGACCGCCGAGACCACGTACATCGCCACCGGGACCTCGCGGCCACGGCCCGCGGCGAGGCGCAGCACGGAGAAGGCGATGAAGCCGATGCCGATACCGTTGGTGATCGAGTACGTGAACGGCATCATCACCATCGCCAGGAACGCCGGCACCGCGATCGTGAAGTCGCTCCAGTCGATGTCCTTCACCGACCCGGCCAGGATCAGGAACCCGACCGCCAGCAGAGCGGGGGTGGCCGCCTGGGAGGGGACCATCGTGGCGATCGGGGTGAGGAAGAGCGCCACCGAGAACAGCGCGCCGGTGACGACGGACGCCAGACCGGTGCGCGCGCCCTCGCCGACGCCCGCCGTGGACTCCACGAAGCAGGTGGTCGCCGAGGAGGAGCTGGCGCCGCCGGAGGCGACCGCGAGGCCGTCCACCAGGAGCACCTTGTTGATGCCGGGGAAGTTGCCGTCCTCGTCCATCAGCTTGGCCTCGTCGCCGACGCCCAGGATGGTGCCCATCGCGTCGAAGAAGCAGGAGAGCAGCACGGTGAAGACGAACAGGCACCCGGTCAGCAGGCCGACCTTGCCGAAGCCGCCGAACAGGCTCACCTGGCCGACCAGGCCGAAGTCCGGCGAGGCCACCGGGTTGCCGGGCCACTCCGGGGTGGTCAGGCCCCAGGAGGGGACGGTCGCGACCGCGTTGACCACCATCGCGACCAGGGTCATGACCACGATCGAGATCAGGATCGCGCCCGGCACCTTGCGGACGATCAGGGCCAGCGTCAGCAGCGCGCCCAGCACGAAGACCAGCACCGGCCAGCCGGTGAGGTGGCCGTCGGCGCCGAGCTGGAGCGGGACGGTGGTGTGGGCGGCGTCCGGGATGCGGGAGACGAACCCGGAGTCGACCAGCCCGATGAGCATGATGAACAGGCCGATGCCGATGGCGATGCCCTTGCGCAGCCCGACGGGCACCGCGTTCATCACCCGCTCGCGCAGACCCGTCGCGACCAGCAGCATCACCACGAAGCCGGCCAGCACGACCATGCCCATCGCGTCCGGCCACGACATGCGGGGCGCGAGCTGGAGGGCGACGACCGTGTTGACGCCGAGGCCGGCCGCCAGGGCGATCGGCACGTTGCCGATGACGCCCATCAGCAGCGTCGAGAACGCGGCGGTCAGCACCGTGGCGGTGACGAGCTGGCCACCGTCGAGCTGGTGCCCGTACATGTCCTTGGCGCTGCCGAGGATGATCGGGTTCAGCACGATGATGTAGGCCATCGCGAAGAAGGTCGCGAAGCCGCCGCGTACCTCACGGGCGACCGTGGAGCCACGCTCCGAGATCTTGAAGAAGCGGTCCAGGCGGCCGCGGGAAGACGGCTGGGGGGACGGCGGCGTGGAGACGGCGTCCGCCGGCGCGGTGGCCGAGGAGGGCATGGAGAACCTCAGGGTGCGGGGGCGGGAAGGAAGGCAGGACGGCTGTCATGACCGGTCGCATTTGGCCATTCACACAAAGAAAACCAGTCAGACACAAGCTGTTTCAGTATGAACGCATCATGCGAAGATCGGTATCTCCGCGCGTAGAGCCAGTCCCCGCACGGCCCCGGGGGACCGCCCCGCACGGCCCGTCGGACCCCGGGACCGCCCCGCCTACACTGTGCGCATGGCGAAGTGGACCCCCAAGCACGAGGCACCCGAGCCCCTGGAGGGGCCCGTCGTCGCCACCATCACCGGCGGCACGGTCCTCTGGTTCGTCCTCTTCCTCGCCCAGGTCCCCTTCTACGGCTGGTTCGCCGACCACGACCTCACCTGGTGGGTGTGGACCTGCCTCGCCGGCGCCGGACTGGGCCTGATCGGCATCTGGTACGTCCGCAGGCGCGACGCGGCCCTCAAGCGGGCGGCCGCCGCCGAGCGGGACGGCACCGCGCGCCCCTGACGCGGCGCCCGGGGACCGTCCGCGTCGTTCCGGGCGGATCCCCCCGCCGCTCGCCGTGTGCGGGCGCGGGGACGGTCGTACCGTCGGAAACATGACGCAGCGGGCGCAGATCGAGACCGACGGCTCCGAGGGCGCCGATCCCGGCGAACCCACCATCGACGCCGGGGCGGAACTCGACCCCGTCCACCCCGTGCGGCCGCCCGTCCAGCACCGGCCCGCCGGACTGACCGCCGCCGAGGTGGCCGAACGGGTCGCGCGGGGCGAGGTCAACGACGTACCCGTCCGCAGCTCCCGCTCCACCACCGACATCGTCCGCGGCAACGTCTTCACCCGCTTCAACGCGATCATCGGCGTCCTGTGGGTGATCATGCTGATCGTCGCCCCCATCCAGGACAGCCTCTTCGGGTTCGTGATCATCGCCAACACCGGCATCGGCATCGTCCAGGAACTGCGGGCCAAGCGGACCCTGGACTCGCTCGCCGTCATCGGCGAGACCAAGCCCACCGTCCGGCGCGACGGGAAGGCCGCCGAGGTCCACACCTCGGAGATCGTCCTCGGGGACTGCATCGAGCTCGGCCCCGGCGACAAGGTCGTCGTCGACGGCCAGGTCGCCGAGGCGGACAACCTGGAGGTGGACGAGTCCCTGCTCACCGGCGAGGCCGACCCCGTCGTGAAGAAGCGCGGCGACCAGGTCATGTCCGGCAGCTTCGTCGTCGCCGGCGGCGGGGCCTTCACCGCCACCCGGGTGGGACGCGAGGCCTACGCGGCCCAGCTCGCCGAGGAGGCGTCCCGCTTCACCCTGGTCCGCTCCGAACTCCGGTCCGGCATCTCCACCATCCTCAAGTACGTGACGTGGATGATGGTCCCGACCGCCATCGGCCTGGTCATCAGCCAGCTCGTCGTCAAGGACACCGACGTCAAGAACTCCGTCGCCCGCACCGTCGGCGGCATCGTCCCGATGATCCCCGAGGGCCTGGTCCTCCTCACCTCCGTCGCCTTCGCCATCGGCGTCATCCGGCTCGGCCGCAAACAGTGCCTCGTGCAGGAACTGCCCGCCATCGAGGGGCTCGCCCGCGTCGACGTCGTCTGCCTCGACAAGACCGGCACCCTCACCGAGGGCGGCATGGACGTCACCGAGCTGCGCACCCTCGGCGGCGGGGACGAGACCTACGTACGGACCGTCCTCGGCGCCCTCGGCGAATCCGACCCCCGCCCCAACGCCTCCCTCCGGGCGATCATCGACGCCTACCCGGACCACGAGGAGTGGCGCTGCACCCAGGCCCTGCCCTTCTCCTCCGCCCGCAAGTACAGCGGCGCCACCTTCAGCGAGGGCGACGGCCGCACCAGCACCTGGCTGCTCGGCGCCCCCGACGTCCTCCTCCCCGACGACGATCCCGTCCAGCGCGAGACCGACGACCTCAACCGGCGGGGACTGCGCGTCCTGCTCCTGGCGCGCACCGCCGGCGCACTGGACGCCCCCGACGTCACCGACGGCGCCCGCGCCACCGCCCTCGTCGTCCTCGAACAGCGGCTGCGCCCCGACGCCGCCGACACCCTCGGCTACTTCGCCGACCAGAACGTCGCCGCCAAGGTCATCTCCGGCGACAACGCGGTGGCCGTCGGCGCCGTCGCCGCGAAACTCGGCCTGCCCGGCGCCGACGCCACCGTCGACGCCCGCCGGCTCCCCGCCGAACGGCACGAGATGGCCGAGGCGCTCGACGCGGCCGCCGTCTTCGGGCGCGTCACCCCCCAGCAGAAGCGGAAGATGGTCGGCGCCCTCCAGTCCGGCGGCCACACCGTCGCCATGACGGGCGACGGTGTCAACGACGTCCTCGCCCTCAAGGACGCCGACATCGGGGTGTCCATGGGCTCCGGCTCCGAGGCGACCAAGGCCGTCGCCCAGATCGTGCTCCTCGACAACAGCTTCGCCACCCTGCCCGCCGTCGTGGCCGAGGGCCGCCGGGTCATCGGCAACATCACCCGGGTCGCCACCCTCTTCCTCACCAAGACGGTCTACTCGGTGCTGCTGGCGATCCTGGTGGTGTGCAGCGGCATCGAGTACCCCTTCCTGCCCCGCCACCTCACCCTGCTGTCCACCCTCACCATCGGCGCCCCCGCCTTCTTCCTCGCGCTGGCCCCCAACACCGAGCGAGCCAAACCCCACTTCGTCCGCCGGGTCATGCGGTACGCCGTCCCCGGCGGCATCGTCGCGGCCGCCGCCACCTTCACGACGTACCTCCTGGCCCGCGCCCACTACGACGGACCCGACGCGCTCGGCGCCGAGACCAGCGCGGCCACCCTCACCCTGTTCCTGGTGTCCATGTGGGTCCTGGCGATCATCGCCCGCCCCTACACCTGGTGGCGCGTCGCCCTGGTCGCCACCATGGCCGGCGCCTTCGTCCTGGTCCTCGCCGTGCCCTGGCTCCAGCACTTCTTCGCCCTCCGGCTGGTGGGCACCACCATGCCGTGGCTCGCCGTGGCCATCGCGGCCGTCGGCGCCGCGCTGGTGGAACTCGCCTGGCGGCTGGTGGACCGCCGGTCCACCGCCTGACGCCGCCCCGGGGGCGCGGGCCCGGGGGTTCGGTACCGGTGCCCCCCGGGGGCGCGGTGCCGGTGCCCCCGGGGCGCGCGGCCGTCAGTCGAACCAGCGGTCGCGGGCCAGCTCCGCCGTGCGGGACGGGTCCTCCAGCAGGGCGGCGACCTCGAAGCGGCGCGGCCACTGGCCCGCCGCCCACGCCAGGCCCGCCGCGACGCCCTCCAGGGTGGCCGCGTGCACCGTGCCGTCCGGGGTCCGCCGCCAGTCCAGCTCGACGCCCCCCGCCCGCAGCTCCTCGTGCTCCACGTACGTCACCGGCGTGCCCGGACCGAGCAGGGCGTGCACCGGCTCCGGTACGTCGTGCTCCTCGCCCGCCGACGTCACCTCCGCCGCCACCTCCTCGCTCAGCCGCCGTACCTGGAGCAGCTCCGCCAGGTCCGCCGCCCGCGCCGGGGCCACCGGCAGCAGCGGCCGCCCCGCCGTCAGCGGCAGCAGGTCCGGCGCGTCGGCGACCAGCGCGTCCGCCGCGTCCACCACCCGCACCTCGCCGTCCACCACCGCGCGCAGCTCGTCCGGCAGGGTCACCTGCTCGGGGTCGAGGTCCGCCAGGGCGGTGTACAGGCCGTGAAGCTGGGCGCCCGTCACCTCCCGCTCCGGATCGGCGAGCCGGCCCAGCAGCTCGGCGGCACCGCCCGGCTCGTCCAGCAGCGCGGCCACCGAGGTGCGCACGCCCAGGGCGCGCAGCACCTGCGCGTCGGCGAAACCGGTCGTGTCGGCCGGGTCGTACAGACCCTCCAGCAGCGGGTCCGCCCCGGCCGCGCGCAGCCCGGCGGGACGGCGGCCGTCCAGCACCGGGTGGTCGCGCAGCCACCAGGCCGTGTACGGGCGGACCGTCGTGGTCGTCCCGTCCGGCAGCAGGACCCGCACCGGCTGGGTCAGGGCGTCCCGCAGCGGCGGCCGGGCGAGCATGGCCAGCGCCCGGGGCCAGGCGTCGTCGTCCACCAGGTCCAGGTCCCGCACGGCCACGATCTCGGTCGCGACGGGCGGCACCGGCGTCTCGGGCAGCCGGTCCAGCACGTCCTCGCACCACACGTCGACCGCGTCCAGCAGCCCCGCGTCGTCCGGCTCCGGGAAGTCCCCCTCGCGCGGCTCCAGTTCGTCCGGGTCCAGCACCACGTCCGAGGCGCGTACCAGCGCGAAGTCCGCGAGCACCCCGCACGCGGCGAGCGGCTGCCCGCCCCACCGCTCGGCCAGCCCGGCGTCCACCAGCGCCAGTTCGTCCGGCCGCATCACGTCCGCGAACGGGCTGCCCGGCAGCACCAGTTCACCCGCCGGAGCCAGCTCGCCGTCCTCGTCGGGCAGCGCCAGCGCGCCCAGCCACGGCTCGTCGCCCGGCTCCAGCCCGGCGTCCCGTACGAGGGTGAGGACCGTCTCCGCCAGCTCCTCGGCGTCCGGGGCGTCCTCCTCCCACATCTCGCCCGCGTCCAGCGACCCCGCCACGGCCGCCCGCACCTGCGGGGTGGTGAGCACCGCGCGCGGGGTGGCGGGCAGGGCGCCGAGCTTCTCCAGCAGCGGGTGCGCGGCGTCGGGGTGGGCGACCTTCAGGCCCAGCTTCGTCAGGTCGGTGGGCGTGTCCGCCAGCGGCAGCAGCACGTGCCGGGGGCCGGTCGCGGTACGGCCGCCGACGAGCGGCACGGGCAGGCCCGTCAGCCGGTCCGGGTCGACGCCCGCGAGCGACTCGTACAGCCGGTGCCACCACGCGGGGGTGCGCTCGGTGCCGGCCAGCCGGTCGATCGCGTCGCCGAGCGACAGCCGGGCCACCCCCAGGGCGCGCAGCTCGGCCCGGCGCTCCAGACCGGCCGGCAGCAGCGTCGGCAGGACCTCCGCCAGGACGCGGACGGTGTCGGCGCCGGCGCCCTCGACGACCTCCGCCTCGAACGGGCGCAGCGCCGGGAGCTCCTCCGTGGCCGCCGCCGGGGCCAGGAACGCCACCCGGGGCAGCAGCTCCAGCACCGCCCCCCGGAGCGCCCCGTCCAGGACGCCCCCGCCCAGCGGGCCCGGCACCAGGTCGACCGTGCCGGTGGTCACCGGCCGCCAGTCGGCGAGCAGTTCGGCGTACGCGTCGGCGGCGCGCCGCACCAGGAAGTCGGTCAGCGGGCCGGGCGCCGGGTGGCGGCGGGTCGTGTCCAGCGGGAACGTCGCGATGAGCAGGGCGGGGATGCCGAGCGGTTCATCGGTGGGCGTCGGGGCGTGCACCACCGGCGCGGTGCGCGGACGGACCGGCGCGCCCTCGCCGTCCACCGGAACGGCCCACGTCACCGTCCAGTGCGGCCGCAGCCGCTCCTCGACGGGCCGGTCCTTCAGCAGCTCCGGCTCGATCGCGCCCCGGTGGGTGACGGTCCGCCACCGGCGCGTGCCGTCCTCGCTGTCGTCGATGTGGACGTACCCGTCCTCCTCCCGCCGGGTGAGCGTCCGCGTCCCCTTCGGGCCCTCCACGACGACCTCGGTGAGCCCCGGCAGGGTCAGCAGCAGGGCGTCGTCGATCCCGGCGAGCAGCCGCTCGGCCAGGTCCACGGCGGCGGCGTCCCGCAACGGCAGGATCACCACCGTGTCGTACCCCTCCGGCGCGGTGCCCTCGGCGGGCAGCGGCAGCCGCAGCAGCGGCACGTGGCCGTCCCGGCGGCGCAGTTCGTCGCCCAGGCCGGGGCTGGCCTTCGCCACGTCGGCCGCCATCTCGCGGGCCTCCCGCAACGACCACCGGACGCCCCCGTGCCGGCCCACGACCGCCGGCTCGTCGCTCACCGCCAGCACCGCGGCGAACCCGACGCCGAACCGGCCGACCGCGCCCTCGTGGCCCTCCCGCTTGGCGGACGCGCGCAGCGTGCTCAGCGACTCGACACCGGTCGCGTCCAGCGGCGCGCCGGTGTTGGCGGCCGCGAGCACGGCGGGGCCGTCCGCGTCCGCCGGGTGCAGCGTCAGCCGCAGCCGGCCGGGCACGCCGGCGCGGGCGGCGGCGTCCGCGGCGTTCTGCGCCAGCTCCACCACCAGCCGGTCGCGGTACCCGCCGAGCGCCAGGTCCTCCTCCGCGTTGGCGTCCTCCCGGAACCTCGCGGGTCCCGCGCCCCACGCGTCCAGCACCCCACGCCGCAGCCGCGCGGTCCCGAACGGGTCGGCCCCATCGGTCGCCGTCGCCCTCACGCCCACGTCGTGCTCCGCTCTCTCGCCCTGCGCGTCGTTACGGAGCCCGAAGGTACCGCGCGCCGCCCGGAGCGCCATGCCCCCCGTCCCCCGACGAGGCAGTCCCTCCCCCGGGGGCCGGGGCCTACGGCGGGCGGTACCCGGACTGTCGCTGCGCTCTTTTACGTCCGAGCACCCCCCACCTCCGACCCCGTCACCCTCACGCCGGTGGATCACCCCGGGCCGTGGGGCCACCCCGAAGGGGGACGCGGAGGGTGGCGTGTTCCGGGCGTAGGACGACCGGGCTTGCGTGGGAGAGCCCGTGACGTGCCTCCCGCAGCGGCCCGCCCGGCCGGCGCCCGTGGGCGCCCCCGCCCGGGGGGCTAGCTGTGGCCGAGGTCCTCGTCCGGGGACGCCGACGGCACCGAGCCGCTGTCGCGGGCCGGGCGCAGGGGGAACTCGTCCGCGCCCATCGAGTCCAGCACCGGCGGGGCAGGCCGCGGCGGCTTGGGCATGACGGCCGCCTCGGAGTGCCCGCCGCAGCCGTACGTCAGGGACACCACGCGCCCGTCCGCCGGCGAGAACTCGTTGGCGCACACGCCGAACGCCTGCTTCAGCGACCCGCCCAGCGGCATGAGGAACCCGCACGACACGCACGGCGCCGGCGCGGCCTGCGCCATCGGGGTCTTCGCCCCGAAGTTCTCCTCCCAGCGGTCGGCCGCGACATGCAGCCCGTACCGGGACAGCACCCGCGCCCGGCGCAGGCCCAGTTCCTCCGCGACGGCCGCGATGGAGCCCCGCGAGGGGGTGCGGGCCACCAGGTCGGCGTCCTCGGCGTCGACGAGCTCGGCCATCTCCTCCGACACGGGGGAGTTCGGCGGCGGCACGTCCTCCCCGGTGTACCCGGGCTCCAGCCGCAGGTCGTCCTGCTCGGTGGGCAGCAGGTCCCCCGGCCCCATGTCGCCCGGGCGCAGCCGCTCGCTCCACGGCACCCACTCGGGCGCCAGGAGGGCGTCGGGCCCCGGCAGCAGCACCGTCTCGTCGAGGGTGACGACCTTCGCGCGCGACGCGCGGGCGACCGTCACGGCCCAGCGCCACCCCCGGTAGCCGGGTTCGTGGCAGGCGAAGAAGTGCGTGACGACCCGGTCGCCCTCCGCGACGACGCCCGTGTGCTCACCCACCACCCCGGGCGCGGCCGCCTCCGCGGCCGCCTCCCGGGCAAGGTCCACCGCCTCGGCGCACAGGCGGTCGGGGGCGGGGGTACGCGGGGTACGGCTTCGCGTCGTCGCAGCACTCACAGGTCTCGCTCATCTCCTACGCCGTCTCACAGATGCGCCGGCCGATTCGCGAAGGTTCGGGCGGCGGGCGGAGCGGACCAGTGGGCCGCATCGACGTCCGCGCCCTCCGTGTCTCGGGCACACCTATCGTCATCCATTCTGCGGGATGCCGAAGAGGCGCGCGGCCGAGAACTTCCGCCGGTGGCGCGCTACGCACGCTACCCCTTCCGCAGCCCGCCGCCCACCTGCCCGCCCCAAGTAGCCCTCTTCACGGTTCGCGGAAGCGGCTGCTGGGGCACTATGACGAGGTGGCAGCCGCGAGGTCGTCCGACGATGCCGGGCCGCTCCGGAGGGCGGGCCGGCGGCTGGGGCGCGCCCTCCACCTGCCGTTCACCGGCACCGCGCGCGGTATCCGAAAAGCGACGCACGCCCACGGCGCGGGCGAATCGGGCCTCGGGAAACTGATCGAACTGCACGCCGTGAACGGCGCGGGTGACGTCATGATCACCGTCGCGCTCGCCTCCACGGTGTTCTTCTCGGTGCCGACGGACGAGGCCCGCGGCCGGGTGGCGCTGTACCTGGCCGTCACCATGGCCCCGTTCACCCTCCTCGCTCCCGTCATCGGCCCGCTGCTGGACCGGCTGCCGCACGGCCGCCGGGCGGCGATGGCGGGCGCGATGCTCGCCCGGGTGCTGCTCGCCGTCGCCCTGTCGGGCGCGGTGGTCACCGGGGACCTGGAGCTGTACCCGGCGGCGCTCGGCGTGCTGGTGGCGTCGAAGGCGTACGGGGTGGTGCGCAGCGCCGTGGTGCCCAGACTCCTGCCGCACGGCTTCTCCCTGGTGAAGGCGAACTCGCGGGTGACCCTGGCCGGGCTGCTGGCGACGGGCGTCGCCGCGCCCGTGGGGGTGGGGTTGCAGCGGATCGGGCCGCAGTGGCCGCTGTACGGGGCGTGCGTGCTGTTCGCCGGGGGGACGCTGCTGGCGCTGTCGATGCCGCCCAAGGTCGACTCGGCGAAGGGCGAGCGCAAGGCGCACATGCTGACGCACGGCGAGCGGAAGCCGAGCCTCCGCACGGTCGGCCCGTCGGTGCTGCACGGCCTCCAGGCGAACGCCGCGCACCGGGTGCTGTCCGGCTTCCTGATCTTCTTCCTGGCGTTCCTGCTGCGGGAGCACCCGCTGTCGGGACAGAGCGCGGCGGTGTCGCTGGGCATCGTGGGCGTGGCGGCGGGCGTCGGCAACGCGTGCGGTACGGCGCTGGGGGCGCTGCTCAGGTCGCGGGCGCCGGAGCTGATCGTCGCGGCGATGGTGACGCTCGCGATGGTGGCGGCAATCGTGGCGGCGGTGTTCTTCGGGGGGATCGCGGTCGCGGTGCTCGGCGCGGTGGCGGGGCTGTCGCAGGCGCTGTCGAAGCTGTCGCTGGACGCGATGATCCAGCGGGACGTGCCGGAGGTGGTGCGGACCTCGGCGTTCGCCCGCTCCGAGACGCTGCTCCAGATGGCGTGGGTGGTCGGCGGGGGGATCGGCATCGCGCTGCCGCTGAACGGGACGCTCGGCATGTCGGTCGCGGCGGCGATCCTGGCGCTGGGCGTGGCGGTGACGGTACGGGGCCTGCTGTCGGCGGCACGGCGCGGCACGCCGCACCCCCGCGTGGCGTGATGCGGGGCGGCGTATAGCCTTCGGCCCATGACCGTTGCGTTCTTTTCCGGTAAGGCCCGCCGGGCCGGCGTCGCTCTGGGTGCCGTCTCCGCCGGACTCCTCGTACTCTCCGCATGCGACAAGCCGACCCCGCTCGCGACCGTGACGGTCGGGTCCGACTCGGTCAACGCCGAAGCGGCCTGCTACAACGACGGCGAGGCCATCAAGGAGTCGCTGATCCAGGGCTGTCTGAAGAAGAAGCCGGAGAAGACCATCACGGTCTCCGCCGACGACCGGATCCGCTTCGGCGTGGACCCGGAGGTCGCCGAGCACGGCTGGACGCTGTTCATCGGGGGCCAGCAGGCCGAGCAGGAGCCCTACAAGAAGACGTACCGGTCGATCCCGGCCAGCGCGTTCCTCTCCAGCCAGACCGGTGAGACGTCCAACACGGCGCAGATCAGCATCGTGGAGACCAGCGGCAAGAAGCTGACCGGCATCTGGCACTTCGAGCTGAAGAAGGAATCCTGACCCTGCGTGTCCTGGTCGTGACGGCGGTGGCGGTGGAGTCGGACTCCGTCGTCGCCGGTCTCGGCGGTGACGCGGTGTCCGCCCCGGGCGCCCTGCCGTCGGGTCACGCCCTGACCCGTCTGCGCCGGCGTCCGCCGCACGCGGCGGACGGGGCCACCACGGACACCGTCGTGGACGTCGTCACCGGGGGCGTGGGCCCCGCGGCCGCGGCCGTCGCGGCGACCGCCGCCCTCGCCGCCGCCCCGGCCCCGTACGACCTGGTCGTCTCGGCCGGCATCGGCGGCGGTTTCGCGCCCGTGGCGCCGCTCGGGACGCTCGTGGTGTCCGGCTCGATCGTCGCCGCCGACCTGGGGGCCGACACGCCCGACGGGTACGTCGCCGTCGAGGAGCTGGGCTTCGGCCGCTCCGTCCACCTGCCGCCGCCCGGTCTGACCGGCCGGATCGCCGCCGCCCTGCGCGCGGACGGCCGGCCGCACGTGGTCGCCCCGGCGCTGACCGTGTCGACCGTCACCGGCACCGCCGCCCGCACCGCGGAGCTCATCGCCCGTCACCCCGGGGCCGGCTCGGAGGCGATGGAGGGCTTCGGCGTCGCCGAGGCGGCCGCCGCCCACGGGGTGCCCGTCGTCGAACTGCGCGCGGTGTCCAACACCGTCGGCCCGCGCGACCGGGCCGCCTGGCGGATCGGCGAGGCCCTGGACTCGCTGCGGCACGCCTTCCGGTCGCTCGGTACCACCGTCTTCCCGGAGGACCTGTGAGGATCGCGTACTCCCCGTGCCCGAACGACACGTTCGTCTTCCACGCCTGGGCGCACGGCCTGGTGCCGGGCGCGCCCCCGCTCGAGGTGACGTTCGCGGACATCGACGTGACGAACGGCCTGGCCGAGCGCGGCGCGGCCGGCTTCGACGTCCTGAAGGTGTCGTACGCCGTGCTGCCCTGGATCCTGGACGAGTACGCCCTGCTGCCCTGCGGGGGCGCGCTGGGCCGGGGCTGCGGCCCGCTGGTCCTCACCCGGGAGGCGGGCCTGGACCTGACCGGCCGGACGGTCGCGGTGCCGAGCGAGCGCTCCACCGCGTACCTGCTGTTCCGGCTGTGGGCGGCGGACGTCGTCCCGGGCGGGGTCGGCGAGGTCGTGGTGATGCCGTTCCACGAGATCATGCCGGCCGTGCGGGACGGCAAGGTCGACGCGGGCCTGGTCATCCACGAGGCCCGGTTCACGTACCAGGACTACGGCCTGCACCGCCTCGCCGACATGGGCGAGCACTGGGAGGGCACGACCGGGCTGCCGATCCCACTGGGCGCGATCGTCGCGAAGCGCTCCCTGGGCGCGGACACGCTCCGGCGGCTCGCGGAGTCGGCGCGCGCGTCGGTCCGTATGGCCTGGGACGACCCGGAGGCGTCGCGCCCGTACGTACGGGAGCACGCCCAGGAGATGGACCGGGCCGTGGCCGATCAGCACATCGGGCTGTACGTCAACGAGTTCACGGCCGACCTCGGCGAGGACGGCTACGCGGCGGTACGGGGGCTGCTGACCCGCGCGGCGGCCGAGGGGCTGGTCCCGCCGGTGCGGCCGGAGGCGCTGGCCTTCCCGTGACCCCGTGACGGGCCGCGCCCCCGGCCGTGGCCGGGGGCGGGCGTCGTGGCGGGGCCCCGCCGGGCGGGGCGGTCCTCAGACGTCGAGCTGGTCGGCGACCGCCCGCAGCAGGCCGGCGATCTTCTTGCCGTGGACCTTGTCGGGGTAGCGGCCGCGCTCCAGCATGGGCGTGATGTTCTCCAGCAGCGTCGTCAGGTCCTGGACGATCGAGGCCAGTTCGTCCGGCTTGCGCCGCTGGGCCGCCGCGACCGAGGGGGTCGGGTCGAGGACCGTCACCGAGAGCGCCTGGTCACCGCGCTGGCCCGCGACCACGCCGAACTCGACGCGCTGGCCGGGCTTGAGGGCGTCGACCCCGGCAGGGAGCACCGACGAGTGCACGAAGACGTCGCCGCCGTCGTCGCGGGAGAGAAAGCCGAAGCCCTTCTCGCTGTTGAACCACTTGACCTTGCCGGTAGGCACGTCTGTCCTCGTCCTCGTACTCGATGTCTGGCGCCAAAAATGGCTCTGGATAGCACTACAGCGGGTCGCCGGGACCCGCCACACGTCAAGGCTAATGGTCCAGGGGCTGGTGACAAGACGTCGCCGGTCCGTTCCTCCGGCCAGGGAACTACCCTGGCCGAATGCATAGTGAAACCCCCGCCGGCGGCACCGCCCCCGGTGACGGCCTGGTCCGGGCCGGCGGAATCGTCTTCATCGTCGGCGCCGTCGCCACTCTGGCCACCATGGCCCCGCTGTTCCTGGGCACCGACCCGTTCCCGCCGGTCGCGTACGCCGTGTGCATGCTCATGGGAGTCGGGTTCCTGATCGCCGCCGCCGGGGTGCTGCGGTCGGTCGCCGCCCAGCGCCGTCAGGCCACGTCGGCCCGGTAGGCGTCCCACCAGGCCGGGAAGGCCGTCAGGTCGGGCAGGACGACGTCCGCGCCGGCCGCCCGCAGCTCGTCGGCGTCGCACGGCCCGGTGGGTATCGACACCGCCAGGGCGCCGGCCGCGCGGGCGCCGCGCACGTCGCCGGTGTGGTCGCCGACGTACACGCCCGCGCCGTGCTCGCGCAGCGCCTCCGCCTTCGCCTCGGCCCACAACCAGCCGACCACCGCGTCGGGTTCGATGCCCAGGTGCTCCAGGTGCAGCTTGGCGTTCGGCTCGTGCTTGGCGGTGACGACGACGGCCCGGCCGCCCGCCGCGCGAACGGCTTGAATCGCATCCCTGGCGCCGGGCATCGCGAGGGTGGGCGCGATGGCGTGGGCCGGGTAGATCTCCCGGTAGCGGTCGGCCGTCTCCGCGATCCGGTCGGCCGGGAACCAGTGTGCGAGCTCCTGTTCGAGGGGTGGTCCCAGCCGCGTGACGGCCAGATCGGCGTCGATCCACGCACCGGTCTCGGCGGACAGCGCCCGGTAGGTGGCGTGGATCCCGGGGCGGGAGTCGATCAGGGTCATGTCGAGGTCGAAGCCGACCGTCAGCGTGGGGACCATGACCGCCATTGTGCCCGCCGGCCCGCGCGGTGCCGGCCGGTCGCCCGCTTCCCCGGGCGTCAGACGCGGCGGGCCCGCCACAGCAGGTAGAGGGCGGAGGCCAGGGCCGCCGCCCGCAGCGTCCACGGCCAGGCAGCGCCCAGCGCCTGGCCCAGGGCGTCGCCACCCGCCGGGATCGGCTCGCCCCAGCGGCCGTCGAGGCGGCCCCACAGCCACACCGCCGTGGCCGCGGCGACGGCACCGGGCAGCCCGAACACGGCCAGCTTGGCCTCCGTACGGCTGAGACGGCCCGACAGGTACGCCAGCAGCCAGCCGCCGCCGAGGGCCGCCCATGAGCCGAGCACCACGCCCGCCACCAGCAGCAGGGCGGCGGCCACCAGCATCGGGTGGCCGAGCCGCAGCGGCAGCCGGAGCAGCGGCGGGCGGCGGCGCGCGGGGGCCGCCGACGCGGGCGGCGACGGCGGCTCCGCGTCCGCCGCCGGCGCGCCGGCGGCGGGGGCGGCGGCCGGGGCGGGCTCCTCCTTCGGCGGGGGTTTCAGCATGTCCGGGATCTCCACCCCGCCCCGGAACCCGGGCGGCACGGCGTCCCCGCCGAACGCGCCCTCCTCGACCCGCCACCAGTCGGGCTGTTCCACCGACGCGCCGACCTCGTCCATCCCGGCCAGGTGCGGGCTCCACGCGTCCGCGGCGGGCCTCTCGCGCGCCGCCGGCACGTCGGAGCCCGTGCCCGCGCGGCGGCGGAAGCGTGTCCGGGGCGTGCGCTGTTCCGGCACGGCCGGCCGTGGCCGTCCCGGCGCCCCCGACGCACCCGGGGTGTTCGGCGCGCCCGACGCGCCCGAGGCCGCCGCGTCGACCACCTCGTCCGGCGTGCCCAGGGCGGTGAGGATGCCGCGCACCGCCCCCGGGCTGTCGTCCTTGGCGCGCCTGCTGTCGATCTCGCTGCGCAGCGACGACACCAGCCGCATCCGCGTCTGCGAGGACAGCTGCCGTTGCTGGGCCAGGTCACCCACCCGGCTCAGATAGTCGAACACCAGCTGGTCGCTCTCGATCCCCACCGTCACGACGTTAGCGCCTGCGCAGGGGCTAACGTGGTCCGGATGGGGACCGGTGAGCTCGATCGGGAGGCGCACGTGGCCGCAGGAACCGAAGGCAATGGCGGTACGACGGCTCCGCGCACCCTCGCGGAGGCCCTCCGGGCCCGTGGCGACGAGGGGCTGGCCGCGCTGCTGAGCGCCCGCCCCGACCTGCTGGTCCCCGTCCCCGGCGACCTGACGCAGCTCGCCACCCGGGCCGGGACCCGCGCCTCCGTCGTACGGGCGCTGGAACGGCTCGACCGGTTCGCGCTCCAGACCGCCGAGGCGCTCGCGGTGGCACCGGACCCCGCCCCGTACGCCGAGCTCCTCGCGCTGATGGCCGGCGACGAGGGCGACCCCGACGTCGAGGCGGCGCTGCCGCGCGCGGTCGCCGTGCTCCGCGCCCAGGCGCTGGCGTGGGGCGACGACGACCGGCTGCGGCTGGTGCGGACCGCCCGGGAACTGCTGGCCCCCTCCCCGCAGCACCCGTCCCCCACCGGCCTCGGCCCCACGGTCGCCGAGGCGACGGCGGGCATGTCCCCGACCCGGCTCCAGGAGATCATCGCGACGGCGGGACTGCCGACGACACACGATCCGGTGTCGGCGGTCGCCGCGTTGACGGACCTGTTCACCGACCGGGATCGGATGGGCGCGCTGCTGGACACCGCGCCGATGGAGGCGCTCGGCATCCTGGACCGGCTGGTGTGGGGGCCGCCGTACGGCGAGGTGACCCCGAACCCGGCGCCGCCGGTGCGCTGGCTGCGCGACCGGGGCCTGCTGCTGCCCGCGACCGCGCGCACGGTGGTGCTGCCCCGGGAGGCGGCGCTGCACCTGCGCGCCGGGCGCGCGCACCGGGCGCCCGAGCCGGTGCCGCCCGCCGTCACGCCCGCCCGCGAGTACGGCCCCCCGGTCGTCGACAGCACGGCGGCGGGCCAGGCCCACCACGCGCTCGCCACCATCGAGGAACTCGCCAAGGAGTGGAACGAGGGCGGACCGGCCGTCCTGCGCGCGGGCGGCATGTCCGTCCGCGACCTGAAGCGGACCGCGACGGCGCTCGACGTGCCCGAACAGGTCGCGGCCTTCTGGCTGGAGGTGGCGTACGGGGCCGGCCTGATCGCGTCGGACGGCGAGGCGGACGAGCGGTACGCGCCGACCCCCGCCTTCGACGAGTGGCTCGAACTGCCCGCCGCCGAACGCTGGGCGCTGCTCGCCGGAACGTGGCTCGCCTCGACCCGGACACCCGGCCTGATCGGCACCCAGGACGCCAAGGGCCGCACGCTCGCGGCCCTCGGACCCGACCTCGACCGGGGCGCCGCGCCCGAGGTGCGCCGCCGGGTGCTGTCCCTGCTGGCCGGCCTCCCCGCCGGGGCGTCGCCCGACCCGGAGGCCCTGCTCGCCCGGCTGCGCTGGGAGCGCCCGCTGCGCGACGGGCGGGGCGCCGCGCAGCCGGGCGCCGACCTGCGGGTCCGGCTGGCGAGCTGGACCCTGACCGAGGCCGAGCTGCTGGGCGTGACCGGGCGCGGCGCCCTGTCCGCCCACGGCCGCGCCCTGCTCCCGGGCGCCCCCGCCCCGGGCACGGACCACCCGGTGGCCGGCCAGGGCCCCGGGTACCCGGCGAAGGCGTTCGTGCCGGTGCCCGCGCCCGGCGGCACCGAGGCCGTCAACGGCCGCCGGCCCGCCCACGCCACCGTCGCCGCCCACGCGGGCGCCGCCGCGCTCCTCGCACCGCTGCTGCCCGAACCGGTCGACCACGTCCTGCTCCAGGCCGACCTGACGGCGGTCGCCCCCGGGCCCCTGAAGCGGCCGCTCGCCGACATGCTGGCCGTCGTCGCGGACGTCGAGTCCAAGGGCGGCGCGACCGTGTACCGCTTCACGCCCGGCTCGGTGCGCCGCGCCCTGGACGCCGGGCAGGCGGCCGCCGACCTGCACGCCTTCCTGGCGGCCCACTCCCGCACCCCGGTCCCCCAGCCGCTCGCGTACCTCATCGACGACGTCGCCCGCAGACACGGCCACCTCCGGGTGGGCGCCGCCTCCGCCTACGTACGCTGCGACGACGACACGGTGCTGGGCGAGATCCTGGCCGACAAGCGGTCGGCGTCCCTCCGGCTGCGGCGCCTCGCGCCGACCGTGCTCGCCGCCCAGGCCGACCCGGCGGCGCTGCTGGAGGGGCTGCGGTCCATGGGCTTCGCCCCCGCGGCCGAGTCGGCGGAGGGCGACGTCCTGATCACCCGGGCGCGCGCCTACCGGACCCCGGCGCGCACGGCGCCCGCGCCGGTGCCCAAGGGCCCCCCGGAGCCGGACGCCACGCTGCTGGGCGCCGCCGTGCGGGCCATCCGCGCCGGGGACCTGGCCTCGACGGTCGTCCGCAAGGAGGAGCCGGCCGCCTCCGGGACGGCCGGGGACGGCGCCCCTCCCCGCACCTCGGCCGCCGAGACCCTCGCCACCGTCCAGGCCGCCGCGATGACCGGCTCGGCGGTGTGGATCGGCTACGTCACCGCCGAGGGCGCCGCCAGCCAGCGGGTGATCGCCCCGGTACGGGTGGAGGGCGGCTTCGTCACGGCGTACGACCACACCGCCGACGAGGTCCGCACCTACCCGCTGCACCGCATCACCGGCGTCGCGGAACTCGCCGACGACCCGACCTGACCCCGGCCGGATCATGCGCGCGGGCGGACGATTTACCGCGCGTGAGTGACCGATTCCCCACCTCAGGGGGACCTTCCGCATTCCTCCGGCGCGGCGCGGGCAGCCACGGGACGTCCCGAACGGCACCGCACCCGAAAGAGGTCGCCCCCCATGCGTCGTCGCGTCACCACGGTCTTGATCACCACCGCCGCCTTCCTCTCCGCGATCACCACCCAGGCCGCCGCGGTCGGCATCGACCTCGGCGGCGGGCTCACCCTCTGACCGCCCGTCCCCCTCTGCCGCCGGGCCCGCGCCACCACGGAAGGCGCGGGCCCGGCCACGTACGCCGCCGATGTGAAAGGACCCCCCGCATGAGCCGGCGCATCGCCCTCCTCCTGACGGCCGCGACGCTGTTCTTCACCGCCCTCGCCACCCCGGCCGCCGCCACCACGCTCCCGCCGATCGGCGGGCCCGGCGGCCCCCTGGCCGACCTCCAGATCGAGGGCCCCCTGTTCAACAGTCCCCTGCTCTGACCCGCCCCGGCCCGGTCACCCCCGCACCCCGCCCACCCCGGCCCGGGCCGCTTACGCCGCCGATGCGTAACACTGGATGTTTGGCCACACACCGAGGCCGCCAGGAAAGGGTGAGGCGTGAACGGACCCCTGATCGTCCAGAGCGACAAGACACTGCTGCTCGAAGTGGACCACGAGCGGGCCGACGCCTGCCGTCGCGCCATCGCTCCGTTCGCGGAGCTGGAGCGCGCGCCCGAGCACATCCACACCTACCGGGTCACGCCGCTGGGCCTGTGGAACGCGCGGGCGGCGGGGCACGACGCGGAGCAGGTCGTCGACGCGCTGGTCGAGTTCTCCCGCTACCCGGTGCCACACGCCCTGCTGGTGGACGTCGCCGAGACCATGGCCCGCTACGGGCGGCTCACCCTGTCCAAGCACCCCACCCACGGGCTGGTCCTGACGACCACCGACCGGCCGGTCCTGGAGGAGATCCTCCGCTCCAAGAAGGTGCAGCCGCTGGTCGGCGCGCGCATCGACGCGGACACCGTCGTCGTCCACCCCTCCGAGCGCGGGCAGATCAAGCAGACACTGCTGAAGCTCGGCTGGCCGGCCGAGGACCTCGCCGGGTACGTGGACGGCGAGGCGCACCGCATCGACCTGGCCGAGGACGGCTGGGCGCTGCGCCCGTACCAGCGGCAGGCCGTCGAGGGCTTCTGGCACGGCGGCTCGGGCGTCGTCGTCCTCCCCTGCGGCGCGGGCAAGACCCTCGTCGGGGCGGGCGCCATGGCCAAGGCCGGGGCGACCACCCTGATCCTGGTGACCAACACGGTCTCCGCCCGCCAGTGGAAGCACGAGCTGGTGAAGCGGACCTCGCTGACCGAGGACGAGATCGGCGAGTACAGCGGGACGAAGAAGGAGATCCGCCCGGTCACGATCGCCACCTACCAGGTGCTGACCACGAAGCGGAAGGGCATCTACCCGCACCTGGAGCTGTTCGACTCCCGCGACTGGGGCCTGATCGTCTACGACGAGGTGCACCTGCTGCCCGCGCCCGTCTTCAAGTTCACCGCCGACCTCCAGGCCCGCCGGCGCCTCGGACTGACCGCGACGCTGGTGCGCGAGGACGGCCGCGAGTCGGACGTGTTCTCGCTCATCGGGCCCAAGCGGTTCGACGCGCCGTGGAAGGAGATCGAGGCGCAGGGCTACATCGCGCCCGCCGACTGCGTCGAGGTGCGGGTCAACCTCACCGACGGCGAGCGGCTGGCCTACGCGACCGCCGAGACGGAAGAGAAGTACCGCTTCTGCGCGACGACCGCGACGAAGCGGAAGGTCACGGAGGCACTGGTGCGGAAGTTCGCCGGCCAGCAGATCCTCGTCATCGGCCAGTACATCGACCAGCTCGACGAACTGGGCGAACACCTCGACGCCCCGGTGATCAAGGGCGAGACGCCCAACGCGCAGCGCGAGAAGCTCTTCGACGCCTTCCGCAACGCCGAGATCAGCGTGCTGGTGGTCTCCAAGGTGGCGAACTTCTCGATCGACCTGCCGGAGGCGACCGTCGCCATCCAGGTGTCGGGCACCTTCGGCTCACGCCAGGAGGAGGCCCAGCGTCTCGGCCGGGTGCTGCGGCCCAAGGCGGACGGGCACCAGGCGCACTTCTACTCGGTGGTCGCGCGGGACACGATCGACCAGGACTTCGCCGCGCACCGCCAGCGGTTCCTGGCCGAGCAGGGGTACGCGTACCGGATCGTCGACGCGGACGAGCTGCTGTCCCCGTCGCAGGGCACCGATCCGGATCTCAGCGGCGCCTGACGCCTGCCTCCTCGGCGAACTCGCCGAGCACGACCACCCCGAACGCCGCCTCGGCGAACACCTTGATCACACGCAGGGCGTTGCCGATGCGGTGGGCGGGGTGGTGGGCCGTGCCCAGGGCGGTCGCGCCGGGGGCGTCATGGAGGGTGGTGGTCATGTCTCCATGATGGTTCCCGCCGGTGGCCGGTACATCGGTCCGCAGACCGAACCCGGGCGCCGCCCGCGTACGACTCCAGGCATACGGCATCCCCTACGGGACGGATGGCCACGACAATTCGCTCGCCCGCCGCCCGGCACCCTGGCTAGAATCGCCCGCCTTGCCCGCCTCCCTCCCGTGGAGCGCCGCCCACCGGTCGGAAACCGGTCGGCCCGCCGTCCCCCCGCGTACGCCCCTGGAGGCCCCGCCGTGCCCGATCCGCTCGCGCGAGAGCGCGCCCACCTCGCCGCCTCGCGTGCCGCCCTGCGCACCATGCGCGAGGACGTCCAGGCCCTCGACATCCGTGACGTCACCGCGAACTGGGTCAACGCCGCCGTGCTGTCGGCCCAGATCGAGGACCGGATCAAGGCGCTCGCCGACCTGTCCCACACCCCGCTGTTCTTCGGCCGGCTCGACTACCTGCACACCACGCAGGAGGGCCAGAGGTTCTACATCGGGCGGCGGCACGTCCACGACGCGGACGGCGACCCGATGGTCGTCGACTGGCGCGCCCCGGTGTCGCAGCCGTTCTACCGGGCGTCCCGGAAGGACCCGCTTGACGTCGCGCTGCGCCGGCGGTTCGGGTACACGGGCGGTGAGCTGACCGCCTACGAGGACGAGCACCTGTCCGACCCGGAGGAGGCGGAGACGACGTCCCGGCTGCTCCAGGCGGAGATCGAGCGGCCGCGCGTCGGCCCGATGCGGGACATCGTCGCGACCATCCAGCCCGAGCAGGACGAGATCGTCCGCAGCGGCCTGTCCGGCTCCGTCTGCGTCCAGGGAGGGCCCGGCACCGGCAAGACGGCGGTCGGCCTGCACCGGGTGGCCTACCTGCTGTACGCGCACCGGGAGCGGCTGGCCCGCACCGGCACGCTGGTCGTCGGACCGAACCGGTCCTTCCTCCACTACATCGAGCAGGTGCTGCCCGCGCTGGGCGAGCTGGAGGTGAAGCAGGCCACGGTCGACGACCTGGTCGCGCGCGTGGAGGTGCGGGGCGCGGACGAGGCGACGGCGGCCGTCGTCAAGGGCGACGCCCGGATGGCCGAGGTGCTGCGCCGGGCCGTGCGGTCGTACGTGACGCCGCCCACCGAGCCGCTGGTGGTGGTGCGCGGTTCCCGGCGCTGGCGGGTGCCGGCGTACGAGCTGGAGGAGATCGTCCGCGAGCTGCTGGACCGCGACATCCGGTACGGGGCCGCGCGGGACGCCCTGCCGCAGCGGATCGCGCACGCGGTGCTGGTCCGCATGGAACAGGCGGGCGAGGCGCCGGACGACCGGGTCCAGGACGCGGTGGCGCGGAACACGGCGGTGAAGGCGGTGGTCAAGGCGGTGTGGCCGGCCGTCGACCCGGCGAAGCTGGTGCTGCGGCTGCTGTCGGACGCCGCGTTCCTGGCCGAGCACGCGGACGGGCTGCTGACCGCCGAGGAACAGAAGGCGGTCCTGTGGACGAAGCCGCCCCGCTCGGTGAGGGCCGCGCGGTGGTCGGCGGCGGACGCGGTACTGATCGACGAGGCGGCCGACCTGGTGGAACGTACGCCGTCCCTGGGCCATGTGGTCCTGGACGAGGCGCAGGACCTGTCGCCCATGCAGTACCGGGCGGTGGGGCGGCGCTGCTCGACCGGCTCGGTGACCGTGCTGGGCGACCTGGCCCAGGGAACCACCCCGTGGGCGACGGCGAGCTGGGCGGAGGCGCTGGCGCACCTGGGCAAGCCGGACGCGGTGGTGGAGGAGCTCACGGCCGGTTTCCGCGTGCCGCGCGAGGTGATCGCGTACGCGTCCCGGCTGCTGCCGCACATGTCGCCCGGGCTGGCCCCGGTGCGCTCGGTGCGGGAGTCGCCGGGCTCGCTGGAGATCGTGCCGTGCCGGGCGGAGGACCTGGCCGCCTCGGTGGTGGCGGCGTGCCGGGCCGCGCTGCGCCACGAGGGGTCGATCGGCCTGATCGCGGCGGACGCCCGGGTGCCGGTCCTGGCGGACGCGCTGCGCGGGGCGGGCCTGGCGTGGCTGGCGCCGGGCGAGGAGACGACCGCCGAGTCCCGTCTGACGCTGGTGCCCGCGTCGCTGGCGAAAGGTCTGGAGTACGACTACGTCGTCCTCGACGAGCCGGCGGCGGTCGTCGACGGCGAACCGGACGAGCGCACCGGCCTCCGCCGCCTGTACGTGGCCCTCACCCGGGCGGTCTCGGGCCTGACGCTCCTGCACGCGGCCCCGCTGCCCCCGGAGTTGGCCCCCTGACGGGGCGCCGCCCCGCACCACCGGCAGGAGCCGGACGGCGGGACGTCCCCACCCACCGGGCAGGAGCCGAACGGCGCCCGGCCGGGCTCACGCGACCGGCTTGAAGCCGCGCAGGCGGAGGCTGTTGCCGACCACGAAGACCGACGAGAACGCCATGGCCGCGCCCGCGATCATCGGGTTCAGGAGGCCCGCCGCGGCGAGCGGCAGCGCGGCGACGTTGTAGGCGAACGCCCAGAACAGGTTGCCCTTGATCGTGGCGAGGGTCCGGCGCGAGAGCCGGATGGCGTCGACCGCGGCGCGGAGGTCACCGCGGACGAGCGTGAGGTCGCCCGCCTCGATCGCGGCGTCCGTGCCGGTGCCCATGGCGAGGCCCAGGTCGGCCTGGGCGAGCGCGGCGGCGTCGTTGACGCCGTCGCCGACCATGGCGACCGAGCGGCCCTCGGCCTGGAGGCGCTTGACCACATCGACCTTGTCCTCGGGCATGACCTCCGCGTACACCTCGTCGATGCCGACCTCGGCAGCGACCGCCTCGGCGACGGCCCGGTTGTCGCCGGTCAGGAGGATGGGCGTGAGGCCGAGCGCCCGGAGGCGGCCGATCGCCTCGGCACTGGTGTCCTTGACCGCGTCCGCGACCTCCAGGACCGCGCGGGCCTCGCCGTCCCAGGCGACGGCGATGGCGGTGCGGCCGGCGGCCTCGGCCTCGTGCTTGGCGCGCTCCAGCGCGGCGGGGAGCTCGATGGACCACGCGGCCAGCAGCTTCTCGCGGCCGACGAGCACGGCGTGGCCGTCCACCACGCCCTGGACGCCGAGGCCGGCGGCGTTGGCGAAGTCCTCGGGGGTGGGGAGCGTGCCGACGCGCTCGGCCGCCCCGGTGGCCACCGCCTTGGCGATGGGGTGCTCGGAGGCGTGCTCCAGGGCGCCCGCCAGGCGCAGCACGTCGTCCTCGTCGGTGCCCTCGGCGGTGTGGACCGCGAGCAGGGTCATGCGTCCGGTGGTGACGGTGCCGGTCTTGTCGAGGACGATCGTGTCGGCCTTGCGGGTGGTCTCCAGGACTTCCGGGCCCTTGATCAGGATGCCGAGCTGGGCGCCGCGTCCGGTGCCGACCATGAGGGCGGTCGGGGTGGCGAGGCCGAGGGCGCACGGGCAGGCGATGATCAGCACGGCGACGGCGGCGGTGAACGCGGCGGTGAGGCCGGAGCCGTTGCCGAGCCAGAAGCCGAGGGTGGCGAGCGCGAGGCCGATGACGACGGGGACGAAGACGGCGGAGATCCGGTCGGCGAGGCGCTGGGCGGCGGCCTTGCCGTTCTGGGCGTCCTCCACCAGCTTGGCCATCCGGGCCAGTTGGGTGTCGGCGCCGATACGGGTGGCCTCGACGACCAGCCGGCCGCCGGCGTTGAGGGTGGCGCCGGTGACGGGGTCGCCGGTGCCGACCTCCACCGGCACGGACTCGCCGGTGAGCATGGAGGCGTCCACGGCGGAGGTGCCCTCGACGACGGTGCCGTCCGTGGCGATCTTCTCGCCGGGCCGGACGACGAAGCGGTCGCCGACCCGCAGCTCGCCGACGGGGACGAGGGTTTCCCGGCCGCCGCGAAGGACGGTGACGTCCTTCGCGCCCAGCTCCAGCAGCGCCTTCAGCGCCGCGCCCGCCTTGCGCTTGGAGCGGGCCTCGAAGTAGCGGCCGGCCAGGATGAAGGCGGTGACCCCGGCCGCGGCCTCCAGGTAGATGTTCCCGGCGCCGTCGCCGCGGGCGATGGTCAGCTCGAAGGGGTGGGTCATGCCGGGCGTGCCGGCGGTGCCGAGGAACAGCGCCCACAGCGACCAGAGGAAGGCCGCCGACGTGCCGACCGAGATGAGGGTGTCCATCGTGGCGGCGCCGTGCCGGGCGTTGGTCCAGGCGGCCCGGTGGAAGGGCCAGGCGGCGTAGGTGACGACCGGCGCGGCGAGGGTGAGGGAGAGCCACTGCCAGTACTCGATCTGGAGCGCCGGGACCATGGCCATGGCGACGACGGGTACGGACAGCACGACGGCCGTGACCAGACGCTGGCGCAGCGGCCGCAGTTCGTCGGCCGGCTCCCGGTCCTCCTCCCGGACCTCGGGCACGGGGGGCTCGGGTTCGCGGGCGGTGTAGCCGGTCGCTTCGACGGTGGCGATGAGATCGGCGACCCGCACCCCGTCGGCGAAGGTGACCTTGGCCTTCTCGGTGGCGTAGTTGACCGTCGCGGTGACGCCGTCCATGCGGTTGAGCTTCTTCTCGACGCGGGCCGCGCAGGAGGCGCAGGTCATACCGCCGATGGCGAGCTCCACCTCGGCGGTGGGGCCGGGTGTCGTCGTCGTAGGGGTGCTCATGAGTGCTGCTCCTCGCCGATTGATACCCCGACAGGGTATGCCCTTCCGTTCGACTCCGGTATACCCCCGGGGGGTAGAAGGAAGCAAGCGTCGCCCCCGCTTGACTTGATACCCCATGGGGGTATGGTGAGCTGCATTGGGACCCGCCTCATCAAGGAGCCGTCATGAACACCGGAGCGAAGATCACCGCATTCGCCGCCGCCCTCGCCGCGACCTTCGGCACGGCGTACGGGGTGGGGAAGGGCGTCGGGCCGGTCGTCGCGGCGGAGGAGCGGCCGGCCGCGGCGCACGGGCGGCACGACGCGCCCGCCACGCCCGCCGGAGCGGCCGAACCCCCGGTCCCCGGCGGGCTCCAGATCTCCGAGCGCGGCCGCACCCTGGCCCTGGAGCGGCCGGCCCTCACCGCCGGCGAGCCGGGTGAGCTGCGGTTCCGCATCGAGGACGGGCACGGGCGGGCCGTCACGGCGTACGAGCGGAAGCACGGCAAGGAACTGCACCTGGTGCTCGTCTCCCGGGACCTCACCGTCTACCGGCACCTGCATCCCGTACGGGCCGCCGACGGCACCTGGTCGACACCGGTGGAGCTGCCGCGGGCCGGCGACTACCGGGCGCTGGCCGACTTCACGCCCGCGGGCGGCGAGGCGCTGACGCTCGGCGCGGACCTCGCCGTGTCCGGCACGTACCGCCCGGCGCCGCCGCCCGCGCCGAACCGGGTCGCCGAGGTGGACGGCTACCGCGTCGAACTGGCCGGGACGCCCGAGCCGGGGCGGGCGGCAGAACTGACGCTGCGGGTCAGCCGGAACGGAAGGCCCGTCACCGACCTCCAGCCGTACCTCGGCGCGTACGGCCACCTGGTCGCGTTGCGCGCCGGAGACCTGGCGTACCTGCACGTCCACCCCCACGAGGGCCCCGCCGGGCCGGAGGTGGCGTTCACGGCCACGGCGCCGAGCGCGGGGGCGTACCGGCTCTTCCTCGATTTCCGGCACGGCGGGAAGGTGCGTACGGCTGCCTTCACCGTGCACGCGCATTAGGGTGGCATTGGACTAGACCTGTAGCCCGGTGAAAGGGAGCCGTCAGTGAGCAACCGTGCAGTCCTGGAGGTGATCGCCCTCGACGCGGAGGACGCGATCGCCGCACAGGCCGGAGGAGCGGACCGGCTGGAGCTGGTCACCGACATGGCCGCGGACGGGCTCACCCCCTCCCGCGAGACCTACGGGCGGATCCGCGCCGCCGTGGACATCCCGCTGCGCGTGATGCTGCGACTGGCCGACGGCTTCGCGGCCGGCGACGTCGACGCGCTGGTGCGGGTGACCCGGGAGCTGCGCGAGGAGGGCGCCGACGAGTTCGTCCTCGGCTTCCTCGACGCCGAGGGGAATGTCGACCTGGTGACCGTCGAGCGGGTGGTGGCCGAGCTGGAGGGCTGCCGCTGGACGTTCCACCGCGCCCTCGACCGGGCGGCCGACCGGGACGCGGCGCGCAAGCAGCTCGCGGACCTGCCGGGTCTGGACACCTACCTCACCGCCGGCTCGGCCACCGGTGTCGACGCGGGCCTGCCGACCCTGCTCGCCGAGGCCGACGCCGCCCGCCGCGGCGAACCGGGGTACGAACCCCGGCTCCTGGTCGGCGGCGGACTGCGCCTGGACCACGTCCCGGCGCTCCTCGCGGGCGGGATCACCGCCTTCCACATCGGCGGCGCCGCCCGCCCCTCCGGCTGGACCGCCCCGGTCTCCCCCACCGCGGTCCGCACCTGGCGCACCACCCTCGACGCCCCCGCCCCCTGACCCCCGGACCCCGACCGGAGGGCGCCCGCCCCCGGGCGGGCCCGGGCGGTGTGGGCGGGGTGGGCGGGGTGGGCGGGGTGAGCGGGCGGCAGAATGGGCGCATGGCGTCCCTTCCCGCGCACCCCGCCCACGACGACCTCCGCCGGCGCTGGCTGTCGGCCGTACGGGACGCGCCCCATGCCGACCGGTACGCCGACGACCTGCTCGCCCGCTGGGCCGAGCCGCAGCGGCGGTACCACACCACCGACCACCTGCTCGCCGTGCTGGACCGCGTCGACGAGCTGGCGGACCACGCGGACGACCCCGACCTCGTACGGCTCGCCGCCTGGTTCCACGACGCCGTGTACCTGCCCGAGCGGTCCACCAACGAGGAGCGCAGCGCCCGGCTGGCCGAGCGGGCCCTGCCCGAGCTGGGCTTCGACGGGGCGGCCACGGCGGAGGTGGCCCGCCTGGTCCGGCTCACGGTCACCCACGACCCGGCCGAGGGCGACCGCAACGGCGAGGCGCTGTGCGACGCCGACCTCGCCGTACTGGCCGCCACGCCCGACGCGTACGCCGTGTACGCCGCCGCCGTACGGGAGGAGTACGGCTTCGTCCCGGACGACGCGTTCCGCGCGGGCCGCGCGGCGGTGCTGCGCCAGTTGCTGGGCCTGCCGCGCCTGTTCCGTACGCCCCACGGGGCACGCGCGTGGGAGGAGCGGGCCCGGCAGAACCTGACCACGGAGCTGAAGCTCCTGGAGACCGCGGGAATGTAAGGGATCAACGAGGTGTTGACCCCTGGCATGCCGTCCTCCACCGATCGCACCCGCATGCCCCTGGCCGTCTACATCCTCGGCCTGTCCGTCTTCGCGCTCGGCACGAGCGAGTTCATGCTGTCCGGCCTGCTGCCGCCCATCGCGGAGGACATGGGCGTCTCCATCCCCCGGGCGGGGCTGCTCATATCCGCCTTCGCGATCGGCATGGTCATCGGCGCCCCGCTCCTCGCGGTGGCCACCCTCCGGCTGCCGCGCAAGACCACGCTCATCGCGCTGATCAGCACGTTCGGCGCCGGGCAGCTTGCGGGCGCGCTGGCGCCCTCGTACGGGATCCTCTTCGCCTCCCGCGTGGTCAGCGCGCTGGCGTGCGCCGGTTTCTGGGCGGTCGGCGCCGCCGTCGCCATCGCGATGGTGCCGGTCGGCTCACGCGCCCGCGCGATGGCCGTGATGATCGGCGGCCTGTCGATCGCCAACGTCCTGGGCGTCCCGGCCGGCGCGTTCCTCGGCGAGCACCTGGGCTGGCGGTCCGCGTTCTGGGCGGTCGGCGCCGCCTCCGCCGTCGCCCTGGCCGGCGTGGTGACCCTCATCCCCCGCATCCCCCTCCCCGACGAGAAGCCACGGCTCCGGCACGAGCTGAGCATCTACCGGGACCGGCAGGTCTGGCTCGCGGTGGCGGTCACCGCGCTCGCGGCGGGCGGCGTGTTCTGCGCCTTCTCCTACCTGGCGCCGCTGCTCACCGACGTGTCCGGGCTGGACGCCGGCTGGGTGCCGACCGTGCTGGCCCTCTTCGGCATCGGCGCGCTGATCGGCACGACGATCGGCGGCCGGGTCGCGGACGCCCACCTGTTCGGCGTGCTGCTCAGCGGCATCACCGCCTCGACGGTGTTCCTGGTGGCGCTCGCGGTCCTCGCCCCCAGCCCCGTCGCCACGGTCGTCCTCTCCTTTCTCCTCGGCGTCTCGGCGTTCTACACGGCCCCGGCCCTCAACGCCCGGATGTTCAACGTCGCCGGGGCGGCCCCCACCCTGGCGGGCGCCACCACCACGGCCGCGTTCAACCTGGGCAACACCGGCGGCCCGTGGCTCGGCGGCACCGTCATCGACGCGGGCCTCGGCTTCCCGTCCACGGCCTGGGCGGGCGCCGCGATGACCGTCCTCGGACTCGCGGCGGCGGCCGTGGCCCTGCGCCTGCACTCCTCGGCGTCCCGCGTGGTCACCGGCTCGGCCGTCCCGACGGCCCGGGACCGCGAGACCGCCCGCCGCTGAGCCCACCACCACCCACCGCCCGCGAGGGGCGGGAGCGGCCTCAGTCCGCCGACCGGTGCTTCGGACGGCGCAGACCGGACTCCTGGAGCAGGCGGACCAGTTCCTTCGACCCCACCTCGACCGCGCCCGCCGCCACCGCGTCGGCGTACCGCTCGGAGGGGACGTCGTAGTGGTCCCGGTCGAAGGCGCGGGGCGGGGCGCCGATCCCGGCGGCGAAGGCGTGCAGCTCGTCGTAGGACGTGTCGCTCACCATGTGGGACCACATGCGGCCGTGCCCCGGCCAGTTCGGCGGGTCGATGTAGACCGTCACGTGAGGCCGCCGACCCGGGCCACGACCACGCCCGCCTTGCCGCACACCCAGTGCGGGTCGGGGCCCAGTTCCGGTTCGACGTCCAGCGCGTGCGGGTCGCCGGAGCTGCACACGGGGCACAGCGGCCAGCGGCCGTACCGCTCCAGCAGGGCGTCCTGGACGTCCTGGGCGACGAGACCGGCGAGGTACTCGATGCCTTCCGGCCACTGCTCGACCCACCATCGGCGGTGCGTCACCGCGTCCTCGACGAGGGACACGACCTCGGCCTCGGCGACGTTCCGCGCCATGAGATCGGCGAGGACCAGGGCCCGCGCGGCGTGCAGGGCCTGCTCCAGGGGGTCTACGGCGTCCATGGAGCCATTGTCACCCCAGGTCCGGAGGGGTTGACGGCCCACCGGGCTGAAAATACCTTTCAGTGGTGACCAACAAGGTGAAGGAAATTTTCAGCAACGGTTCGGGGAGCACGGGCAGACCCGGCGGGGAAGCCGCCCCCGCGCCCGCCGCCCTCGCCGCCAAGGTCCGCACCCTCGCGCCCTCCATGACCCGCTCCATGCAGCGCGTCGCCGAAGCCGTCGCCGGTGACCCCGCCGGCTGCGCCGCCCTCACGGTCACCGGCCTCGCCGAGCTCACCGGCACCAGCGAGGCGACCGTCGTCCGCACCGCCCGCCTCCTCGGCTACCCCGGCTACCGCGACCTGCGCCTTGCCCTCGCCGGGCTGGCCGCCCAGCAGCAGTCCGGCCGCGCCCCCTCCGTGACCGCCGACATCGCGGTGGACGACCCGATCGCGGACGTCGTCGCCAAGCTCGCCCACGACGAGCAGCAGACCCTCGCCGACACCGCCGCCGGACTCGACACCATCCAGCTCGGAGCCGCCGTCACCGCCCTCGCCGGCGCGCGCC
Source organism: Streptomyces sp. NPDC016309 (assembly GCF_043077235.1). Lineage (NCBI taxonomy): Bacteria > Bacillati > Actinomycetota > Actinomycetes > Kitasatosporales > Streptomycetaceae > Streptomyces > Streptomyces sp. NPDC016309. The sequence continues at coordinate 121,959 of NZ_JBIBSG010000006.1, read as the reverse complement.
GCACCGACATCTACGGCGTCGGCGCCTCCGGCCTCGTCGCCCAGGATCTCGCGCAGAAGCTGCTCCGCATCGGACTCGTCGCCCACGCCCACAGCGACCCGCACCTCGCCGTCACCAACGCCGTCCAGCTCCGCTCCGGCGACGTCGCCATCGCCATCACCCACTCGGGCTCCACCGGTGACGTCATAGAACCGCTCCGCGCCGCCTTCGACCGCGGCGCCACCACCGTCGCGATCACCGGCCGCCCGAACGGCCCGGTGTCCCAGTACGCCGACCACATACTCACCACCTCCACCGCCCGGGAGAGCGAACTGCGCCCCGCCGCCATGTCGTCCCGCACCAGCCAGCTACTGGTGGTCGACTGCCTGTTCACCGGCGTCACCCAGCGCACGTACGAGACGGCCGCGCCCGCCCTCTCCGCGTCCTACGAGGCCCTCGCGCACCGCCACGCTCCCCGCACCCGCTGACGCACACGACGGAAGAGCACGACAGATGAACCCCTCCGAACTGTCCGGCCTCACCACGGAGGCCTTCCGGCCGGAGCTGGCGGACATCGACCGCCTCCCCACCGCCGAGATCGCCCGCCTGATGAACACCGAGGACCGGACGGTCCCCGGCGCAGTCGCCGCCGAACTGCCCCGCATCGCCGCCGCCATCGACGCCACCGCCGACCGCATGGCCCGCGGCGGCCGCCTCGTCTACGCCGGCGCCGGCACCGCCGGGCGGCTCGGCGTGCTGGACGCCAGCGAGTGCCCGCCCACCTTCAACACCGCCCCCCACCAGGTCGTCGGCCTCATCGCCGGCGGCCCGGCCGCGCTGCTGGAGGCGGTCGAGGGCGCCGAGGACTCCCGGGAGCTGGCCGTCGCCGACCTGGACGCCCTCTCCCTCACCGCCGACGACACGGTCGTCGGCGTCTCCGCCTCCGGCCGCACCCCCTACGCCGTCGGCGCGGTCGAACACGCCCGCGCCCGGGGCGCCCTGACGATCGGCCTGTCCTGCAACCCGGGCAGCACCCTCGCGGCGGCCGCCGAACACGGCATCGAGGTCGTCGTCGGCCCCGAACTCCTCACCGGCTCCACCCGCCTGAAGGCCGGCACGGCGCAGAAGCTGGTCCTCAACATGATCTCCACGATCACGATGATCCGGCTGGGCAAGACGTACGGGAACCTCATGGTCGACGTCCGCGCCTCCAACGACAAGCTCCGCGCCCGCTCCCGCCGGATCGTCGCCCTCGCCACCGGCGCCCCCGACACGGCCGTGGAAGCGGCCCTGGCCGCCACGGACGGCGAGGTCAAGCCCGCGATCCTCACCCTCCTGGCGGGTGTCGACGCCGAGACGGCGACCGCGCTCCTCACCAAGACCGACGGCCACCTCCGGGCGGCCCTGGAACAGTGACCGGCGGCGTCGGCCCGGGGACGAACGGGTGGGCCCACCACCCGCCCACCGGCGCGCACCCGCCCCACGGTGCCGCACCCCTGGCACCATCCGCGCCATGACCCCACCCGCGTCCGACCCCCGCACGACCGCCGCCGACCTCCTCCCCCTCGTCGGCGGCGCCGGGAACGTCACCACCGTCGCCCACTGCATGACCCGGCTCCGCCTCGGCCTCCGCGACCGCACCCTGGTCAGCGACGAGGCCCTCAGGGCCCACCCCGCCGTCCTCGGAGTCGTCGAGGACGGGGCGAGCTACCAGATCGTCCTCGGCCCCGGCACCGTCGCCCGGGTCACCCCCGAGTTCGAGGCGCTCCTCCTCCGGTCCCGGGGCGCCGCCCTGAGGGCCGGCCGGAAGGCCCGTAACGCCACCCCCGCCAAGCTCCTCCTCCGCCGCGTCGCGAACATCTTCGTGCCGCTCATCCCCGCCCTCATCGGCTGCGGCATCATCGCGGGCTTCAACGGCCTGCTCCTCAACCTCCACCGGCTCCCCGCCCTCACCCCCGCCCTCACCGCCATCGCCTCCGGCTTCATGGCGCTGATCGCCGTGTTCGTCGGCGTCAACACCGCCACGGAGTTCGGCGGTACGCCGGTCCTGGGCGGCGCGGTCGCCGCGATCGTCGTCTTCCCCGGGGTCGCCAAGGTCGAGGCGTTCGGCCAGCAGCTCGCACCCGGCCAGGGCGGAGTCCTCGGCGCCCTGGCCGCCGCGCTGCTCGCCGTACGGATCGAGAAGTGGTGCCGGCGCCGCGTCCCCGAGTCCCTCGACGTGCTGCTCACGCCCACGCTCACGGTGCTGCTCTCCGGCCTCGTCACCGTCTACGGCCTGATGTTCCTCGCGGGCGAGGTGTCCGCCGCCATCGGCAACGCCGCCGACTGGCTCCTGGTACGCGGCGGCGCGGCGGCCGGATTCGTCCTCGGCGGGCTCTTCCTGCCCCTGGTGATGGTGGGCCTGCACCAGGCGCTGATCCCCATCCACGCCACCCTCATCGAGCAGCAGGGCCACACCGTGCTGCTGCCCATCCTCGCCATGGCGGGCGCGGGCCAGGTCGGCGCCGCCGCCGCCGTCTACGTACGGCTCCGGCGCAACACCGCCATCCGCCGCACCATCAGGTCCGCCCTCCCGGCCGGCCTGCTGGGGGTGGGGGAGCCCCTGATCTACGGCGTCTCGCTGCCGCTCGGCCGCCCCTTCGTCACGGCCTGCGTCGGCGGCGCCTTCGGCGGCGGGTTCGTCGGCCTGTTCGGCATGCTCGGCGAGCCCGTCGGCGCCACGGCGATCGGCCCGTCCGGCTGGGCCCTGTTCCCCCTCCTCGCGGGCGGCACCGGCCTCGGCACGACGATCGCGGTCTACGCCGGCGGGCTGCTCACCGGCTACGTGGCCGGCTTCCTCGTCACGTACTGCTTCGGCTTCGGCAGGACGCTCCTCGAAGAGTTCGACGTGCCCCCCGAGGAGCCGGCCGCCCCCGGGGCCACCCGTGGCGCCGGGGCCACCGGGGGCTCCCCCGCCCCCGCCCCGCAGGCCTCCGAAGCGCCCGTCACCCCACCACCGGCTCCTTGACCACCCCCTTCAGGGCAGGCGCCCCCGCTGGTTCAACTCCCGAACGCGTGCGCGCAGCACCTCACCCGGCGGCGCGGGGGCCAGGGCGTCGGCGGGGCAGTCCCACTCCCGGCCGCCGCCCGGTGGACGCAGTTGTACGTAGCCGCCGACGTGCCCCATCACCTCGCCGATCCGGCCGTCCCGGCCGTCGATCACGTACTCGGGCCCGCCGCTCATCGCCGCGCCTCGTGCAGCACGGCGATCAGCCGCATGGCCGTGTCCACGTTGCAGCGCCCCAGGTCCACCAGCGGATACGGCATCTCGCTCGCGGCCGACACCGGGTCCACCCGCAGGGACGGCAGCGTCACGCCCACTCTGCCGAGCTCGTCCCGCAGTTGGTCCACCACGTGCTCCACGGATCGCATCCCCATGACCAGGCACCTCCACGCTGAGTGTTCGGCTTCTGTACACAGCGTGGTCGATTGGCGGCTAGTCTGAACACAAAGGCGGCCCAACAACCCCATCTGTGCTAACGGGAGTTGACACATGCCCGGTCCAAAGGATCTCGACCCGTCTTCCTCGCCCAGGGCACTGCTCGGCGCCGAGCTGCGCCATGCCCGCGAGAACGCCAGGCTCAGCCAGGACGCGCTGGGCCTGAAGCTCTTCGTGAGCGGCTCGTTCATCGGCCAGCTCGAAGCGGGTACGCGGCGGATGCAGCCGGAGTTCGCCGTCAAGATCGACGCGATACTGGATACGGACGGCTTCTTCGAACGCAACTGCGAGGCCGCCAACAAGTCGTCTTACCCGAATCACTTCGCCGAGGCGGTGGAAGCGGAAGCGGTCGCGACAACGATCAAGCAGTACGTACCGCTTCTCATTCCCGGCCTGTTGCAGATCGGGGAGTACGCCCGAGCCCTGTTCCAGGCGTACCAACCGATGGCGTCGCAAGCGGAGATCGACGAGCTGGTCAACGCACGGCTCGAGCGCGCGCACGTGCTCACCGATCCAACGAGGCCCTTGTTTTGGGCCATCCTGGACGAGTCGACGTTGCGGCGGCCGGTCGGCGGGCCATCAACCATGGCCAGTGCGCTGCATCATGTGGCCGTGCTGGCCAGGCAGCGTAAGGTCATTGTGCAGCTCCTCCCTTTCAACTCCGGAGCCATCGCGGCCCTCGGCGGCGGGATCAAGCTGATGTACTTCCCTGACGCACCGCCGCTCGCATACATCGACGGGGTCGGCACAGGCCACTTGTTGGATGATCCGGGGACGGTCGCACGGCACGAGTTCACCTACGATCTGCTGAGGGCCAATGCGCTGTCACCGGACGCCTCCCTGGCCCTGATCGAATCAGTGGCGGAGGATTACGCCCATGAAGATCGACACCCTTGAGTGGCGCAAGTCGAGCTACAGCGGCGGCGACGGTGCCGACTGCCTCGAAGTCGCCGACGGCCACCCGGACATGATCCCCGTCCGTGACTCCAAGAGCCCCACCGGCCCGGTGCTTGTGTTCCGGGCCGCCGCATGGTCCTCGTTCGTGGCGGACCTCAAGCGATAGCGCGCCACCGCGACCCCGGGGGTCACGCCCCGGGGCCGTAGCGCGTCTCCAGGAGGTGCCGCAGCAGCGCGAGGTCCTTGCGGTTGGCGCGGCGCATCGCGGCGGCGACGACCCGGCTGCCGCCGTCGCCCCGGTTGCGCAGGGTCATCAGCGTTCGGTCGCCCCCGGGGCCGTACGGCTCCCAGGTGTAGGTGGTCTCCATGGGGAACGGCCCCTGGTCGGCGCGCATCACCAGTCGGCGGCCGGGCTCGTACGCGACGATCTCGTAGGTGTACACGAGCCTCCGGCCGAGGAAGCGGGCGACGAACGCGGCCCGTGCGCCGACCTCGACCTCCGCCGGGGTCTCCCACTCGACGGAGACGATGTTGACGTACCACTCGGGCGCGTTCGACGGGTCGGCGGCGTAGGCGGCGACGAGGTCGCACGGGGCGCCGATGACGGTCTCGGTGAGGACGTCGACGGCCATGGGTCCAGCGTATGCCCCGGCTGCGAGCGGGGGCTCAGGCCCGGCCCTTCTCGTAGGTGACCAGGCCGTGGGTGAGCTTCAGCGGGACGCCGATCAGCTCCACCAGGAGGGCCTTCCATGCGTAGACGATGTTGACCATCTTGTTCATATAGACGAACGGGAAGTTGCGGAGGATGCGCAGCCAGGACAGGTGGCGGCGTCTTATCGCGTAGATCAGCGGCAGCCACATCAGCACCATCTCGAAGCCCAGCCACCACATCAGGGTGGTGCCGACGTCCTGGTGGAGGACGAAGATCAGGAAGAACGGCATGACGTACCAGAGTGGCGCGGTGACGATGTCCCAGCAGGCGATGAGGATCCAGAGGAACAGCATCGGCTTGTGGCAGATCATGCCCTTGGAGTGGATGCGGACGTTCTGGAAGAAGCCGGCCATCCAGCGCCATACCTGCTTGCGCAGGTAGGTGAGGTCGGAGGGGTCGGCCGCCCACGCGACGGCGTCGCCGACGTAGACCGCGCGACGCCCCTCGATCTGCTTGCTCCAGGTGTAGTCCATGTCCTCGACGATGGTCCGCTCGGGAAAGCCCCCGAAGCTGCGCAGTTCGTCGGTGCGGAAGGCCGAGCAGCAGCCGGAGCAGACGACCGGGCTGTTGGCGGCGTTCTGGATCGGCCGCTGGAAGTGGAAGCCGAAGAGGTACTCGATGCACCGGCCCCGCTCGGTCGCCCTGTCGTCGAACCTGGTCTGGACGCAGCCGGCGGCGATCGCCACGCGGTCGTCGTGGAACGCGGCCTCGATCAGTTCGACGTAGTCGGGCGCGAGGAGCGTGTCGGCGTCCACCGGCAGGACCAGGTCGGTCCGCACCGCGGGCAGCCCGTAGTTCTGGGCCTTCGCCTTGCTCCCCCGGTTGCGCTCGGGTCGGACGACGGTCACGCCGTAGGACCGGGCGATGTCGCCGGTGCGGTCGGTGGAGCAGTCGTCGACGACGATGATCTCGTCGAAGGGGTCGGTCTGGTCGAGGAGGGACCGGAGGGTGTCGCCGATGGCCTCCTCCTCGTTGTGGGCGGGGACCAGGGCGGTGACGGACAGCCGTCCCGTCCCGGGCCCGGGATGTCGTACCGGCGTGACGTTTTCACGCTCGATGGTGCCGACGGGGGTCATCAGTGATCCCTGAACCAGCTCAGCGTCTTGCCGACGACCGTCGCGATGATGCCGACGACGGCGTACAGAGGCCAAGAGATTCCGGTGTGTGCGAGTGAGCCGTACATGGTGTGCCGACTTCCCTGAAATGCGGTTCGAGGGGAGGGGCGCGATCGATGGCGCCGGGGGCCGCCCGCGCCGGGAGGCGCTTACGGGCTAACCATGGGTCGTACGTTTACGTTGTATACCCGATTGTTCACCCGGGAGAAGTGCCACGTCAAGCCCCAAATGGGGAATACGTATACAAAGGCCGCGTACGGTGTAGATACGACGAGGGGACGGCAGCCGATGGCTCATGACGACACGGCCGGCGGACGGCGCGCCAGTGACAGAGGGCGTTACGGGCGGCTCACCCGCGAGCGCGTGCTGGCGGCCGCCCTCGGGGTGGTCGACGCGGAGGGGCTGTCGGCGCTGAGCATGCGCCGCCTCGGCGCCGAGCTCGGCGTGGAGGCCATGTCGCTGTACCGGTACCTGCCCGGCAAGGGAGCCCTGCTGGACGGACTGGTGGAGGCACTGCACCAAGAGGTGGAGGAGCTCCTGGCGCCGGACGCCGACGCGGGAGCGGGCCCGGAAGCGGACGGGGACGCCGAGGACTGGCGCGCGGGGCTCCAGCGGATCGCCCGCGCCACGTACGCCGTCGCCCTGCGCCACCCCGAGGTCGTGCCCCTGCTCGCGACCCGGATGCTGAGCGTGCCGCTCGCCCGCCGGCCGGCCGCCGTGCTGCGCGTCGACGAGCGGATCCTCCGCCTGCTGCACCAGGCGGGGCTGGACGAACCCACCGCGACGGCCGCCCACCGCGCCTTCACCGCCTGGCTGCTCGGCTACCTGCTGGTGGAACTGCGCGCGATGGTCGACGCGCCCGACGAGCCGGAGCCGGCGTTCCGGCTCGGCCTGCACCGCATGCCCGCCCAGGACTTCCCGCGCCTCCGCGCGAGCGCCGTGTCCCTCTCCGGCCGGGGCGGGCGCGAGGAGCTGGCCGCCGGGGTCGACGCGCTCCTCGACCGCGTGACCGGCGCCCGGCCCCGGGAAACGCCCGAGGGCGGCACCCCCTGGGAGTAGGGGTGCCGCCCTCGGAACGAAAGGACTGTGTCCGATCCGCGAGGATCAGAAGTCCATGTCACCGCCCGGCATGCCGCCCGGAGCACCGGCCGCGGCCTTCTCCGGCTTGTCGGCGATGACGGCCTCGGTGGTGAGGAACAGCGCCGCGATGGAGGCCGCGTTCTGCAGAGCGGAACGGGTCACCTTGGCGGGGTCGATGATGCCCTCGGCGATCATGTCGACGTACTCGCCGGTCGCGGCGTTCAGGCCGTGGCCGACGGGCAGGTTGCGCACCTTCTCGACGATGACGCCGCCCTCGAGACCACCGTTGACGGCGATCTGCTTCAGCGGGGCCTCCAGCGCCAGGCGAACGATGTTCGCGCCGGTCGCCTCGTCGCCCTCGAGCTCGAGCTTCTCGAAGACCGAGGAGGCCTGGAGCAGGGCCACGCCACCACCGGCGACGATGCCCTCCTCGACGGCGGCCTTGGCGTTGCGCACCGCGTCCTCGATGCGGTGCTTGCGCTCCTTGAGCTCGACCTCGGTGGCGGCACCGGCCTTGATGACGGCCACGCCGCCGGCCAGCTTCGCCAGACGCTCCTGGAGCTTCTCGCGGTCGTAGTCCGAGTCCGAGTTCTCGATCTCGGCACGGATCTGGTTGACGCGGCCCGCGACCTGGTCGCTGTCACCGGCACCGTCGACGATGGTGGTCTCGTCCTTGGTGATGACGACCTTGCGGGCGCGGCCCAGCAGGTCCAGGCCGGCGTTCTCGAGCTTGAGGCCGACCTCCTCGGAGATGACCTGGCCACCGGTGAGGATGGCGATGTCGTTCAGCATGGCCTTGCGGCGGTCGCCGAAGCCCGGGGCCTTGACGGCGACGGACTTGAAGGTGCCGCGGATCTTGTTGACGACCAGGGTCGACAGGGCCTCGCCCTCGACGTCCTCGGCGATGATCAGCAGCGGCTTGCCGGACTGCATGACCTTCTCCAGCAGCGGGAGCAGGTCCTTCACCGAGGAGATCTTCGAGTTGACGATCAGGATGTACGGGTCGTCGAGCGACGCCTCCATACGCTCCATGTCGGTGGCGAAGTACGCCGAGATGTAGCCCTTGTCGAAGCGCATACCCTCGGTGAGCTCCAGCTCCAGACCGAAGGTCTGGGACTCCTCGACGGTGATGACGCCTTCCTTGCCGACCTTGTCCATGGCCTCGGCGATGAGCTCGCCGATCTGGGTGTCGGCGGCGGAGATGGAGGCCGTGGAAGCGATCTGCTCCTTGGTCTCGACATCCTTCGCCTGCTCGAGCAGCGCGCCGGAGACGGCCTCGACGGCGGTCTCGATGCCGCGCTTCAGGGCCATCGGGTTGGCGCCGGCGGCGACGTTGCGCAGACCCTCGCGGACGAGCGCCTGGGCGAGGACGGTCGCGGTGGTCGTACCGTCACCGGCGACGTCGTCCGTCTTCTTGGCGACTTCCTTGACCAGCTCGGCGCCGATCTTCTCGTACGGGTCCTCGAGCTCGATCTCCTTGGCGATGGAGACACCATCGTTGGTGATCGTGGGGGCGCCCCACTTCTTCTCGAGGACGACGTTGCGACCCTTGGGGCCCAGGGTCACCTTGACGGCGTCGGCGAGCTGGTTCATGCCGCGCTCGAGGCCGCGCCGTGCCTCCTCGTCGAACGCGATGATCTTGGCCATGTGAAGTGGTCCTCCCGGACTGGGGTGGATGCTCCGGACCGCGCTGGCGCCCGCGACGGACGGTCTGCCTGCCTGAGGTGGTTCCTTGCCCCACCGGCCTGCGGACCTCACCGACCCGGTCCTTCGTTGTCACTCTCACCTTCAGAGTGCTAACGCCAATGATTAGCACTCGACCCCTGCGAGTGCAAGCGCCTCTCGCGGAGAGAACCCCCTCGGGGGCCTCCGCCCGGGGGCGCGGCGCGTCCCGGCCGGCCCGGAGAAACACCGAGGGGCCCGGGCGAATGCCACGGGCCCGGACGAACGCCGAGGGGCTCGCGTCCCCTGGAACGCGAGCCCCTCGGCTCTTGACGTGCGGTACTGACGAGACTTGCGATGTCGACAGTCGATGGTCGGTCGATCGCGACGCGGCTCTCAGCCGGCGGCGAGCTTGACCATGTCCGCCTGCGGACCCTTCTGGCCCTGCGAGATCTCGAACTCGACCCGCTGACCTTCTTCAAGGGTGCGGTAGCCGTCCATCTGGATCGCGCTGTAGTGGACGAAAACATCCGCACCACCGTCGACCGCGATGAAGCCGTACCCCTTCTCCGCGTTGAACCACTTGACGGTGCCCTGAGCCATGCCTAACTCCCCTATTACTGGCCCTTGCACAGGACCGCACTTCGCGGACCCGGGTCAGACCTCGCCCCCCTGACAGGTGGAGGCGTGCGCCGGAACGCGTCGACCGCCGCTGAATGTATCTGCCCAACTGCCGTCTGCAACAGGTCAATCGGACGAGAAATCCGAGCATGCGTGAACGGAAAAGGGGGCTGAAGTAGCCAAAATCCCGGGCAAGTCGGGCCGGGCAAAGCGCGCAAATGGCGCAACTCTCGGGCTCACATTGACTGCATCTTGTCGCGACCGCGCACCTTCTCATATGCGTGCGGCACAGGCGGTGGCGGGGACTTCCCCAACTCTACCGCGCTCAACCATGCAGAATTGCCCCCTCCGCTTTCTCTCGCGGAGGGGGCAATGTCCGTCACGCTGCGTACGTCAGCAGCCGCCCGCGACGGCCGGGATGATCGACACGCCGGCACCGTCGGGCGTGGCGGTGGCCAGACCGTCCTCGAAGCGCACGTCGTCGTCGTTGACGTACACGTTCACGAAGCGGCGGAGCTTGCCCTGGTCGTCCAGGACACGCGCGGCGATGCCCGGGTGGTTCTTCTCCAGCGACTCGATGACCTCGGAGAGGGTCGCGCCCTCCGCCGGGACCTCGGCCTGGCCGCCCGTGTACGTACGGAGGATGGTGGGGATGCGGACGTTGACGCTCATGTCGTGGTGCTGCCTCTCAGTCGGTCAGGCCAGGCCGGCGGCGCGGAAGGCGTCCAGGCTCGGGCGGATGGTGGCGGTCGGGCCGGTGGTCGGCGCCACCGCGTCGAGGGTCTTCAGGCCGTCGCCCGTGTTGAGCACGACCGTGGTGAGCGACGGGTCCAGCACGCCCGCCTCGATCAGCTTCCTCGTCACGCCCACGGTCACCCCGCCCGCCGTCTCGGCGAAGATGCCCTCCGTGCGCGCCAGCAGCTTGATCGCGTCGACGACCTGCTCGTCGTTCACGTCCTCCACCGCGCCACCCGTGCGGCGGGCGATGTCCAGCACGTACGGGCCGTCCGCCGGGTTGCCGATGGCCAGCGACTTCGCGATCGTGTTCGGCTTCTGGGGCCGCACGACGTCATGACCGGCCTTGAAGGCCGCCGACACCGGGGAGCAGCCCTCCGCCTGCGCACCGAAGATCCTGTACGGCTTGTCCGCGACCAGACCGAGCTCGACGAGCTCCCGGAGCCCCTTGTCGATCTTCGTGAGCTGGGAGCCGGACGCGATCGGGATGACGAGCTGGTCCGGCAGCTCCCACCCGAGCTGCTCGCAGATCTCGTACGCCAGGGTCTTGGAACCCTCCGCGTAGTACGGCCGCAGGTTCACGTTCACGAAGCCCCAGCCCTCGCCCAGCGGGTCGCCGATGAGCTCGGAGCAGAAGCGGTTGACGTCGTCGTAATTGCCCTCGATGCCGACCAGCTCACCGCCGTACACGGCGGCCATGACGACCTTGCCCTGCTCCAGGTCGTGCGGGATGAACACGCACGAGCGGAACCCGGCCCGCGCCGCCGCGGCGCCCACGGCACCCGCCAGGTTCCCCGTGGAGGAGCACGACAGCGTGGTGAAGCCGAAGGCACGGGCGGCCTCCAGCGCCTGGGCGACGACCCGGTCCTTGAAGGAGTGCGTCGGGTTGCCGGAGTCGTCCTTCACGAACAGCTTGCCCGGCTCGACGCCCAGCTCGCGCCCCAGGTTGTCCGCCCGGACGAGCTTGGTCCAGCCGGGGTTCAGGTTCGGCTTGTCCGCCACGTCGGACGGCACGGGCAGGAGAGGGGCGTACCGCCAGATGTTGGCGGGACCGGCCTCGATCCGCTTGCGCAGGGCTTCCGGGTCACCCACCGGCAGGTCGTAGGCGATCTCCAGCGGCCCGAAACACAGCTCACAGGCGAAAACCGGACCGAGCGGGAAGCGCTCGCCGCATTCGCGACAGGAGAGGGCGGAAGCAGGCCCGAGGTCGACGTTCTTGGCGGTGGCGACAGTCTGTACAGCCATGGAGGCGAGGCCCTTTCTCCTCATCTTCCTCATGGCGCACTTCGCCATGAGACGGATTTGGCACCTTCCCTAGCCGGGGCCTCGCGCAAGAGCTGACGAGTGCCGACTGGAGGGTTGCCGGGGCTTCAACGGGCCGTGTCCCTCTGCCCCTCTGGATGAGCGGTATTCGATTGTGTGGTGCGTGTTCACCAACGTGGGGACCCGACATGCGACGGTCATCCGCGTTGTTCAAGACTGTAACCGAACCCCCCGACGCCCGAGATGGTCGTCCGAAACGCGAGATGGAGATCACGTGCTGGAAGAGGTGGAGCGCTGGCTGGAACGGCGGTCCTGGTCCATGGCCGACCGGCCGCTCGACCGGCTGCTCGCGGCCAAGCACGGCACGACCGTCAGCGTCGTCCTGCCGGCGCTGAACGAGGAGGCGACGGTCGGCGACATCGTCGCCACCATCCGCCGCGACCTCATGTCACCCGCCGTCCCCCTCGTCGACGAACTCCTGGTGATCGACTCCGGCTCCACCGACCGCACCTCCGAGGTGGCCGCCGCCGCGGGCGCGCGCGTGGTGCACCGGGACGCGATACTCCCCCGCATACCCGCCCTCCCCGGCAAGGGCGAGGTTCTGTGGCGCTCCCTCCTCGCCACCACCGGTGACGTCGTCTGCTTCGTCGACGCCGACCTGCGCGACTTCTCGGCCGATTTCGTCAGCGGCATCGTCGGCCCGCTCCTCACCGACCCCACCGTCCACCTGGTCAAGGCCATGTACGACCGGCCCCTGGCCGGCACGCCCGGCCAGGGCGGGCGGGTGACCGAGCTGGTGGCCCGGCCGCTGCTGAACCTCCACTGGCCGCAGCTCGCCGGCTTCGTCCAGCCCCTGGGCGGGGAGTACGCGGCCCGCCGCTCGCTCCTGGAACGGCTGCCCTTCCCCGTCGGGTACGGGGTCGAACTCGGCCTGCTGGTCGACGCCCTGCACACCGTGGGCCTCGACGCCCTCGCCCAGGTGGACGTGGGCGTCCGCAAGCACCGGCACCAGGACGAACGGGCGCTGGGCCGGATGGCGGCGGCGATCTACCGCACGGCCCAGCTACGGCTGTCGCGCGGGCACCTGGTCCGGCCGCGGCTGACCCAGTTCGACCGCGGGGAGGACGGCTTCGTCCCGCGCACGCACGACGTCGACACCGAGGAACGGCCCCCGATGATCGAGGTGGCCGAGTACGCACGGCGCCGCCGCGTGGCGTGAGCGCCATACGTTTGAGTGTTTGGGCTACGGGCTAGGTTCGTCTCCATGGCAGCCCAGATTCTTGTCGCCTCGAACCGCGGTCCGGTCAGCTACGTGCCACGGGAGGACGGGACCTTCGACACCCGGCGCGGCGGCGGCGGACTGGTGTCGGGACTGTCCGCGATCGGGCCCGACGCGGGCGCGCTCTGGGTGTGCGCGGCCCTGAGCGACGGCGACCGGCAGGCCGTGCGCCGGGGCGCCGCGGTCGAGCCGGGCGTGAAGATGCTGGACATCGACGCGGCCGTGCACGCCGACGCCTACAACGGCATCGCCAACTCCGTGCTGTGGTTCGTCAACCACATGCTGTACCAGACCCCGCTGGAGCCGGTCTTCGACGCGGAGCTGCGCCGCCAGTGGGCGTCCTACCGCCTCTACAACCGCGCCTTCGCCGAGGCCCTCGCCGTGGAGGCGGCCGACGACGCCGTCGTGATCGTCCAGGACTACCACCTGGCCCTGGTCCCCGGCATGCTCCGCGAGCTGCGCCCCGACCTGCGGATCGGCCACTTCTCGCACACCCCCTGGGCCCCTCCCGAGTACTTCGCCATGCTGCCCGACGACATCGCGGAGGAACTCCTCCTCGGCATGCTCGGCGCCGACCGGCTGGGCTTCCTGACCTGGCGCTGGCTCCAGGCCTTCCAGGACTGCTGCGCGTCCGCCCTCAAGGACATGGACGTGACGACGCAGTGGCCCAAGGACCAGTCGCCGAGCGTGCGCCACTCGGCGCACGGCACGCCACACCAGACACACCTGGGCGTGCACGGCCTCGGCGCGGACGCCGACTTCCTCCGCGAGCGGTCCCGCCGCCCGGACGTCGAGGACCGGATGGCGGCCCTGCGCGAGCAGATCGGCCCCGACCGCCGGACCGTCGTGCGCGTCGACCGCACCGAACTGTCCAAGAACATCGTCCGCGGCCTCCTCGCCTACCGGCACCTGCTCGCCGAGCGGCCCGAGTGGCACGAGCGGGTCGTCCACCTCGCCTTCGCGTACCCCTCCCGCCAGGACCTGGCCGTCTACCGCGAGTACACCGCCGAGGTCACCCGCCTCGCGGACGAGATCAACGCGGAGTACGGCCGCGACGGCTGGACCCCGGTGATCCTGCACGTCGAGGACGACTTCGCCCGCTCGCTGGCCGCGTACCGGCTGGCCGACGTGGCCCTGGTCAACCCGATCCGGGACGGCATGAACCTGGTCGCCAAGGAGGTCCCCGTCGTCTCCGACGCGGGCTGCGCCCTGGTCCTGTCCCGCGAGGCGGGCGCGCACGAGGAGCTGGGCGACGACGCGATCACGGTGAACCCGTTCGACGTGGTCGGCACCGCGGACGCCCTCCACGAGGCCCTCTCCATGCCCCTCACCGAGCGCGCCGACCGCACCAAGCGCCTGGCCGCCGCCGCCACGTCCCTCCCCCCCTCCCGCTGGTTCCTCGACCAGCTCACCGCCCTCCGCTCCCTCTGACCCCTCCGGCGGGGCGCCGCCCCGCGGGCACGGCCGCCCCGCCGGAGGGGTCAGACGGCCGCCGCCAGGGCCTGGAGGAAGCGGGCGACGCCCGAGGGGCCGGGGAGGAGGAGGTCGGCGCGCTGGGCGACTTCGGTGACCTCGTCGCTGCCGCTGCACACCAGCAGTCCCGCCAGGCCGTCCGAGCGGAGCTTCTCCACCGCCGCGAAGGCGGGCAGGTCGCCCAGGTCGTCGCCCGCGTACAGGACGGTCCGCGCGCCGGTCTCGCGGACGTACTCCGTCAGCGCCACGCCCTTGTCGACGCCCGGGGGGCGCAGTTCCAGGACCAGGCGGCCGGGTTCGAGGACGAGGCCGTGCCGGGTGGCGAGGTCGGCGAGCGGGGCGTGCAGCGCGTCGAAGGCGGCCTGGGGGTCGTCCGCGCGCCGGGTGTGGACGGCCAGCGCCCGGCCCTTCTCCTCGATCCACGTGCCGCGCCACGCGCCCGCCCGGTCGAGGAAGCCGGGCAGCTCGGCGCGGACGGCCGCGACGCCCGGGTGCTCGGGGGCGGCCCGGACGGTGCCGGTGACGGCGTCCCACCGTTCGGCGCCGTAGTGGCCGAGGACGACCAGGCGCTCCAGGCCGGGCACTCCGGCGAAGCCTCCGTGGCGCACCGCGACTCCGGCCGGGCGGCCGGTGATGACCGCGACGGACGCGACCCGCGGGGCGAGCGCGGCGATGGCGGGCACGGCGCCGGGGTGGGCGCGGGCCTGCTCGGGGTCGTCGACGATGTCGGCGAGGGTGCCGTCGAAGTCGAGCGCGACGACGGCCCGCCGGGGGTCGGCCAGGAACGCGTCGAGGCCCTCACGGCCGGCGGGCGTGACGGGACGCGGCAAGGATTCCGGTGGGGTGCCCATGCACCGAACCTATCCAGGGCCCCGGCCGCCCACACCTACCGCCGCGCCTCCCGCGACGCCCGCAGCCGGCGCAGCCGGTTGACGGTGACGGGGTCGTGCGCGAGGGCGCGCGGGTCGTCGAGGAGCGCGTTGAGGAGCTGGTAGTAGCGGGTGGGCGACAGGCCGAGCTGCTCGCGTATCGCGCGCTCCTTGGCACCGGGGCCGGGCCACGAGCGCCGTTCGACGGCGAGGACGGCGCGGTCCCGGTCGGTCAGGTCCGGGCCCGCCGGACGAGGAGAAGCGGTCATATGAGCAACATAGTTACTCGGCCGCCTCCGCGTCCTTGGCGTCCCGTGCTATCTGCGACAGCACGGCGTCCGGGTCGCCGCCGGGCGCGACGGCCTTGCCGATGTTCTTCTTGACGCTCTCGCTCACCTTGGCCCAGGACGTGCTGCCCACCGGGTAGAGCTCGGAGGTGGGCAGCTCCTCCAGGAACGGCCACAGGTCCTTGTGCTTGGTGTCGTTGCGCATGGCGGCGCTGGCGGTGCTGGTGACCGGGAGGATGTCGTACCGGTCGGAGAAGGCCAGCACGTTCTTGTCCTGGTAGACGAACTCCAGGAACGCGCCGATCTCCTTGCGGTGGCCGTTCTGCTTGAAGGCCATCATCCAGTCGGCCACGCCCATCGAGGGCCGGGGTTCGCCGTCGGGGCTGGGCAGCGGCACCATGCCGACGTCCACGCCGGCCTGCTTCGCCGCGTCCATCAGCGTGGGGTGGCCGTTGAGCATGCCGACGTCGCCGCGGACGAAGGCGTCGAAGGCCTCCTGCCGGTCGAACCGGCCGGGGGCGACGGGCCCGGTCAGCCCCTTGGCGACGAGGTTGTCCCTCAGCCAGGTGAACGTGGCGACGTTCTGGTTGGAGTTGATGTCGTACGAGATGTTGCTGGTGTCGCGGTACCCACCGCCGCCGGCGAGCATCCACATCATGGTCTCGGCCTGGGACTCCTCGGCGCCGAGCGGCAGCGCGAAGGGGTACGTCACGCCCTTGGCCTTCAGCTTCCCGGCGGCGGCGCTGATCTCGTCCCAGGTCTTGGGGGGCTGGGCGCCGGCCTTCTCGAAGAGGTCCTTGTTGTAGAAGAGCAGCCGGGTGCTGGCGGCGAACGGCATGCCGTACTGGTTGCGGTCGACCTGGCCCGCCCGGCTGAGCAGGGGCAGGAAGTTGGCCTGGGTGGGGATGGGGAGGAGTTCGTCGGCCTTGTAGAGCCGGTCGTCGGCGGCGTAGTCCGCGTACGCGCCGATCTGGGCGAGGTCGGGCGCCCGGCCGGCACGGACCATCTCGGCGACCTCGCGGTCGACGTCCTTCCAGGACATGACGTCGACGTCGACCGTGATGCCGGGGTGCGTCTTCTCGAAGGAGCGGGCGACCTCGTCCCAGTACTTCTCGGACGTGTTGCCCTGGTTGCTGCCGTAGTCGGCGGCGACGAGCCTGAGCGTGACGTCCTCGGCACCGCCGCCGGCTCCGCAGCCGGCCAGCGTCGCCGCCATGCCCAGTGCGGCCACCGCCGCGGTCAGTCCTGTGTAGCGGCGCTGCACGACTCTTTCCCCACCTTTGCGTCTGTTCGAGCAGTGATTTTCGCACAGCGGGGATGAGGTCTACACCACCTGGGTATCGCTTGGCCAACAACGCCCGGTCCGCCACAGCCGGCCGTCCCCTCCGCAGCCACTCGCAGCCGTAGGAGCCTCCGCGCATGTCACGCACCGCAGAAGAGATCGCCACCCAGCCCGACTCCTGGCGCCGTGCCGCCGAGGCGGCCGCGTCGTTCGGGGAGGGCCTCCCGCGGCCCGGGGAGCGGGTCGCGGTGACGGGGTGCGGCACGTCCTGGTTCATGGCCATCGCGTACGCGGCGCTGCGGGAGGCGGCCGGCCAGGGGGAGACGGACGCGTTCGCCTCCTCGGAGTTCCCGTCGGCCCGCGCGTACGACCGGGTCGTGGCGATCACCCGTTCGGGCACGACGACGGAGGTGCTGGAGCTGCTGGGGGCGCTGCGCGGGCGGGGGGTGCCGACGCTGGCGCTGACGGCCGACCCGAGGACGCCGGTGATGGAGTCGGCGGACGTGGTCGCGGTGCTCGACTGGGCGGACGAGGAGTCGGTGGTGCAGACCCGGTTCGCGACGACGGCGCTGGCGTTCCTGCGCGCGGCGCTGGGCGACGTACCGGGCGTCAAGCCGGTCGCGGAGGCGGCGGTGGACGCGGAGGCGGCGGTGGCGGAGCCGCTGCCCCGGGCCGTGGCGGAGGCCGAGCAGTGGACGTTCCTGGGCCGGGGCTGGACGTACGGGCTGGCGCTGGAGGCGGGGCTGAAGATGCGGGAGGCGGCGGGGGCGTGGACGGAGGCGTACCCCGCGATGGAGTACCGGCACGGGCCGATCGCGGTCACCGGCCCCGGCCGGGTGACCTGGGTGTTCGGCACCCCGCCGGAGGGGCTCGCGGGGGACGTGGCGAGGGTGGGCGGGACGCTGTACGCGCACGCGTCGGCCGACCCGATGGCCGATCTGGTCCGGGCGCAGCGGCTGGCGGTGGCCGTGGCGGAGGCGAAGGGGTACGACCCGGACCGGCCGCGCAACCTGACGCGGAGCGTGATCCTGTCCTCACCCGGAGCATGACCCCGTCCCCCGGCCCCGTTTTGTATGCGTCGGCAACAATCCCGGGAAGTGGACTAGACCTTTCACGGGTTCACGAGCGACACTGTCCCTCGTGAGACACGTCATCGCCCTCGATGTGGGCGGCACCGGGATGAAGGCCGCCCTGGTCGGAGCCGACGGGGCCCTGCTGTACGAGGCGCGCCGGGCGACCGGCCGCGAGCGCGGCCCCGACGCGGTCGTGGAGTCCATCCTCGGCTTCGCCGCCGAGCTGCTCGCGCACGGCCGCGAGCGGTACGGCACGGCCGCCGTCGCCGCCGGTGTCGCCGTCCCCGGCATCGTCGACCCCGACCGGGGCCTCGCGGTCTACGCCGCCAACCTCGGCTGGCGCGACGTCCCGCTGCGCGCCCTCCTCGCGGAGCGGCTCGGCGGCCTGCCGGTCGCCCTCGGGCACGACGTGCGCACCGGCGGGCTGGCCGAGGGCCGGGTGGGCGCCGGCCGGGGCGCCGACCGGTTCCTGTTCGTGCCGCTGGGCACCGGCATCGCCGGGGCGATCGGCATCGGCGGCGCCATCGAGGCGGGCGCGCACGGGTACGCCGGCGAGATCGGCCACATCGTGGTCCGCCCGGGCGGCCCCGCGTGCGGCTGCGGGCAGCGCGGCTGCCTGGAGACGCTCGCCTCGGCCTCCGCCGTATCCAGGGCCTGGGCGGTGGCGAGCGGCGACCCGGAGGCGGACGCGGCGGACTGCGCCAAGGCCGTCCGGTCGGGCGACGAGCGGGCCGTACGGGTGTGGCGGGAGGCGGTCGACGCGCTCGCCGACGGGCTGGTCACCGCGCTCACCCTGCTGGACCCCCGCACGCTCATCATCGGTGGCGGTCTCGCCGAGGCGGGGGAAACGTTGTTCACACCCCTCAGGGCGGCCGTCGAGGAACGCGTCACGTTCCAGAAACTCCCCGCCATCGTGCCGGCGGCCCTCGGGGACACCGCCGGATGCCTGGGCGCGGGCCTGCTCGCCTGGGACCTACTCGCCAGTTCGGAGGTATCCGCCTGATGGCCGATCACAAGGTTCTCGCCGGCGCCCGCGTGGTGCTGCCGACCGGGATCGCGGACAACGGGCGGGTGATCGTCGAAGGCGGCCGGATCGCGGGACACGCCCCGGCGGACGCCCCGGCCCTCGACCTCACCGGGCACTGGGTGGTGCCCGGCTTCGTCGACATGCACAACCACGGCGGCGGCGGCGCGTCGTTCACCTCCGGCACCATGGAGGAGGTCCTCCGGGGCGTCCACACGCACCGGCTGCACGGCACGACCACCGTCGTCGCCTCGACCGTCACCGGCGACATGGACTTCCTCGCGCACCGCGCCGGTGAGCTGTCCGAGCTGGCCCAGCAGGGCGACATCGCGGGCATCCACTTCGAGGGGCCGTTCATCTCGCCCTGCCGCAAGGGCGCCCACAGCGAGGGCCTGCTGCGCGACCCGGACCCCGCCGAGGTGCGCAAGCTGGTCGACGCGGCACACGGCCACGCCCGGATGGTCACCCTCGCCACCGAGCTGCCCGGCGGCATCGACTCCGTACGGCTGCTGGCCGAACACGGCGTCATCGCCGCGATCGGCCACACGGACGCCACGTACGAGCAGACCGTCGAGGCCATCGACGCGGGCGCCACCGTCGCCACCCACCTGTTCAACGCCATGCCCGCGCTCGGCCACCGCGCGCCCGGGCCGATCGCCGCGCTGCTGGAGGACGAGCGGGTCACCGTCGAGCTGATCAACGACGGCACCCATCTGCACCCCGCGGCCCTGGAGCTGGCGTTCCATCACGCGGGCCCCGGCCGGGTCGCGTTCATCACGGACGCGATGGACGCGGCGGGCTTCGGGGACGGGACCTACCACCTGGGCCCGCTGGAGGTCCAGGTGCTCGACGGCGTCGCCCGGCTGGTCGAGGGCGGCTCGATCGCCGGCTCCACCCTCACCCTCGACACCGCGTTCAAGCGGGCCGCCACCGTCGACGGCCTGCCCGTGGAGTCGATCGTCCGCGCCGTCTCCGCCAACCCGGCGAAGCTGCTCGGCGTGTACGACAGGGTCGGCTCCCTGGAGCCCGGCAAGGACGCCGATCTGGTGGTCCTGGACGCCGGATTCACCCTGGTGGGTGTCATGCGCAAGGGCGAATGGGTGGTTGAACCCCGACTGGGCTGAATTCTGAACCAATGACTGCAAGGCGGTTGGGCCGGGGGACTGGGCGCGACCGCCTTCGGTTTGGCATGATCAGGGCCCGGAAGCGTCACGCACACAGGCGGAAGCACGCCGTACTTCTCGGGGGTGTTACGGGTGATCCTGACGGTCACGCTCAACACCGCGCTCGACATCACCTACCGGGTGGACGCCCTCACCCCGCACGCCACCCACCGCGTCACCGACGTCGCCGAACGCCCCGGCGGCAAGGGCGTCAACGTGGCCCGCGTCCTCGCCGCCCTCGGCCACGACACCGTGGTCACCGGCTTCGCGGGCGGCCCCACCGGCGAGGTGCTGCGCGGCCTGCTCGCCCCGCTGCCCGTGCGCGACGCGCTCGTCCCCGCCGCCGGCACCACCCGCCGCACCGTCGCCGTCGTGGACGCGTCGACCGGCGACACCACCCAGCTCAACGAACCGGGACCGGTCCTCACCCCCGCCGAGTGGTCCGCCTTCCTCGCCACCTACGACGACCTCCTCCGGGACGCCGACGCCGTCGCCCTGTGCGGCAGCCTCCCGCCCGGCATCCACGTCGGCGCCTACGCCGACCTGGTGCGCCGCGCCCGCGCCGCGTCCGTACCCGTCCTGCTGGACACCGGCGGCGAACCGCTGCGCCGGGGCATCGCCGCCCGCCCCGACCTGGTCAAGCCCAACGCCGACGAGCTCGCCCGGCTCACCGGCGCCCGCGAGCCGCTGCGCGCCACCCGGGACGCCCGCCGCCGGGGCGCCCACGCCGTGGTCGCCTCGCTGGGGCCGGACGGACTGCTCGCGGTCACGCCCGACGGCATCTGGCAGGCGGCGCCGCCCTCGGCGGTGCGGGGCAACCCCACCGGCGCGGGCGACTCGGCGGTGGCCGGCCTGCTCTCCGGCCTGGTCGAGGGCCTGACATGGCCGGACCGGCTGGCCCGGGCGGTCGCCCTCTCGGCGGCGACGGTGCTGGCACCCGCGGCGGGCGAGTTCGAGACGGCCGCGTACCGGGAACTGCTGACCCGGATCACAGTGACGGAGCACGCCACGGCCGCTTAGTGGAGGTACTGCACATGCCCCTCGTCCCCACCGGCGAACTGATCGCCCGGGCCAGGTCCGTGGACGGCGCCGTCGCGGCGTTCAACGTCATCACGATGGAGCACGCCGAGGCCATCGCACGGGGGGCCGAACGGGTGGGGCGGCCCGCCGTCCTCCAGATCTCCGAGAACGCGGTGCGGTTCCACGGCGGCGACCTGTCCGCCGTCGCGGCCGCCACCGCCGCCGTCGCCCGCGCCTCCACCGCCCCGCTCGGCCTCCACCTGGACCACGTCGTCTCCCCCGACCTGCTGCGCGCCGCCCACACCGAGGGCTTCAGCTCCGTGATGGTCGACGCGTCGAAGCTCGGCTACGGCGACAACGTCAAGGCCACCGCCGAAGCCGTCCGCTGGGGTCACGAGCGGGGCATCTGGGTCGAGGCCGAGCTGGGCCGGGTCGGCGGCAAGGACGGCGAGCCGCCGCTGGACGCCCACACCCCCGGCGTCCGCACCGACCCGGCGGAGGCCGCCGCGTACATCGCCGACACCGGCGTCGACGCCCTCGCCGTCGCGGTCGGATCCACCCACGCCATGACCGAACGCACCGCCGCCCTCGACCACGCCCTGATCAGCGCGCTGCGCGACGCCGTCCCCGTCCCGCTCGTCCTGCACGGCTCGTCGGGCGTCCCCGACGACGAGCTGCGCGCGGCGATCGCCGCCGGCATGACCAAGATCAACGTCGGTACGGCCCTCAACACCGCCTTCACCGGCGCCGTCCGCGACCACCTGGCCGCCCACCCCGGCGTCGTCGACCCCCGGAAATACCTCGCCCCCGCTCGCGAGGCGATGACGGGGACGGTGGCGCACTTCCTGTCGGTGATCAGCCCTTGACGTGACCCTGCTGCAACCAGACCTGGTCGAGGTACGCCTCGCACTGGTTCCCCGGCTCGCACGACATCTTCATCGTGTTCGTGCCCTTCTTCAGCTCGGCGTAGGAGTAGGTGTACGTCCAGCCCTTCTCCCAGTCGCCCTCCGCCGCGTGCGCGAAGTTCTTCATCCGGATCTCGCGCGGCGACGCGCCGTTGACCGACAGCGTCGCGCCGGCGTCCTTGCCCGGCACGCTGTAGCTCAGGAACAGCGTGTACGGGCCGTCCTCGGGGACGTCGACCGTCCAGCTCGCGGACCCGCCCACACCGTTGAACATGACGTACGCGCCGTCGGCGCCCTTCGCGCCCTTGACGTCCTTGCCCAGCCGGGCGGGACCGCCGAGCTGGAGCGTCGCCGCGTCCTGCTTCGGCAGCTCGACGGGCTTCTCGTCCTCCCCGCCCTTGGAGGCGTCCGGGCTCGGGGTCTGCTGGACCTGGGTGGCCGGCGCCGACGGGGTGGCCTTGCGGTCCTTGTCGCCGTCGTTGTTCGTCAGCACGGCGATGGTGATGCCGATCACCACGACCAGCACCACCGAGACCGCACCGAGCAGCAGGCCCTTGGTGTTCGGGCCGCCACCGCGGCCGCCACCGCGCTGCGCCGGCTGCGCCTGGGGCACCGGACGGGTCCGGTCACCGCCGCCGCCCGGGTAGGTCTCCGGAGCCGCGTAGGGGGCGCTGGGCTGGGCGTACTGCTGCGCGTACTGCTGCTGCGGTGCCTGCCCGTACTGCCGCTCGCCGACCGCCCTGACCTGGTTGTACGACGTCCTGGGCACTCCCGGCTGCGCGGCCGGACCCGGATAGCCGTAGCCGCCGCCCTGCCGCGGCGCCTGCGCACCCGCCGCCTGTCCGTCCGCGTACAGGTAGCCGAACGGATCGTCGTCCTCGGGCGTGCCCGCGCCGTTGCCGTGAGTCCCGGCAGCCATCCCTGGTCACTCCTCATCCGTGCTCGCCAGCGGTCACCGACCCCGGCGAGCCTACCCCGAACGGCTCAGCCCGCCCGGCGGTGAACCTTCGACCGGGAGCGCTTCTCGATGTACATCCGCTGGTCAGCGGAGTTCAGCACCTCTTCGACGGACATTCCGCACTCCGCCCAGCCGATCCCGAAACTGGCGCCCACCCGCACCGCGCGCCCGTCCACCCGGATCGGCGGAATGATCGCGTTGCGCAGCCGTACGGCCAGGTCGGCGGCGTCGGCCGCGCCGAGCCCGTCGGCCAGGACCACGAACTCGTCACCCCCGAGCCGGGCGACGGTGTCGCCGTCCCGCACCCCGGCGGTCAGCCGCCGGGCCACCTCGATGAGCACGGCGTCACCCGTGTGGTGCCCGAACCGGTCGTTGATCGACTTGAACCCGTCCAGGTCGCAGAAGAGGACCGCCAGGCCCTTCGTCCCGTCGTCGACCTCGGCGGGCGGGGCCACGGCGTGCACATGGTGGTCGTACGCGCCGGCCTCCGCGCGGGCCGCGAAGTCGAAGCCGTCCCCCCGGTAGGCGTGCTCCCCGTACTCGTAGTCCCCGCTCTCGTAGGCGTCGACCTCGTGCGTCCCGGCCGTCGCCCGCACCGCGTGCGGGCGGTCGCACAGCCGGGCACTGAGCCGGGCGCGCAGCTCCGCGCTGTTCGGCAGGCCGGTCAGCGCGTCGTGCGAGGCGCGGTGGGCGAGCTGGAGCTCGTGCCGCTTGCGCTCCTCGATGTCCTCCACGTGCGTCAGCAGGAAACGCGGCCCGTCGGCGGTGTCGGCCACCACCGAGTTGCGCAGCGACACCCACACGTAGGTGCCGTCCCGGCGGGCCAGCCGCAGCTCCGCCCGGCCGCCCTCGGCGGAGGTCCGCAGCAGGGTGCCGATGTCCTCCGGGTGGACGAGATCGGCGAACGAGTACCGGCGCATCACCGAGGCGGGACGGCCCAGCAGCCGGCACAGCGCGTCATTGGCCCGCAGCAGCCGGCCGTGCTGGTCACCGCCCATCTCGGCGATCGCCATGCCGGACGGGGCGTACTCGAACGCCTGGCGGAACGACTCCTCGCTCGCGCGCAGCGCCTGCTGCTCGCGCTCCAGGCGCACCAGGGCCCGCTGCATGTTGGCGCGCAGCCGGGCGTTGCTGATCGCGATGGCGGCCTGCGAGGCGTACATCTGGAGCGCCTCCTGGCCCCACGGCCCGGGCCGGCGGCCGTTGCGCGGCCGGTCCACGGAGATGACGCCGAGGAGCTCACGGCCGCTGCCGGAGGCGTACATCGGTGCGTAGAGGCGGTCCCGGGGGTGCCACTCGTCCTCGAACCGGGGCTCCGGCCCGTCGGTGTGCCACTGCGGCACGTCGTCCTCTATCAGCACCCAGCCCTCGGTGTGCGGAATGAAGCGCAGCTCGCCCCAGGCCTCGCCCATGCCCAGGCGGCGCTCCCACGACTCCCGGGACCCCACCCGGCCGGTGATCAGGGCCTCGGCGGCGGGGCTGCCGGCGAAGGCGGCGACGACGAGGTCACCGTCGGGGCGGACGAGGTTCACACAGGCCAGCTCGTAACCGAGACCGGCGATGACGCCGTCGGCGACGGTCTGCAACGTGTCGGCCAGGCTGCGGGCCGTGTTGAGGTTGGCGACGACCTGATGCAGCTGCCGCAGGGTCGCAAGACGGACGTACGGCTCCGACTCGGTCTCCATTGCTCGCTCTCCCCGAGACCTCGACAGCAACTCCAGGGTTCTCATCGGCGCTCGTGTTGCACTGTCCCCGCCACTGAATCACAGCGAGCTGTGCCCCAGGTACACAGGGTCAACAAAACCTTGGCTCTGTGACTCAAGTCACAAAGAATGATGTTGGACGTGGCGACGGGCCGTACTACGGGTAACCGACCGCCGAACTCCGCGTGAACGCACAGTATGGGGTCACGACGGCCCGAGGACCTAGGACTGCCGGCCTCCCGGCTGGTTCCCCGGTCCGATGCGTACGCCGGGAGGGCGGGGTTAGCGTTCCCGGTGTGTTGCCGACGAGCCAGACCCAGACCCAGACCGGGGCCCAGGCCCCTGCCGTCCCCCATGCTGAGGGGGTGAGCAACGACGAGTTCCGTGCCGCGATGTCCCGGCTGGCCGCCGGTGTGGTGCTGGTCACGGCCCACGACCCCGACGAGGGCCCGCGCGGCGAGGACGTCGGCATGACCGCGACCGCCTTCCTCTCGGTGTCGCTGGACCCCCCGCTGGTCCTGGTCAGCCTCCGCGACGGCTCCCGCATGGACGACCTGCTCGCCGAGCAGCCGCTGTGGGGCGTGTCCGTCCTCGCGGAGGGCCAGCGGCAGGTCGCCGGGCGGTTCGCGATGAAGGGCCGGGTGAGCGACCGGCTGCTGTTCGCGGACCTCCCCACCACCCGGGGGGAGGCCAGCGGGGCGCTCCTGGTGGGCGGCGCGCTGGCGACCCTGGAGTGCCGCACGGAACAGCGCGTCGAGGCGGGCGACCACACGCTGGTCATCGCCCGGGTGCTCACCGTCGCCTTCCCGGGCCCGGACGGCCCGCCGCTCACCTACTTCCGCGGCAACTACCGCCATCTCGCTTGACCGCCCCGCCGGCGCCCGGCCCCCGGCACAGGCGATCGTTCCGCCGGAACGGGGGCGTCAGGACCAGTCACGGGACGAGCGGCCGCGCTTGGTCTCGCCCCGCTGCTTCTTCTCCCGCAGCCGCCGCTCATTGATCCCGCGAGGAACCTTCGTCGCCCGCCGCGCCCTCGGCGGCGGCGCCGTCGCCTCCGCCAGCAGCGACGCCATCCGCAACGCCGCCGTCTCCCGGTTCCGCCACTGCGAGCGGTGCTCGGACGCCCGCACCGTCAGCACCCCGCCGACCAGCCTGGACGCCAGCCGCTCCAGCGCGCGCTGCTTCCACACCGGCGGCAGCGCCTCCGTACGCGCCAGGTCGAACCGCAGCTCCACCTGGGAGTCGCTGGTGTTGACGTGCTGTCCGCCCGGCCCGGAGGAGCGGGAGAAACGCCACATCAGCTCGGCCTCCGGCAGGGAGACCGAACCGCGGATGACATGAGGACCGGACATGTCCCCCATGGTCCCCGCCGGGACGCGTCCGCGTCACCCCGTTTTCCGTTCGTGGAACCAGCCCGCCGCGTGGCGCGTTATCTGCTGTGACCGGCATCGAGGTACGAAGAAAGGGACTTCCCATGGCTGTAAGCCTGTC
Source organism: Streptomyces sp. NPDC016309 (assembly GCF_043077235.1). Taxonomy (NCBI): domain Bacteria; kingdom Bacillati; phylum Actinomycetota; class Actinomycetes; order Kitasatosporales; family Streptomycetaceae; genus Streptomyces; species Streptomyces sp. NPDC016309. The sequence continues at coordinate 95,890 of NZ_JBIBSG010000006.1, read as the reverse complement.
CAAGGGCGGCAACGTCTCGCTGACCAAGGAGGCGCCGGGCCTGACCGCCGTCACTGTGGGCCTCGGCTGGGACGTCCGCACCACCACCGGTACCGACTTCGACCTGGACGCCTCCGCCATCGGCGTCGACGCGGCCGGCAAGGTCGCCTCCGACGCGCACTTCGTCTTCTTCAACAACAAGTCCACCCCGGACCAGACCATCGTCCACACCGGTGACAACCGCACCGGCGAGGGCGGCGGCGACGACGAGCAGATCAACGTCAACCTGGCCGGCCTCCCCGCCGACGTCGACAAGATCGTCTTCCCGGTCTCCATCTACGACGCGGTCACCCGCTCGCAGAACTTCGGCCAGGTCCGCAACGCCTACATCCGCATCATCAACCAGGCCGGCGGCGCCGAGATCGCCCGCTACGACCTGAGCGAGGACGCGGCCACCGAGACCGCCATGGTCTTCGGCGAGCTGTACCGCAACGGCGCCGAGTGGAAGTTCCGCGCCGTCGGCCAGGGCTACGCCTCCGGCCTGGAGGGCATCGCCCGCGACTTCGGCGTGAACATCTGACACGGCTGAGCACCGGCGGCCCCGGCGGCGAAGTCCGCGCCGGGGCCCTACTGTTTTCCGCATGATCGTCGAACCGCTGGAGGTCGGCGAGGGCGGTGCCCTGCCCGGCCCGCTCCTCACCGAACTCACCGAGCTGTACGCCTCGAACCGGGAGTTCCAGCAGCTCAGCGGGGACTTCCCGGACCCGGACGACATCCGGCCCGAGCAGGTCGCCGCCTCCCTGGCCGAGGAACTGTCCCACCCGGACACCGAGGTGCTGCTGGCCCGTTCGGCCGGCCACGTCATCGGCATCTCGGTGACCCGCGCCCACCACCCCGACCCCGACGACCCCGACCCCTGGATCGGGCTGCTGATGGTCCACGCCCGCGACCACCGCGCCGGCTTCGGCCGCGAGCTGGCCGAGATCGTCGAGAAGCGGTTCCGCGCCTCCGGCCGGCGGGGCCTCAGGCTCGCCGTCCTCGACAACAACCCCAACGCCCTGTCCTTCTGGTCCGCCCTCGGCTACGAGGAGATCGACCGCCGCGAGGACCACCGGCTCGGCCGCGACTGCGTCGTCATGCGGAAGGACCTGTAGGACGGCCCTCGCCGTACAGCCAGGTGTCCCACAGGCCGCTCAGGTCCTTGCCCGACTCCGCCTCCACGTAGCGCGTGAAGTCCTCCGTCGAGGCGTTGGCGTGCCGGTACTTCGCCGGCCAGCCGCGCAGGATCGCGAAGAAGGTGTCGTCGCCGACCGCCTGACGGACCTTGTGCAGCACCATCGCGCCCCGGCCGTACACCGGCGGCCCGGACAGGTCCTCGGCCGTGGGCGGCTTCGCGGGCGGGAACGCCCAGTTCTCCTCGTCGGCGAACGCCTCGTCGAAGCTCTCCTGGACGGGCGTGCCGCCGAAGTCCTCCGCGTACAGCCACTCGGCGTACGTCGCGAAGCTCTCGTTCAGCCACATGTCCCGCCACGACTTCGGCGACACGGAGTTGCCGTACCACTGGTGGGCCATCTCGTGCACCAGCGTCGGCAGATCGAAGGTGCTCTTGTCGAAGAACGGCCGGTTCTGCGTCTCCAGCGCGTACTGCACGTCGACCAGCGGATCGACGATCGCGCCGGTGGAGGAGAAGGGGTAGGGGCCGAACTTCCCCGTCTCCCACTCCAGCACCTCGGGGATCTCGCCCAGCAGGGCCGGGTTGCCGCGGGCGGCGGTGTGGACCGGGAGCCCGGAGCCGGTACGGGAGGTCGTGGTCCGGTACCGGCCGATGGCCAGGGTCGCCAGGTAGCTCGCCATCGGTTCGGTGGAACGCCAGGTGAAGGTGGTGCGGCCGCCCCGGGACGTACGGGCCGTCAGCTCGCCGTTGGACACGGCCTCCAGGCCCTCGGGGACCGTGACCGCGACGGTGTACGTGGCCTTGTCGGAGGGGTGGTGGTTGCCCGGGAACCAGGCGGTCGAGCCCGTCGGCTCCCCCAGCGCCACCGCCCCGTCCGCGGTCCGCAGCCAGCCCTCCTCGGCCCCCTCGGCGTCGGTGATCGTGACCGGCACGCCCGAGTACCGGATGACGGTACGGAAGGTGGCGCCGTCCTTCACGGCGGCACCGGGCCGCACCGTGACCTCGGTGCCGGAACGGCTGACGGCGGCGGCCTCGCCGTCGACGAGCGCGCCCTGGACGGTGAGCCCGGTCAGGTCGACGTTGAAGGCACTGAGGGCCTGGGTCGCGCGGGCGGTGATGTCGGCGGAGCCGCTGAGACGGCCGGTGCGCGGGTCGTAGTCGAGCGTCAGGGCGTAGTGGCGCACGTCGTAGCCGCCGTTGCCGAGCCGCGGGAAGTACGGGTCGCGCAGCCCGGCCGCCCCCGGGGCGGCGCGCCCCCCGCCGCGGGTGCCGCCGCCTCCGTCGCCGTCACCGCCGGCCGTGCAGCCGGTGAGCGGGAGGGCGAGGAGCAGGGCGACGGCGGCGGCCGGGGCGCGGCGGCGACGGAGGGGGTGCGGGTCCACTCCGTGATCGTATGGGCGGAATGAACGGTTCAGCGGGTGAGCGCGGCCACACCCGCCCGGGCGAACTCCTCGTCCAGCGCCCCGCTCGGCGCACCGGCGACCCCGATACCGGCGATCGGCGCGCCCTTGGCGGCGACCGGGGCGCCGCCCGCGAGGAACAGGGTGCCGGGGATGTCCTTCAGGTTCGGGGCCGTGTCCAGACGCTTGACCAGCTCGGACGTCGGCGCGTTCCACGACACGGCGGTGAACGCCTTGCGGACGGCCGACTCGTAGGACTGCGGGCCGGCCCCGTCGCCGCGGAGGGTGACGACCGTGTTGCCGTCGCGGTCGACCACGGCGACCGTGACCCGCTGGTTCTCGCGCTCGGCGGCGTCCAGCGCCGCCTGCGCGGCCCGGGTGGCGGCGTCGATCGTCAGGTGCGTGGACTGGGCCAGGTCGCGCGGATGGGCGGCGGCCGCGGCGGCGGGCCCGGCGGCGGGCGCCGGGTCCGGCTCGGCGGCGCTCGCGGACATCGCGCCGAAGGTGCCGGCGCCGAGCGCGGCGGCCACGGCCGCGCCGGTCAGCAGGCGGGAGCGCAGCGACGGCTTCTTCGAGGATCGGGGGTGCTTCGGGTTCGTCATGCCTTCGATGCTGGGGCCGGAACCGGGAGCCGCGGGTCAGCCGATCGGCTGATGCCGGACCGTTCCGCGCGAGTGAGGATGGGTGCGTCACACAGTCGTACGAGGAGTGGTGGACGTGGAGCACGACCCCGACGCCCGCTGGACGGACCGGGTGATGCACGCCGCGTTCTTCGCCCTGCTGGGCGCCTCCCTGGCCAGGTTCCTGCTCCGCCACGCGTGGCTGGACCTCGGCCCCTGGGTGGTGGCGCTGTCGGCGGCGCTGGCGGTGCTGTACGTCCTGCCCGTACCGCGCCGGCTGGCCTGGCTGTGCGCGGTCGTCGCCGTCTGGATGGTGCTCGTGGTGCTGGCGCCCAGCTTCGCCTGGTGCGCGGTCCCGCTGTTCTACACCGGGCTGCGGACCCTGCCGCCGCGCGCCGCGCTCGTGCTGGTCGCCCTGCTGACGGTGTTCGTCGTGGCCGCCCAGCTCCAGCTCGCGGACGGCGCCCTCGACCCGAATCTGGTGGTCGCCCCGCCCGCCGTCGCCGCCATCGCCACCGCCGTGTTCGTGCACGCCCAGCGGCAGGCGGAACGGCTGGCCGCCACCGAGCGCCGCGAAGGCACCCTCGCGGAACGGCAGCGGCTGTCGATGGAGATCCACGACAGCCTCACCCAGGGCCTGTCCAGCCAGCGCATGCTGCTCCAGGCCGCCGACCGCACCTGGGACGCCGACCCGGCCGCCGCCCGCCGCCACGTCCGTACCGCCGCCTCGATCGCCGAACGCAGCCTGGCCGAGGCCCGCCGGTTCGTGCACGACCTGGCGCCCGCCGACCTCGCCGGTGGCGGCGGCCCGGAGGAGGCGCTGCGGGACCTGGCCGCCCGCGAGTCGGCACGCCTCCCGGTCGCCTTCCGTATCGACGGCCCGCCCGTGCCCCTGCCGGACCGGGTGGGCGCGGCGCTGCTGCGGATCGCCCAGGGCGCCCTGGCCAACGTCGCCGAGCACGCGGGCGCCACGTCCGCCGGGCTGACCCTCACCTACCTGGACGACCAGGTGGTGCTCGACGTCGCCGACGACGGGCGCGGCTTCGACCCCGGCGCGCCGCCCCCGCCCGGCGACCGGGGCCACGGCCTGCCCGCGATCCGGGCCCGCGCCGCACAGCTCGGCGGCACCCTCACCGTCGAGTCCGCCCCCGGCGAGGGCACCGTCCTGTCCGTGTCGATCCCCCTGGAGGGCCCGCGATGAGCACCGTCCGCATCCTGCTGTGCGACGACCACGCCGTCGTACGCGCCGGGCTGCTCGCCCTGCTCGCCAGCGCCCCCGGCATCGAGGTCGTCGGCGAGGCGGGCAGCGGTGAGGAGGCCGTCGCCATGGCCGCCAAGCTCACGCCCGACGTCGTCCTGATGGACCTCCAGCTCGGACGCGGCATCGACGGCGTGGAGGCCACCCGCCGCATCGCCTCCCCCGACGTCCGCGTCCTGGTCCTCACCACGTACGACACCGACGCCGACGTCACCCGGGCGATCGGCGCGGGCGCCACCGGCTACCTGCTGAAGGCCGAACGCCCCGAAGAGCTCTTCGCCGCCATCCACGCGGCTGCCGCCGGCCGCACCGCCCTCTCCGCCCCGGTCGCCCGCCGCGCCGCCTCCGCCGCCGCCGCACCGTCCCTCACCGACCGGGAGCGGGACATCCTCGGCCAGCTCGCACGCGGGCTCGGCAACCGGGAGATCGCCCGCGCCCTGTTCATCAGCGAGGCCACCGTCAAGACCCACCTCGGCCGCGTCTACGCCAAGCTCGGCGTCGACACCCGCGCCGGCGCGGTGGCCGTAGCGAAGGAACGGCGACTGCTGCCCTGACCCGGCCGCCACCCCCGCACCGGCCGCACCCCGCCCGGACGCCCGGACGCCGCCCCCCGCCCCGGCAGCACCCCATCCGGCCGCCCGGCCGCCGCCCACGCACCCGTGCGAGCACCCGCCCGGGCCGTGACACCATCGAGTACGTGCTCGACATCGGCTACTCCCTCTCCCGCCGCTTCCCCGACCCGCCGCAGACGGACTACCGCCACGCGGACGTCCACGCGCTGCGCCACGACCTGTTCTGCGGCGACGTGTACGTCGCCGACACCGAGGCCGACCGGGAGGTGTCCACGGCCTGGGGATGGGTACCGGTGCTCGACTTCGCGTGGGCGCTGTGCGACATCGTCGAGCGACTCGACCGCGACCCCCGCGGCAGCCGGGCGGCCCAGCCGCAGTACGCCGAGCTGGACTTCACCGAATCGACCGACCGCATGCTCTTCGAGCGCCGCTTCGGCTGGGTGGACATCGAGGCCGACTGGATGCCGGGGGACGAACCCCCGCTGACGTTCGGCCACGCCGTCCTGCGCCGCGAGGCGCGCGACTTCCTCCACGACCTCATCGCCGACCTCACCGACATGCACGAGGGCCTCGCCGACAACCCGGCGATCTGGACGCTCCAGTCCCGCTTCCCCCGCCTCCCCTGACGCCCTTCCCACCCCAGGCGCCTTGACCTCAAGCGAAGTCGAGGTCGGATGCTCTCCTCCGTAACCCCACCAGGCCCGTCCGGGCCCTGACGGAGGAGAAACCGCCGTGCACGCCATCCGCCTCCACGCCTTCGGCCCCGCCGAGAACCTCACCTACGAGCGGGTCCCCGACCCCGCGCCCGCACCCGGCCAGGTCCGCGTCGCCGTCACCGCGGCGGGCGTCCACCTCCTCGACACCGCCCTGCGCCAGGGCATGTCCGGCCCGTACCCCGCGCCCGCCGAACTGCCCACCGTCCCCGGCCGCGAGGTCGCCGGCACCGTGGACGCCCTCGGGGAGGGCACCGACCCCGCCTGGCTCGGCAAGCGCGTCGTCGCCCACCTCGGCATGGCCCCGGGCGGCTACGCCGAACTCGCCACCGTCGACGCCACCCGCCTCCACGAGATCCCGCCCGCCCTGGACGACGCCGAGGCCGTCGCCATGATCGGCACCGGCCGCACCACCATGGGCATCCTCCAGTTCGCCGAACTCGGCCCCGGCCGCGTCGCCGTCGTCACCGCCGCGGCCGGCGGCATCGGCACCCTCCTCGTCCAGTACGCCAAGAACGCCGGCGCCACCGTCGTCGGCCTCGCCGGCGGCCCCCGCAAGACCGCCCTCGTCCACGACAACGGCGCCGACCTCGCCGTCGACTACACCCGCCCCGACTGGCCGGAGAAGGTCCGCGCGCACCTCGACGGCACACCCGCCGACACCGTCTTCGACTCCGTCGGCGGCGCCACCGGCCGCGCCGCCGTCGACCTCCTCGGCAAGGGCGGACAGCACCTCGTCTTCGGCTGGGCGGGCCAGGGCCCCCACGACGGCGAACCGCTCACCTTCACCGACGCGGAACTCGCCGAACGCGGCATCACCTCCCGCTCCGTCCTCGGCCCCGTCATGCTCCGCAAGGCCGGCGGCGACATCCGCACCCTGGAACTGCGCTCCCTCACCGAAGCCGCCACCGGCCGCCTCCGCCCCGCCGTCCAGCGCTTCCCGCTCGCCGAGGCCGCCGCCGCGCACCGCGCCCTGGAGACCCGCGCCACCGTCGGCAAGGTGGTCCTCGTCCCGTAACCGCCTCCGCCCGCCGGGTGAACCGGCGTAGCGGAACCGGCGCAGTACCCGCGTGGGGCGGGCCACGGCGCGCGGCGGCTCCCGCACCATCCAAGCCACCGAAACAGGAGGCAAGGATGACCACGAAAGCGCGCACCGCCCTGGGCGCCCTGTCGGTGCTGCTGCTGGGGACCGCCACCGCGGCCCACGCCACCCCACCGCACACCGCCCCGCTCCACACCCCGGCCCCGGCCCCGGCCCCCGGCCACGCCCCGCCCCCCGCGGGCCCCGTCACCCACTGCTCCCCCGGCGGCACCCTCCGCGGCCCGCACGGCCAGTACGCCGACATCGCCCTGTGCGTCACCGGCACCGGCACCACCATGACCGTGACCGCCGCCGCCACCTGCCGCCGGGGCCACACCGGAGCCCGCCCCGCATGCCGCACCACCGGCACCTGGACCGCCCGGCGCCACGACACCCCCGCCGGCCGGCCCACCGCCACCGGCACCCTCGCCGGCCGCGCCGACTACCCCGGACCCGGCACCTACGACATCAGCGCCACCGTCCACGTACGCTCCGACCCGCCCGGGACCGACCTCCACGGCCAGGCGCACGCCACCATCACCCTCACCGACCCCGCGCCACGGCCCACCCACCGCGTCGACGTCACCACCACCAAGGGCACACCGGGCACCCTGCGACCCGGCACCACCACCGCCCTCACCTACACCGTCGCCCGCGTCAGCGACCACGGCGACGGCAGCGCCCGCCTCGGCCTCATCGGCGAGGAGAACACTGGCATCCGCCTCACCACGACCGACCCGCGCTGCGTCAACCCGCTCCCCGGCCGCTACCCCTCCACCACCAGGAGCATGTACGCCCTGGACTGCGCCCTCACCGACCTCCAGCCCGGCCGGCCCACCACCGTCACCGTCCACGCCACCCTCACGACGGCCTGCTCCACCGTCGTGTCCAAACTCGGCTACTGGACCCCCCGGGGCCAGGAAAGCACCGGCGGCATGCTCACCGGCCCCACCGTCACCTGCGACCGCTCCTAATACTCCAGCTGTAGATCGTGATCTTGCAGGTGGAGGCTGGCGCAGGGACGGGTGCGGCCACCGTCGATCACCGTGAGTCGTGTGGACAAACGACAAGACGGTGGCCCCAGCCCGGGAGCTAGCTCGCCCTGTCCGCGGTCTCCGCCGCGCTGGTGGCCCGCTGTTGTGGGATCGTGCCTGCTGGCGGTGCCTGTCGCACGGACCGGTTGGCAGTGATGAGGAGGGCCAGGGTGAGCAGCCATCCTCCACAGAGCCAGACCAGAGGCTTGGCGCCCAGTGTCGTGATCAGCGCGCCGCCTGCGAGTGTGCCGATCGACAAGGCTCCCGTGGTGAGCGTCGAGATCGCGCTCGTCGCCCGGCCCCGCAGCTCATCGGGGGTGATGGCCAGCTGGTGGGTGGTCATGGCCACCGCGTACACGGGGGCCACCAGCGACTCGGCGGCCGCGACCGCCGCCAGCAGCAGCGGGTTGGGGACGAGCGCGTACAGCGGGAACATCAGCGCCTCCAACCAGAGCATCACCACAGCGATCCGGCCGAGCGGGAAGCGACGTGTGACCCGGTCCGAGACCAGGGCCCCCACCATGGCGCCGACCGCCCCGCCACTGAAGATGACGCCTATCCACACGGACGAGGCGCCGACTTGCTGGGCGAGGGTAATGATCAGCAGGTACCCAGCGCCGTAGCGCACCTTGTCAGCGGCCGAGACCAGGGTGAGGAAGCGGATGACCGGCTGGTGCCAAAGCCAGCCGAGCCCCTCACGGATCTCGGTGGTGAGCCGGGCCGTCGTCCGCGCGTCCTCTCGGTCCATCTGGAACCGGGCGCGCATCAGACGCAGCGACGCCGCGGACATTGCGAAGGAGACCGCGTTGACGGCGAACGGCACGGTCCGCCCGGCGGCGTACAGCGCACCGGCGAGCGGAGCCCCGAAGACGCTCACGGCACTGGCGGCGGACTGCGAGTAGCCGAGTGCAGCGGACAGCTGTCGCGGATCGACCACGTTGGGCAGCGCCGCGGTGTTTGCCACTTGGAAGAGGGTGGTGAGGATCCCGGCAAGCACGGCCGTCGCGTAGAGCTGGGGCACGGTGAGCCTGTCAAGCCACAGCGCGACGGCGACGCCAGCGGTGAGCACAGTCTGGCCGAGCTCGCACCAGATCATGGTGGCCTTACGGTCCCACCGGTCGACGAGGGCGCCGGCGATCAGCCCGAACACCAAGTAGGACAGGGTACTGAGGCCGAGTACGAACCCGGCTTGGGTTGCCGACCCAGTGAGGGCCAGGACGAGCAGCGGCAGGGCCATGCTCTGAGCCTGGTTGCCGATGGCAGAGATCAGCTGACCGCTCAGCAGCAGCGAGAAGTCTCGGTCCCGGAACAGGCCGGGACCGCGAAAGGTATTCATGATTGTTACGCTCCGTAACAGCTCAAGGGCACAAGGGTGACGTCGAGGCTTGTGTCCGAGCTAAGAAACACGGGGCGTTGTAAACATGGGCGGACCGTACCCAGGGCATGGGCGGGGCCACAATCGAATTTGTCGTGAGGGCCGCACTAGGTGTATTGCCCCGGGAGGTTGTGGACGGGTGAGCTAGGTCTCGACTGGGGGGGGTCGCGGTCTACCTCGTTTACGCGGGCCGACGCGGGCACGCTGCAGTCGACCGAGAGCCGTACATCCCGCGCTCATGGACCGAAGATCTGGATCGCTCCCGGACGGCGGGCATCCCCGAACCGACCGTGTTCGCCACCAAGCCGGACCTCGCCCGGCAGATGATCGAGCGATTCCGGGACGCCGGGCATCATGCCGCTTGGATCGCCGGGGACGAAGTCTACGGCGGCAACCCAAAGCTGCGGGCGGCCCTGGAGGCGCGTGGCATGAGCTACGTGCCGGCCATCGCCTGCTCGGCCGAAGTCCCCACCAGGGCAGGTAAGTTCCGAGTGGACGGCCTGGTCGGGCAGCTGCCGAAGCGGGCTTGGCAGAAGCTGTCCGCAGGTGCCGGCGCCCAGGGACACCGCTTCTACGACTGGGCTGTCATCGACCTGGCCGAGCCCCGGCCGGGCCGCCACCAGCTGCTGATCCGCCGCAGCCGCACCACCGGAGAACTCGCCTACTACCGCTGCTTCTCGCCGAAGCCGGTGCCATTGCCCCAGTTGGTGCGGGTCGCCGGGTCCAGGTGGCGGGTGGAGGAGACCTTCCAGGCCGAGAAGGGTTTGGCTGGACTCGATGAGCACCAGGCCACCGCTTCACCTCGTGGTCCCGCTGGGTCACCCTCGCGATGCTCGCCCACGCCTTCCTCGCCGTCGTCCGCGCCGAGGAACACGCCCGGTCCCCCGCCCCAGACCACATGATCCCGCTTACCTGCAACGAGATTCAGCGGTTGTTCGTCGCCCTCGTGATGCAGCCCGTCCGGGACGCGGCCCATCGGCTCGGCTGGTCCGACTGGAGACGCCGCCACCAGGCCCGAGCCCACAACAGCCATTACCGCAGGCAAGCCGCATCCGGGACATGAAGATCACGATCTAAGCTGGAGTACTAACCGCGGCCACCCAGCTCCGCCAGCGCCCCGTCGGTCAACCGGTACACCGTCCACTCGTCCTGCGGACGGGCACCCAGCGACTCGTAGAAGCGGATCGACGGGGCGTTCCAGTCCAGCACGGACCACTCCAGCCTCTCGTACCCCCGCGCCACACAGATCCGCGCCAACTCCCGCAGCAGCGCCTTCCCGTACCCACCGCCGCGCATCCCGGGCCGCACGTACAGATCCTCCAGGTAGATACCGTGCACACCCCGCCAGGTCGAGAAGTTCAGGAACCACAGCGCGAAGCCCACGACCTCCCCCTCCTCCGTCTCCGCGACGTGCGCGAAGGCCGCCGGCCGCTCCCCGAACAGCGCCTCCCGCAACTGCTCCTCGCTCGCCCGCACCTCGTCCAGGGCCTTCTCGTACTCCGCGAGCTCCCGGACCATCGCGTAGAGGGCGGGCACGTCATCCACAACAGCGCTACGAATCATGACCGCAGCCTGCCTCCCCGACCGCCCCCCGCGCCAGCAGCGTCCATAGTCCGAACCCCTTACCGCCGCCCGGCCCCCTCGCCACCGCTCCCCCGCCCCATCCGCTACCGTCCACACCCACCCACCGACGAGGGACCCGAGGAACCACATGAGCACGGTCAACGGCGGCATATCGTTCTGGTACGCACAGGAAGGCACCCCCGCCCCCCGGGAACCCCTCCCCGGCGACACCACCGCCGACGTCTGCGTGATCGGCGGCGGCTACACCGGCCTGTGGACCGCGTACTACCTCAAGAAGGCCGTCCCCTTCCTCAACATCGTCGTCCTCGAAGCGAACTTCTGCGGCTACGGCGCCTCCGGCCGCAACGGAGGCTGGCTCTACAACGGCATCGCCGGCCGCGACCGCTACGCCAGGGAACACGGCCACGACGCCGCCGTACGCCTCCAGCAGGCCATGAACGCCACCGTCACCGAAGTCATCGACGTCGCCGCCGCCGAGAACATCGACGCCGACATCCACCACGGCGGCGTCCTCGAAATCGCCCGGACCCCCGCCCAGCTGGCCCGCCTGAAAGCCTTCCACTCCGTCGAGGTCGCCTTCGGCGAGACCGACCGCCGGCTCCTCGGCGCCCGCGACACCGCCGACCGCGTCCACGTCACCGGCGCCGTCGGCTCCACCTGGACCCCCCACGGCGCCCGCATCCACCCCGTCAAACTCGTCAAGGGCCTCGCCGCCACCGTCGAAGCGCTCGGCGTCACGATCCACGAATCGACCCCCGTCACCGAGATCAAGCCCAAGCACGCCATCACCCCGTACGGCACCGTCCGCGCCCCCTACGTCCTCCGCTGCACCGAAGGCTTCACCGCGAACCTCAAGGGCCACAAACGCACCTGGCTCCCCATGAACTCCTCGATGATCGTCACCGACCCCCTCCCCACCACCCTCTGGGACGACATCGGCTGGACCGGCCGCGAAACCCTCGGCGACATGGCCCACGCCTACACCTACGCCCAGCGCACCGCCGACAACCGCATCGCCCTCGGCGGCCGCGGCATCCCCTACCGCTACGGCTCACGCACCGACAACGACGGCCGCACCCAGCCCGCCGCCATCGACGCCCTCCGCGACATCCTCGTCCGCCTCTTCCCCCGCCTCGCCGGCACGCCCATCGCCCACGCCTGGTCCGGCGTCCTCGGCGTCCCCCGCGACTGGTGCGCCACCGTCACCCTCGACCGCTCCACCGGCCTCGGCTGGGCCGGCGGCTACGTCGGCTCCGGCGTCGCCACCGCCAACCTGGCCGCCCGCACCCTCCGCGACCTCATCCAGCAGGACTCCGGCCAGTCGGGCCCCACCGACCTCACCACCCTCCCCTGGGTCAACCACAAGGTCCGCCCCTGGGAACCCGAACCCCTCCGCTGGCTCGGCGTCCACACCCTCTACGCCGCCTACCGCACCGCCGACCACCACGAAACCACCACCCACACCCCCACCACCCACCGCCTCGCCACCCTCGCCGACCGCATCTCCGGCCGCCACTGACCCCACCCACACCAAAGGCCCCGGACACATCCCGCCCGGGGCCTTCGCTCGCTCACCACTGGAGCCCCCTGTCGGATTCGAACCGACGACCTACGCATTACAAGTGCGTTGCTCTGGCCAGCTGAGCTAAGGAGGCACGTCGCACGAGTGTAACCGGACCCCGCGCGCCTCCGGTCGGGAATTCCGCCGTCCGCCGACTGCTGACAGACGCCGTCCGGCCAGGTACCGTCACCCGGAGTCCATGTCGCGTGGACCAGACCACTTCCATTCCTTTACTCGGATCGTCCGGCACGTTCCTGCCGGTGAAGGGACTGCATCACCATGGCTTCCGTCACTTTCGACAAGGCGACCCGGATCTACCCGGGTGGCACCAAGCCCGCCGTCGACCAGCTGGACATCGAGATCGCGGACGGCGAGTTCCTCGTCCTCGTCGGTCCGTCCGGCTGCGGCAAGTCGACCTCCCTGCGCATGCTCGCCGGTCTGGAGGACGTCAACGGCGGCGCCATCCGGATCGGTGACCGTGACGTCACGCACCTGCCGCCGAAGGACCGGGACATCGCCATGGTGTTCCAGAACTACGCGCTGTACCCGCACATGACCGTCGCCGACAACATGGGCTTCGCGCTCAAGATCGCCGGCGTGAACAAGGCGGAGATCCGCAAGAAGGTCGAGGAGGCGGCGAAGATCCTCGACCTTTCCGAGTACCTGGACCGCAAGCCGAAGGCGCTCTCCGGCGGTCAGCGCCAGCGCGTGGCGATGGGCCGCGCGATCGTGCGCGAGCCGCAGGTGTTCCTCATGGACGAGCCGCTGTCGAACCTCGACGCCAAGCTCCGCGTGTCCACCCGTACGCAGATCGCGAGCCTCCAGCGGCGGCTCGGCATCACCACGGTGTACGTCACGCACGACCAGGTCGAGGCCCTCACCATGGGCGACCGGGTGGCGGTCCTCAAGGACGGTCTGCTCCAGCAGGTCGACACCCCGCGCAACATGTACGACCGCCCCGCCAACCTCTTCGTCGCCGGTTTCATCGGCTCCCCGGCCATGAACCTGGTCGAGGTCCCGATCACCGACGGCGGCGTCAAGTTCGGCAACAGCGTCGTGCCGGTGTCGCGCGAGGCGCTGTCCGCCGCGGCCGGCAAGGGCGACACCACCGTGACGGTCGGCGTCCGCCCCGAGCACTTCGACGTCGCGGGTGCCGAGAGCGACCAGGGCCTGGCCGTGTCCGTCAACGTCGTCGAGGAGCTCGGCGCCGACGGGTACGTGTACGGCTCCACCCGGGTCGGCGGCGAGGACAAGGACCTGGTGGTCCGCGTCGGCGGCCGCTCCATCCCGGAGAAGGGCTCCGTGCTGCACGTCGTACCGCGTCCGGACGAGATCCACGTGTTCTCGACCTCGACCGGCGAGCGCCTCAGCGGCTGACCGCCGCCGAAACCCGTACACGGCCCCGCACTTCGGTGCGGGGCCGTGCGCGTCCGCCCGCGCGCACACCATCCGGATGTCGACAAATACCCCGGCACACCGGTCAATTCGGACCCCGCACGTCAACACCTGATTCGAAAAGGAGCATCGAACCATCCCCCGTGGGGGTGACTAAATGTCTCCAAATCATCACTGGCCGCTACGCTCACGTCCGTGACCCACACCGCACGCCGAATCGGCCGCTCTCTCGCCCTCGTCCTGCCCGTCGTCCTGGTGCTCTCCGGAACTCTCGCGGTCACCAGTGTCCCGTGGGCGGGCAACAGCTCGCAGACGCAGATGCTGACCGCGTCCTCGGAGAACGTCTCGGTACGGGCGAAGCCCCGTGCCCCACAGGATATTCTCCGCGACAAGCTCCTCGCAGAGCTTCAGGAGAAGGACCCGGGTGTCGCCCTCACCCACCTCCAGCGCACGGTGGAGGAGCGCCCGTCGCTCGCCAGGCACTGCATGTCGATCGCCCGCGCGCTCGGCCGTGCCGCCGTCCAGCACTACGGTCCCGTCCGCGCCCAGACCTACTCCCGTCCCGTGTGCGACACGTCCTACGCCGCCGGCGTCGCCCACGAGAGCTGAGGCGTATCGCCGGCACCGAGGTGCGCCTATCGTGCGCGGTATGCACACCTCTCCGACGCAGGCCGTGGTCCTGGCGGGCGGCCAGGGTTCCCGACTGCGCCCGTACACCGACGACCGCCCCAAGCCGATGGTCGAGATCCCGGGAACCGGGACCCCGATCATCGGCCATCAGCTTTCCTGGCTGGCCGCCGAGGGCGTGACCGACGCCGTCATCTCCTGCGGCCACCTCGCCGAGGTGCTCGAGCAGTGGCTGGCGACGACCGAACTGCCCTTGCGGGTCACCACCGTCGTGGAATCCGAACCGCTGGGCCGCGGTGGCGGCCTCAAGTACGCGGCCGCGCACCTGCCGCACCCCGACGAGCCCTGGTACGCGACGAACGGTGACATCTGGACCCGTTTCTCGCTGCGCGAGATGGCCGCGTTCCACGCCGAGCGCGACGCCACCGCGACGCTCGCCCTGGCCCGCCCCCGGATCCCCTGGGGAGCCGTGGAGACGGACACCTTCGGGCACATCACCGACTTCATCGAGTCGCCGCCGTCGCCGTATCTCATCAACGCGGGCGTGTACGTGTTCTCCCCGGACTTCACGGGCGCGCTGCCCGACCGCGGGGACCACGAGCGCACCACGTTCCCGCGTCTGGCCCGTGAGCGGCGTCTGGCGGGCTTCCCGCTGCCCCACGGGGCGTACTGGAGGGCCATCGACACCGCGAAGGACCTCCGCGAGGCCGCCAAGGAACTGGCCGCGGCCACCGGCCCCACCCCCTGACCCCGGGCCGGGGCAGGGGCCCGGGCCCCTGCCCCGGTCCCTGTCTCCGGGCCCTGTCTCCGGGCCCCGGTCCCGAAGCGGCACGGTCCCTTCGGGGGCGAGCCGCTCCCGGGTCCCGGCTCCCTGCCCGGGGGCGGGCGCCTGTCCAGGACGCCCTGGGGGGACGGCCGGAGGGCGCCGTGGAGGGCCGCCCCCGAAGGCCCTCCCCGTACGGCCCACCCTCGCCCTCGCGGCTTTCCCGGGGCGGACCCGGGCCCACGGGTCGCCCTGGTGACGCCCGTACGGCCGCCGTCCCAGCCGCTCCCCCGCCCCGCGCCTCGCGCCTCACCGACCCGCATGACGGAGGGGCGGTCACCGTCGTCGCGGTGGCCGCCCCTCCGGGGTGTGGTGTGCGTCAGCCGAGGAGGCCGCCGATCGGGTTGCGGTTGCCGCCGGTGCTGGAGCCGCCGTCGTTGCCGCCCGAGCCGCTGCCGCCGCTCGTACCGCTGTCGTCGCCGCCACCGCCACCGCCGCCGGTGCTGCCGCCGCTGCCGGTGCCGCCCGTGGAGGTGGGGCCGGCGCTGGAGGACGGCGGGGGCACGGGCTCGGACTGCTCCGGGGCCTCCTGGCCGGTGCCCTGCGAGGCGGTCGGCCGCTCCTCCTCGACGCGCTCGTCCTCGCGGGCCGTCTCCTCCTCCGGGGCGGAGGCCTCCTCCTCGGCCGTCGGGCCGGCGGAGGCGGACGCCGAGGGCTCGGGGCGGCGGGAGGACTCGCGGGCGGACGGGGAGTGCTCGCCGGGCTCCTCGGGGAGGGGCCGGCCGGGCAGGTGGTTGGTCGGGTCGTCGTCGGGCCCGGGCACGGTGACCATCTCCGAGGACCGGACGGCGCCGCCGAGCACCGAGCCGACCAGCAGCGTCAGGCCGACCACGACGGCCGCGACGACCACGCCGCGCCGCAGCACCCGGCGCCGCAGGTCCCTCAGGGCGGAGCGGGGGCCGAGGGTGCGCCAGGCCTCGCCGGCGAGGCGTCCGTCGATGGAGTAGACGGGCGCGCCGGCGATGATCAGCGGCGACCAGGCGGCGAGGTAGATGATGTCGGGCGCGTCGTAGACGGGGACGGTCTTCCAGCTGACGGTCAGGATGAGCGCGGCGGAGAGCATCGCGCCGAAGACGGCGGCGACCCGCTGCCAGAGGCCGAGCACGGTGAGGACGCCGACGACGACCTGGGCGAAGGCGACGGTGAGGCCGGCGCCGACGGGGTGGGCGAGGGCGAAGTCGCGCAGCGGTTCGGCCAGCGCCCAGGGGTGGAGGGAGGTGAGCCACTTGACCATGGAGCCGCGCTCGCCGCCGTCGAAGTAGACGGGGTCGCAGAGCTTGCCCATGCCGGCGTAGATGGAGATGAAGCCGAGGAACACGCGCAGCGGCAGCAGGACGACGCCGAGGTTCATCCGCCGGCCGGGGTAGTACGCGTGCCGGTGGGCGGGGCCGGTGTACGAGCCGTCGGCTGCGCGGTCGCCGGTGCGGCCGGCCTCGTGGCCGGGGTGGTCGGTGCCGTGGCCGTCGGGGGTGTCGCCGCCGTACGGGCCGGTGTAGGGGTCGGCGTACGGACCGGGCTGCTCGTCGTAGGCGCCGACGGCGCGCCGCATGGGCGGCAGCAGCGGCGGGGCGTCCGGGCCGCGCTGGGCACCGACGACGGGGGTCGGCATGGTGTCGTCGAGGCGCGGGATGACCTGGGTGGCGCCGGCGTCGAGCGTGCCGACGGCCGTCGATTCCCGCACGGCCTGGAGCAGCCCGGTCGCGCCGGGGTCGCCGGGCGAGGACTTCCCGCTCCACACGACGGGCGCGCGCCGGCGCGCGGCCATGCCGCCGGCGCCGCTCATGGCGGGCACGCGGGCGGGGTCGGCCAGCCGGGGCTTGTTCACCGGGGCGAGCTGCACACGGAAACTGGCGTGGTTCACGATGACCTGCGCGGGATCGCAATCCACCTTGACCATGCTCAGCGCAGGCTGATCGTCGAAACCGGGCCGGGGCGTTCTGGTGTCCACACTCATCTAACCGAGTGACGTGGGGTTAGGACACTGCCTTGACGGGTGGGAAATGTCCGAGACCCGTCAAGATCATGACGGGTCCCGGTACGGCTCCTCCGGCGCCCGGCCGGCCGGGCGGGCGCGGATCGTCAGACGCGGCGGCGCGACGCCTCGTACAGCACCACGCCGGCCGCGACACCGGCGTTGAGCGACTCGGCGCCGCCCGGCATGGGGATGCGCACGAGGTGGTCGCAGGTCTCGCCGACGAGGCGGGACAGGCCCTTGCCCTCGCTACCGACGACGATGACGACCGGGCCGCCGAGCGCCTCCAGCTCGCCGACCTCCATGTCGCCGTCGGCGGCCAGGCCGACGACGGTGATGCCGGCCTTCTGGTACGCCTCCAGGGCGCGGGTGAGGTTGGTGGCGCGGGCGACCGGGGTGCGGGCGGCGGTGCCGGCGGCGGTCTTCCAGGCACCGGCGGTCATGCCGGCGGCGCGCCGCTCCGGGACGACCACGCCGTGGCCGCCGAAGGCGGAGACGGAGCGGACGACGGCGCCGAGGTTGCGCGGGTCGGTGACGCCGTCGAGGGCGACGATCAGCGGGTCCTCGCCGTTGTCGAAGGCGACCGCGGCCAGGTCCTCGGGGTGCGCGTACTCGTAGGGCGGCACCTGGAGGACGAGGCCCTGGTGGTTGAGGCCGTTGGTCATGCGGTCGAGCTCGGGGCGGGGGGCCTCCATGAGGTTGATGCCGCCGCGGTCGGCCGCGAGCTTGAGCGCGTCGCGCACCCGCTCGTCGTTGTCGATGAACTGCTGGACGTACAGCGTCGTCGCCGGTACGCCGTCGCGCAAAGCCTCGAAGACGGGGTTGCGGCCGACGACCATCTCGGAGAGGCCCTTGCCGCCCCGCCGGGCGACCTGGCGGCGGTGCGCCTGCTTGGCCTTGGCGTTGGCGACGCGGTTCTTCACATGGCCCTTGCGGGCGGAGGCGGGCGGCGTGGGGCCCTTGCCTTCCAGGCCCCGGCGCCGCTGGCCACCGCTGCCGACCGTCGCGCCCTTCTTGTTGGACGTGCGGCGGTTCCTGCGCTGGCTGTTCCCGGCCATGACTTACCTGCTTCGTCGATGATGCGTACGTACGTGCGTGTATATGAAGTGTGCCAGCGCGGTGCCTAGCGCGCGCCCAGCGTCCACCTGGGCCCGTCGGGGCCGTCCTCGATGACGAGCCCGGACTGGCCGAGCTGGTCCCGGATGGCGTCGGCCGTGGCCCAGTCCTTGCGGGCCCTGGCCGCCTCGCGCTGGTCGAGGACCATGCGTACGAGGGTGTCGACGACGCCGTGGAGGTCCTCGCCGCGGTCGGCCTCGCCCGCCCAGTGCGGGTCGAGCGGGTCGAGGCCGAGGACGCCGAGCATGGCGCGCACCTCGGCGAGGCGGGCGACGGCGGCTTCCTTGTCGTCGGCGGCCAGCGCGCTGTTGCCCTGCCGGACGGTGGTGTGGATGATCGCGAGCGCCTGCGGGACGCCCAGGTCGTCGTCCATGGCCTCGGCGAAGGCGAGCGGCACCTCGGCGGCGGGTTCGACGGAGCCCGCCTTCTCGACGACCCGCTGGATGAACCCCTCGATGCGGGCGAAGGCCGACTCGGCCTCGCGCAGGGCTTCCTCGCTGTACTCGATCATCGACCGGTAGTGCGGGGTGCCCAGGTAGTAGCGCAGCACGATGGGGCGCCACTGCTTGACCATCTCGGAGACCAGCACCGAGTTGCCCAGCGACTTCGCCATCTTCTCGCCGGCGATGGTCACCCAGGCGTTGTGGACCCAGTAGCGGGCGAACTCGTCGCCGTAGGCCTTGGCCTGGGCGATCTCGTTCTCGTGGTGCGGGAAGATCAGGTCGATGCCGCCGCCGTGGATGTCGAAGGCGGAGCCGAGGTACTTGTGCGCCATGGCCGAGCACTCCAGGTGCCAGCCGGGGCGGCCACGGCCCCACGGGGTCTCCCAGTCGGGCTCGCCCGGCTTGGTGGCCTTCCACATGGCGAAGTCGCGCGGGTCGCGCTTGCCGGTGATGCCCTCTTCGCTGGGCTGCCGCAGGTCGTCGATGTCCTGGTTGGACAGGGAGAGGTACTCGGGGAAGGAGCGCACGTCGAAGTAGACGCTGCCGTCCGCCACATACGCGTGCCCGCGCTCGATGAGGCCGCGCATCATCTCGATCATCTCGGGGACGTGGCCGGTGGCGCGGGGCTCGTAGGTGGGCGGGAGGCAGCCCAGGGCCCGGTAACCGTCGTTGAACGCGCGCTCGTTCTCGTACCCGATCGACCACCAGGGGCGGTCCTGGTCGGCGGACTTGGCGATGATCTTGTCGTCGATGTCGGTGACGTTGCGGACGAACGTGACGTCGTAGCCGCGGTAGGTGAACCAGCGGCGCATGATGTCGAAGTTCAGGCCCGACCGGATGTGTCCGATGTGCGGGGCCGCCTGCACGGTGGCGCCACACAGGTAGATCGAGACGCAGCCCGGCGTGAGCGGGGTGAAGTCGCGGATCTGCCGGGCGCTGGTGTCGTACAGACGAATAGTCACCACTCCAGGGTAGTGGGCCGGTGCCGGTGCCCGGTGCCGCAGGTGCTGGAGCGGGTCCGGTCGGAGGCCCGGCAAGATCGGCGTGGCGCCCCCTGGCGCGTGCGGGGCGCCGCGGGCCGGGCGGGACCTAGGAAGCGCTGCGCACGAGGAGGGCGGTGGCGATGGCGGCGAGGCCTTCGGCGCGGCCCGTCAGGCCGAGGCCGTCGGTCGTGGTGCCGGACACCGAGACGGGGGCGCCGGCCGCCGCGCCCAGGGCCTTCTGGGCCTCGTCGCGGCGCTTGCCGACCTTGGGGCGGACGCCGATGACCTGGACGGCGATGTTGCCGATCTCGAAGCCCTCGGCGCGGACGATCCGGGCGGCCTCGGCGAGGAGGGTGACGCCGGACGCGCCGGACCACTCGGGGCGCGAGGTGCCGAAGTGGGCGCCGAGGTCGCCGATGCCGGCGGCGGAGAACAGGGCGTCGCAGGCGGCGTGGGCGGCGACGTCGCCGTCGGAGTGGCCGGCGAGTCCGTACCCGTCGCTCTCGGAGGCGTCCCAGAGGAGGCCGGCGCACCACAGCTCGCGGCCCTTCTCGAAGGCGTGGACGTCGGTGCCGATGCCGATGCTGGGCAGGCCGGGGACGCGCGGGTCAGAAGCCATCGTTGGCCCTCCTCCGGGCGAGGACCGCCTCGGCGAGTACGAGGTCGAGCGGGCGGGTCACCTTGAACGCCTCCTCGTGGCCGGGGACGACCACGACGGGCTCGCCGAGCCGCTCGACCATGCCGGCGTCGTCGGTGACGGCGTCGGTGACGGTGCGGTGCGCGCGGACGAGCGTGTCGCGGGCGAAGCCCTGCGGGGTCTGGACGGCGCGGAGGGTGGCGCGGTCGGGTGTGGAGAGGACGGGCTCGGGCTCGCCCCTCTCGCGCGGCTCGACCTGCTTGACGGTGTCGGCGAGCGGTACGGCGGGAACGACGGCGACGGCGCCGTCGTGGACGGCCTCGACGACCGCGTCGACGGTGTCGACGGGCACGAGCGGGCGGGCGGCGTCGTGGACGAGGACGGTGGTGATGCCGTCGGGCAGGGCGTCCAGGCCGAGGCGCACGGACTCCTGGCGGGTCTCGCCGCCGGGGACGACGAGGTAGTCGGTCCGCTCGGGCAGCGCGTGTGTGTCGAGGAGGTTCTTGACCTCGGGCGCGCCGTCGGGCGGGGCGACCACCACGACGAGGGAGACCGCCCGGGAGGCGGCCATGGCGCGGACGGCGTGGATGAGCATGGGCGTCCCGTTGAGGGCGCGGAGCGCCTTGGGGGCGCCGGGGCCGAGCCGTACGCCGCGGCCGGCGGCGGGGATCACCGCCGCGGTGCGGGCGGGGTGTGTCGCGTCTGACATCGGGTGCACTCCGGCAGGTTTGTTGACTCGGCCGATCTGGGTATGGCCTCTGCTGGGCGGCGCAACGCCTCGACCGGTCCCTTCCGTGACCTCCGGTCGGGTGGGCCGCGCGTTACGCCCGGCAGGAGCCCGTGCGGGCCTGCGGGCTGTGGGAATCACGGGTACCGAAGAAGACGCGGAGCCGGACATGCCGCAGCGCCCGGCGACGAGCTGTGTGTCACACAGCATGTCATCGGGCACCGCGGCATCGCTTCGCTTCAGCTACGCGTCTCGCTTCGGCTACGCGTCGCGCCGGCCTGCCGGCTGCGCGGGACGCGTCCGTGTCAGGACGCGAGGACCTCGTCCAGCAGGGCCTCGGCCTTGTCCTCGTTGGTGTTCTCCGCGAGCGCGAGCTCGCTCACCAGGATCTGGCGCGCCTTCGCGAGCATGCGCTTCTCTCCTGCGGAGAGACCGCGCTCCCGCTCCCGGCGCCACAGGTCACGCACCACTTCGGCGACCTTGATGACGTCGCCGGAGGCGAGCTTCTCGAGATTTGCCTTGTAGCGACGGGACCAGTTCGTCGGCTCTTCGGCGTACGGCGCGCGAAGCACCTCGAAGACCCGGTCCAGTCCGTCCTGACCGACCACATCGCGCACGCCGACGAACTCCGCGTTGTCCGCTGGCACACGAACCGTCAAGTCGCCCTGGGCGACCTTGAGCACCAAGTAGGTCTTGTCCACGCCTTTGATCTGGCGAGTTTCGATGGCCTCGATCAGCGCGGCCCCGTGATGGGGATAGACCACGGTGTCGCCAACCTTGAACGTCATGTGACAGGTACCCCTTCCGTGGCTATCCAGGGTAACACGGATACGGCTTCTTCTGAATGGCGTTTTCGCAGGTCAGGGCATATCTCGGGGCTTGACAACAGCAACACGAACGTGCTGCGGAGGGCTTCCGGAAGGGGGTATTCGCAGGTCGGAGCGGCTGCGCGGGGCCCCTGAAACGAGCTCGTCACACCCCTCGGAGGGTGGTCCGAAGGGGCGGATCGTCCCGGTTTGCCGGGTTACCGGAGGTGAACTTCCCGTACTCCGTTCGGCCGCCGCTCACCCGTACGGACGGACGTCCCGCGCGTTTGTCGAAATTGACGCGTGGTGATCGCACGATGACCGCGGAGCTTGACCGAGCAGCGCTTTTCGGAAGGAATGCGGGACGGTCCCGGAATTGATCAAGAGCGGTTTTGTGAACGCCGTGCGAACCACCGGGACCGGCGGGGCGCGGCGGCCGCGGGCCGGCCGCCGCGGGGTGCGGGCGGACCCCGGCACCGCCCAGGGGCGGGTCGGGTGCGGCACGGGCGAGGAGGGTCGGTAACCTGAGCGCGCCGACTGATCCTCTGACCCCTTCTCAGGCGGTCCCGGGGTCGGCCGGCGGTCCGTACCACCAGACCGTGCCCCGTCCCTCCGTCCGTACGTCCTAGGAGTTGCCGCCGCCGTGAGCCGCAGCCTTCGACGCGGCGCCCTCGCCGCCACCGCCATCGTGTTCTCGATCGCCTCGCTCTCCGCCTGCGGTGCGGGCAACAACGCGCAGACCCTCGGCGTCAGGCCGGACAACGCCGCCGTCTCGGTCGGCACCGTCAAGATCCAGAACGCCGTGGTGATCACCCAGCCCAAGCTGGACGCGGAGGGCCCCGCCGTCGTCTCGGCGATGCTCTTCAACAACGGCTCCAAGGCGGAGACGCTGGAGGCCGTCGAGCTGCCCGGTTCGAACAGCCCGGTCAAGCTCACCGCCGCGAGCGGCTCCGGTCCGATCACCGTCCCCGCGGGCGGCTCCGTCCTCCTGGGCGGCAAGGGCAACGCCTCGGCCGTGATCGAGAAGGGCCGCGAGGCCGCGAAGGACGGCAACGCGCAGGAGGTCGTCTTCAAGCTCAGCGAGACCGGCGATGTCCGGCTGAAGGCGTACGTCGTCCCGGCGACCAGCTACTTCGCCGGCTTCGGCCCCGCCGAGGTGCCGCAGAAGCCCGCCGAGCAGAAGCCCGCCGAGTCCCTCCCGCCGGCTCCGCCGTCGGGCGCTCCGACCGGCAGCCCCACCGGCTCGCCCACCGCGTCGAACACCCCGGTCGCCCCGGCGGACGGCGGCGAGGGCGTGGCCGAGGGCGAGGGCGCGGCCCCGTCGGACTCCGCCTCGGCCTCGCACGCGGGCCACTGACGCACACGTCGTACGGCGAGGGGCGCCCCACCGGTGGTGGGGCGCCCCTCGTCGTCGTCCGCACGGCCGGCCGGGCCCGGCGGGAGCCGTGGTGCCCGGCACGATCCGGAAGACAGGCCTACGGCTCGAACTTGTAGCCCAGGCCCCGGACGGTGACCAGGTAGCGCGGGGCGCCCGGGTCGGGCTCGATCTTGGCGCGGAGGCGCTTGACGTGGACGTCGAGCGTCTTGGTGTCGCCGACGTAGTCCGCGCCCCACACCCGGTCGATGAGCTGCATCCGGGTCAGCACCCGGCCCGCGTTGCGCAGCAGCATCTCCAGCAGGTCGAACTCCTTCAGCGGGAGGTCGACCTTGCCGCCCGCCACCGTCACCACATGGCGGTCGACGTCCATCCGGACCGGCCCGGCCTCCAGCGCCGCCGGGGTGACCTCCTCCGGCTCGCCGCGGCGGCGCAGCACCGCGCGGATACGGGCGACCAGCTCGCGGGACGAGAAGGGCTTCGTGACGTAGTCGTCCGCTCCTATCTCCAGTCCGACGACCTTGTCGATCTCGCTGTCCTTGGCGGTCACCATGATCACGGGGACGTTCGACCGGCCGCGAAGCTGGCGGCAGACCTCGGTGCCGGGCAGACCGGGGAGCATGAGGTCCAGCAGGACGAGGTCGGCGCCGTTGCGCTCGAACTCGTCCAGCCCCTCGGGCCCGGTGGACGCGACGGCGACCTCGAAGCCTTCCTTGCGGAGCATGTAGGACAGGGCGTCGCTGAAGGATTCCTCATCCTCGACGACGAGCACTCGGGTCACGGAAGGACCTCCGGGGCGGTGAGCGGTTCGGTGGTGGTGTGGTCGGGGTCGGACCGCGTGGTGCGGTCCCGTACGGCGCCGGACTCGGGGAGCCGGAGGGTGAACGTGGAGCCCTGACCCTCGGTGCTCCACACCGTGACCTCCCCGCCGTGCGAGGCGGCCACGTGCTTGACGATGGCGAGGCCCAGTCCTGTACCGCCGGTGGCGCGGGAGCGGGCGGGGTCGACGCGGTAGAAGCGCTCGAAGATGCGCTCCTTGTCCTTGTCGGGGATGCCGATGCCCTGGTCGGTGACGGCGATCTCTATCTGGTCGCCGCCGGGGGCGGTGACGCGGCGGGCGGCGATGCCGACGCGGGTATGGGCCGGGGAGTAGTTCACGGCGTTCTCGACGAGGTTGCCGAGGGCGGCGGCGAGCTGGCCGCGGTGTCCCCAGACGGACAGGTCGGCGGTGCCGCCGGCGGCCATGGTGATCTGCTTGGTGGAGGCGGCGTGCCGGGAGCGGTCGACGGCCTCGGCGACCAGTTCGGCGACCGGGACGGGCTCGGCGTCCTCCAGGGGGTCGTCGTTCTGTACCCGGGAGAGGTCTATGAGCTCCTGGACGAGGTTGGTGAGCCGGGTGGCCTCGATCTGCATGCGGCCGGCGAAGCGCATCACGGCCTCGGGGTCGTCCGAGGCGTCCATGACGGCCTCGGAGAGCAGGGAGAGGGCCCCGACGGGGGTCTTGAGCTCGTGGCTGACGTTGGCGACGAAGTCGCGGCGCACGGCCTCTATGCGGCGGGCCTCGGTGAGGTCCTCGACCAGGAGGAGGACGAGGCGGGAGCCGAGGGGGGCGACGCGGGCGGACACCGCCAGGGCCTCACCGCGGCCGGTGCCGCGCCGGGGGAGGTCCAGCTCGACCTGGCGTATCTCGCCGTCGCGGCGGGTGTCGCGGGCCATGTGGAGCATCGGCTCGACGGCGAGCTTGCCGCCGCGGACGAGCCCGAGGGCGTACGCCGCCGAGCTGGCCTTGACGACGGAGTCGCTCTCGTCGAGGACGACCGCCGAGGACCGCAGTACGGACAGGACGGTGTCCACACCGGGCGGCAGGACCGCGTCGGTGTGCAGGGAGGTCCTGGTGGGTCTCGCCTGGTCGCGCTCGCTCCAGCGGAACGCCAGCATGGCGATCACGCCGGTGCAGGCTCCGGCGATCGCGGCCAATGCGGCGACCGCCGCGTTCACGTCCATGTGTCCAGGTTATGCGGGGCCGCGGACACTCTCCCAGCCATCCGGGGCCGTGCTCGAACAGTCGTCGCCCAGAGTTCACCGAGGGGACGGTGACGGTTCACTTGGGAGGGAGGCCCCGGACTTTTTGGACTTCGACCGTGGGAACGTGGGGGCCCGAGCCCCACCCGGACCCCTGTAGGTCGCACTGAGAGAGGGACATCCATGCGGGACGCGTACCACGAGGAACTGGACTCGATCGGCGAGAGTCTGGTCGAGATGGCCCGGCTGGTCGGGTCGGCGGTCGGGCGCGCCACGACGGCGATGCTCGACGCGGATCTGAAGCTGGCGGAGGCCGTGATCGCGGCCGACCAGAAGGTCGACGACCTTCAGCACGAACTGGAGGCGCGGGCGATAGCCCTGCTGGCGCGCCAGCAGCCGGTCGCGACGGACCTGCGGATCGTGGTGACCTCGCTGCGGATGAGCGCGGACCTGGAGCGCTCCGGCGACCTGGCCCAGCACGTCGCGAAGCTGGCGCGGCTGCGCTTCCCGGACGCGGCGGTGCCGCGTGACCTGCACGCCACGATCCTGGAGATGGGGCAGCTCGCGCAGCGCCTGATGGCGAAGGCGGCGGAGGTCATCATCACCAAGGACGTCGACCTGGCGCTCCAGCTCGAGCACGACGACGACGAGATGGACCGGCTGCACCGGACGCTGTTCCAGCACCTGATGGACGACCGGTGGAAGCACGGCATCGAGACGGCCGTGGACGTGACGCTGCTGGGCCGCTACTACGAGCGGTTCGCCGACCACGCGGTGTCGGTCGCCAAGCGGGTCGTGTACCTGGTCACGGGTGAGCACGCGGACGAGCTCCAGCAGGCGGAGGCGCCGGTGGAAGGGGCGTAGCGCGGCGGCGGGGGTCGCACCTCCGTGCGCCGTTGGTGCGCCCTGCCGGGCGGGCATGCAAGGGGGGAGGCGACGTACGCCTCGGAAGGTGCGCCTTCGAGGAGGGACCCATGGCAGAAACGCCCATGACCGACCCCGAGCGGGAAGTGCCCGTCGATGTGCTCCGCCTGCCCGTGCTGGGGGCGTGCGGCTGTGGCTCGGGCTGCGGCTGCGGCTGCCAGTCGGGCGCGCCGTGCCAGTGCGGCGGCTGCTGCGGCTGACGCGCCGGGCGGCCGAGGGAAGGGCCCCGTCCATGTCCTGGGCGGGGCCCGCGGCATGGGCGGCGGGGGTGCGCGGCGGGTGCGCGGCGGGTTGGCCGTGGAAAACGCGCCCCGCGACTCCCGTACGACGAACACGACTTCGAATCATCTCGATCTTCGCGTTTCATAGAAATACACAAGGCTCTTGAGTAATCTGAACGTACTACCGAGCCTGTGGGGGGTGGAGGGGTGGCCGGTGATCACGCCTTGTCGGAGCTGTTCCGCTACACCATTACCGACCGCCGGCCCCTCCACTCGGGCGGGTGCGGCGATCTCTGGCGAGCGCACGACCGCCTTTTCGACGAACAGGTCGCGGTCAAGACCATTCGCAGCGATCTGAGTTCCCACGCCCTGGAAAAGGCGCAGGCGTCCTTCGCCACGGAGGCCATCGTGGCCGCCCGGCTGAGCCGCAAATCGCCGAACGTCGTACCGGTGCGCGATCTCGGCCGCCTGGACGACACGCTCTACCTGGTCATGGACTGGGTGGATTCGGGCGACGCCAACAGTGCGGACCTTTCGCACATGATGGGGCGCCTTTCCGTGGGAGCCGCGAAAAAGGTCCTCCTCCAGATGTGCGACGCGGTGGCGATCGCCCATGCCGAGGGGATCGTCCACAGCGACATCGCACCGTGGAACGTGATGTACAGCAAGGCTTCGGACAGTTATCTGCTCGCCGACTTCGGTCTGGTGAAAGTGGTGGAGGCGAATCTCATCTCCCTTCCCTCCAGGAGTCTGCTCCAGGGCGGGCGGCTCGCTTTCCTCCCCGATTACGCCCGCAGGGACATCGGCCGGGTTTCCTACGCGACCGACGTCTTCGCCCTCGCGGTCACCTTCTGGTCCCTCCTGGACGCGCGGGCCCTGCACCACGAGGACCGGACGCCCCCGGTGGTCCGGGTCGCCCGGGACCAGGTCGACGCCCCCTTCCAGGTCCGCGCCCTGCTCGCGCGGTTCATCGAGGGGCACACCCGCGAGGACAGCGTCCAGCAGTTCGTGGACCACCTCTACCGCGTACCCGCCAGGTGAACGAGACGAGCGTGAGGAGCCGGACATCAGCAACCAGAAGGATGGAAAGGCAGCGGCCGACGGCCTCGGACAGGGTGGCGAGGGGGCCGAGGACCGGCTGATCCTCGACATCCCGTCGACGGTCATGCTCCAGGACTCCAGCGTGAGTTACTGGGTCGAGCGGTACCGCCAGTACGTGCGCCGGTCCCCGACCGAGATCTGCCTGCCGGCCATCGTGCGCTCGGGGCCGGCGTTCGAGTCCGTGGTGCAGCCCCCACAGGCGTCCCTCGGGGTGAGCGACCCGCTGGCGCAGTGGATCGCCGAGGCGCGCGAGGCGGTCGGCCCGAACGGGGTGATCTGGGGGCGCGTCCTGCTGCACTTCGGTTTCACGGGCTCGGAATACCTCTTCATCAAGGACCAGTACGACACCCCCGGCGACCAGATCTGCATCACCAACAGGGTCGCCCAGCAAGTGGTCGCGCAAATGGTGTCGGAGGTGCTCGACCGGGGCGTCGACGGAATCGTCCTGGACGCCGTGAACCTCCTGCCGAACGCCGGGTCCAACATCCTGGACAGCAACGAGATCTCGGTCTCCTGTTTCTGCGACCACTGCGTCACCGGACTGCGTGAACGCGGTTTCCAGGTCAGGCACAGCGATTTCATGGGACCGCGCAACAAGATGCGCATCGTCCTGCACAACACGCCCACCGGGACCGACCACATCGACCCGACGCACGACACGCTCCGCACCCGGGACCACGACCGGCTGCTCTCCCACGCCCGGGCCCGCCGGTTCGTTCCGCCGGACGAGGACTGGCGCGAGGAGTCGATCGCGCTGATCAAATACCTGGAGGCCCGTGGCCGCCTGGTGTGGGAGAGCTTCCGGGCGCTCACCGAACCCTGCAAGGGCAGGGTTCGGACGGCGGTCATCCTCGGGTCGGTCGATTACGACCAGTCGCAGCAGGTCACGGCGGAAATGATGATGAATTCCGGCGCCGTGGAAGAGATCTGGGTGCCCGACGCCAAGGTCAACGTGACGCCGCCGTCCACCCTGCTCTGCTACCAGGCCACCCGCTCCTCGTACTACTCGAACTCCCTCTTCGCCACGCTCGAACGGGCCAACGAGATCATCGTGGCGTTCGGCATCGAGAAGTTCCTCGAACTCCTCCTCGCGCATTCGAAGTCGTGGTCGTCGGCGAACAAGCTGTCGCCCGCCTCCGTGTATTCGAGCTCGATCGCCCCGCAGTACTCGGGGAGCGTCGGGATGCCGCTGTTCGAGCACGAGCACCGCAAGCTCGTCGAGGACGCCACGCTGCGGGTGACCGGCGCGGTCCTCCCCGAGGCGCTGCTGGAACAGTTCCGCATCGCCGCCGGGCCCGCCACGCTGGCCTGAGCCGACGGGGCAGTCGCGGCCGGGCCACTCGGACCGGCCGCGGCGGCCACCGGGCGGGATGCGCCGGGACCTGACCCGGCGCGGGAACGACGGAGCCCCCCACGTGACGGCGAAACCGCGGGTGGGGGGCCTGGCGTCGATCGGCGTTACTTCTTGCCCTGGTTCTTGACCGCCTCGATGGCCGCCTTGGCCGCCTCGGGGTCGAGGTAGGTGCCGCCCTTGACGAGCGGCTTGAAGTCGGCGTCCAGCTCGTAGACCAGCGGGATGCCCGTGGGGATGTTCAGGCCCGCGATGTCGGCGTCGGAGATGCCGTCCAGGTGCTTGACCAGGGCGCGCAGGCTGTTGCCGTGCGCGGCGACGAGGACCGTGCGGCCGGCCAGCAGGTCCGGGACGATGCCGTCGTACCAGTACGGCAGCATGCGGACGACGACGTCCTTGAGGCACTCGGTGCGCGGACGCAGCTCCGGCGGGATCGTCGCGTACCGGGCGTCGCCGGCCTGGGAGAACTCGTTGTCGTCGGCGAGGACCGGCGGCGGGGTGTCGTAGGAGCGGCGCCACAGCATGAACTGCTCCTCGCCGAACTCGGCGAGCGTCTGCGCCTTGTCCTTGCCCTGGAGCGCGCCGTAGTGCCGCTCGTTCAGGCGCCAGGAGCGGTGGACCGGGATCCAGTGGCGGTCCGCGGCCTCCAGCGCGAGCTGCGCGGTGCGGATGGCGCGCTTCTGGAGGGAGGTGTGCAGTACGTCGGGGAGCAGACCGGCGTCCTTGAGCAGCTCACCGCCGCGGACGGCCTCTTTCTCGCCCTTCTCGGTGAGGTTGACGTCCACCCAGCCGGTGAACAGGTTCTTCGCGTTCCATTCGCTCTCGCCGTGGCGGAGGAGGATCAGCTTGTACGGTGCGTCGGCCATGCGTACGAGATTAATGGACGCCGGGACGGTTGACGGCTCCCGTCAATCGAGTGGCCCCCCTGCCCCGGCGCACCGTAATTTGCGGTCACCGGGTCGGGCACTTACGGGGGGAAACGCATGTCGATCACCACGCTCAAACGGGCGGCCAGGGAGAGCGTCTCGGGGTTGCCGCGTGCGTTCTGGTGGCTCTGGGCGAGCACGCTGATCAACCGGCTCGGTGCCTTCGTCGCCACCTTCATGGCGCTGTACCTGACGCTGGACCGGGGCTACTCGGCCTCGTACGCGGGGCTCGTCGCCGCCCTGCACGGGCTCGGCGGCGTGGTGTCGTCGATCGGGGCGGGGGTGATGACCGACCGGCTCGGCCGGCGGCCCACGATGCTGGTCGCCCAGGTGTCGACGGCCGTGTCCGTCGCCGTCCTCGGGTTCATGCAGCACCCGGTGGCGATCGCCGCGGTCGCCCTCGTCGTCGGTGCCGCCTCGAACGCCTCACGGCCGGCGGTGCAGGCGATGATGGCGGACATCGTCCGGCCCGAGGACCGGGTGCGGGCGTTCTCGCTGAACTACTGGGCGATCAACCTGGGTTTCGCGGTCTCCTCGGCGGGCGCCGGGTTCATCGCGGAGTACAGCTACCTGGCCGGTTTCCTGGGCGAGGCCGCGCTGACGCTGGTGTGCGCGGTGCTCGTGTTCGCGCGGATCCCCGAGTCCCGCCCCGTCCGGGCGCCGTCCGCTGCCGGGAAGGCCGCGGCACCGGAGGTGGGCATGGGGACGGTGCTGCGCGACGGGCGGTTCATGGGAATGGTGGGGCTGTCCTTCCTGATCTCCCTGATCTTCCAGCAGGGGTACGTGGGCCTGCCGGTCGCCATGGGGACGGACGGGTTCAGCGCGGCGGACTTCGGGCTGGCGATGTCGGTGAACGGTGTCCTCATCGTGGCGCTCCAGATACCGGTCACCCGGTACATCGAGCACCGCGACCCGCGCCGGCTGCTGATCGTCTCGTCGGTGCTGGCCGGGTACGGCTTCGGCCTCACGGCGTTCGCCGGGTCGGTCGCCGGGTACGCGCTGACGGTCTGCGTCTGGACGCTCGCCGAGATCGTCAACGCCCCCACGCAGACGGGACTGGTGGTGGCCCTGTCCCCGGTCCACGGGCGCGGCCGCTACCAGGGTGTGTACACGATGTCGTGGTCGGTCGCCGCGCTGATCGCGCCGCTGGCGTCGGGGTGGACGATCGACCGCTTCGGCGCGGAGTGGCTGTGGGGCGCGTGCGCGGTGCTGGGAACGGTGGCCGGGCTGGGCTACTGGCTGCTGATGCGGGCGCTGCCGGAGGAGCCGGCGGGAGCGGAGCCCGCGCCGGCCGCCCCGGAGCCGGAGAGGACCGCCGCCTGAGGGTTCCGGGGGCGTACGGACACGGGGGTGTCGTACGCCCCCGGTCGGAACGCCGCTCGCCGGGGGGCGGCGGTCACTTCTCCGGGCGGGTCAGGTGGGCGAAGGCGTCCAGGTTGCGCGTGGACTCGCCGCGCGCCACCCGCCAGGCGTACTCCTTGCGGATCGCCGTCGCGAACCCGAGCTCCAGCAGGGTGTTGAACGCCCCGTCCGCCGCTTCCAGGACCGAGCCGAGCACCCGGTCCAGCTCCTCCGGCGTCACCACGGACAGCGGGAGCCGGCCGGTCAGGTAGACGTCGCCGAGGCCGTCGACCGCGTACGCCACCCCGTACAGCCGCAGGTTCCGCTCCAGCAGCCAGCGGTGGACGGCCGCCTCGTTCTCGTCGGGGTGCCGGATCACGAACGCGTTCAGCGACAGCGAGTGCCTGCCCAGGCGCAGCGACAGCGTGGTCGACAGCTTGCGCGTGCCGGGAAGGGTGACGACGTACGAACCGGGCTCCGGGGACTCCCAGGTCAGCTCGGCGTCGGTCAGCGCGGACTCGATGATCTTCCGGGCGTCAGCCATGACGCGAGCGTACGCCACGGCGGTGTTCGTGCATGGCGGCGGTGTACACGTCGGCCGTCCCGGCCGCCGCCGCGTCCCAGCCGAAGGACCCGGCGTGCCGCGCGGCCGCCCCGCCCAGGCGGTCGGCCAGCCCCGGGTCGACGACGAAGCGGCGCAGCGCGGCCGCGTAGTCCGCCGGGTCGTGGCCCCGTACGAGGAAGCCGGTCGAGCCGTCCCGGACGGCCACCGGCAGTCCGCCCACCGAGGCGGCGACGACCGGGGTGCCGGCCGCCTGGGCCTCGATGGCGACGAGCCCGAAGGACTCGCTGTACGAGGGCATGACGAGGACGGACGCGGCCCGGAACCAGTCGGCGAGCCGCTCCTGGTCCACCGGCGGGTGGAAGCGCACGACGTCGGCGATGCCGAGCCGCGCGGCGAGCTTCTGGAGGCCCTCGGGCTTGGCGAGGCCGCTGCCGCTGGGCCCGCCGACGACGGGGACGAGCATCCGGGACCGCAGGGACGGGTCCTGGTCGAGCAGCAGGGCGGCGGCCCGCAGCAGGATGTCGGGGGCCTTCAGGGGCTGGATGCGCCCGGCGAAGACGGGGATGAACGCGTCGGCCGGCAGTCCGAGGCGGGCGCGGGCGGCGGCCCGCCCGTCGGCGGGGCGGAACCGGTCGAGATTGACGCCCGGGTGGACGACGGCGACCTTGGCGGGCTCGGCCTCGTAGAAGCGGACGAGCTCGTCCGCCTCCCCCGCGGTGTTGGCGATCAGCCGGTCGGCAGCCCGCACGATCTGCGTCTCGCCGATGACCCGGGCCGGCGGCTCGGGGGCGTCGCCCTCCGCGAGCGAGGCGTTCTTGACCTTGGCCATGGTGTGCATGGCGTGCACCAGCGGGACGCCCCACCGCTCGGCGGCGAGCCAGCCGACGTGGCCGGAGAGCCAGTAGTGGGAGTGGACCAGGTCGTAGTGGCCGGGCCGGTGCCCCGCCCAGGCGCGCATCACGCCATGCGTGAAGGCACAGAGCTGGGCGGGCAGCTCCTCCTTGGCGAGCCCTTCGTACGGGCCGGCGTCGACGTGCCGCACGAGCACGCCGGGGGCCAGTTCCACGGCGGCGGGGAGGCCCCCGGCGGTGGCCCGGGTGAATATCTCGACCTCGATGTTGATCGCGGCCAGGCGCTTGGCCAGCTCCACGATGTAGACGTTCATGCCGCCGGCGTCGCCCGTGCCGGGCTGGTGCAATGGGGAGGTGTGGACGCTGAGCATGGCGACCCGGCGCGGCACGCGCGCCCGCCCGGGCAGCCGGAGCCGGTGCGGACCGGCGGTCCGGTGCGGCCCCGCCAGGGCGCCGGCGAACCGGGACACGTACTGGCTCACGTCGGCAGTCCTTCCGCTGTGCGGGCACGGCAAGCGGAGGACACGCGCGCGCCGGTGCGTACGGCCCTCCCGTCAGCGTCAACAGCGGACCCGGGCCCCCGCATTTCCGCTTTGCCAATTCATTACGCGTCCGGTCGGCGGGTGCACGGGGTACGGGGAGGCGCCCGCCCACCGCTTACCCTCGTGCCCATGGCCCCGCGCACCACCCGCCCCGTCGGCACCCCGACCCGCGGGACCACCAACCCCAACCGCCTGCGCCGCATGGACCGCTGGATCGCCGCCGTCCACGGCGCCGCGCTGCGTCGCTGCGAGGGCCCGCCCACGGCGGTGGACCTGGGGTACGGGGCCGCTCCCTGGACCGCCGTCGAGCTGCTCGACCGGCTGCGCGCCGACGCCGACCCGCGCGCCCGGGTCGTCGGCGTCGAGATCGAGCCCGCCCGGGTGGCGGCGGCCCGGCCGTACGAGCGCGACGGGCTGACCTTCGTGCACGGCGGCTTCGAGGTCCCGGTGGACGGCGCCCCGGCGCTGATCCGGGCGGCGAACGTGCTGCGCCAGTACGACGAGGACGAGGTGGCGGAGGTGTGGGCGCGGCTGTGCGCGCGGCTGGCGCCGGGCGGGCTGCTGGTGGAGGGGACCTGCGACGAGATCGGGCGGCGGCACGTGTGGGTGGCGCTGGGGCCGGAGGGGCCGCGGACGGTGACGTTCGCGACGCGGCTCGGTTCGCTGGAGCGGCCCTCGGACCTGGCGGAGCGGCTGCCGAAGGCGCTGATCCACCGGAACGTGCCGGGCGAGCCGGTGCACGCCTTCCTGCGGGACTTCGACCGGGCGTGGGCGGCGGCGGCCCCGTACGCGTCGCTGGGCGCCCGGCAGCGGTGGATCCGCACGGCACGGGACCTGGCGGCCGACTGGCCGCTGGTGGACGGCCGGCGCCGGTGGCGGCAGGGCGAGCTGACGGTGCGGTGGCCGGCGCTCGCGCCGGGCTCGTACTGACCGGAGGGGCGCCCGGCGACGCCCGACGCGGCCCTGCACGGCCCCTCCGCGGGGCCCGGCGGAACGGACCGGGACGATCTTCCGTCCCCTTCGGTGGGTACGGCCCTGTCGTTTTCGCCACCGCCGTGGCACCATCTCGGACGGCACCCAAAGTTACTGACGGTAAATCAGATGGGGAGATGGGGGAGTCCGTGAACCGACGCCGCTGTGCCTCCGCCGCGATCGTCGTGGCCTGCGCTCTGACCGTGCTGGCGTCACCGGTACAGGCCGCGTACGCGGCGCCCGCTCCGCCCACCGTGCCGCCCTCCTCGCCCGGCGCCCCCGCGCTGCCGGGCACCCCGTCCCCCACCGCCTCCGGCAAGAGCCTCGACGAGGTACGCCGGGAGATCGACGCCCTCTACCGGCAGGCCGCCTCCGCCACCGACGCGTACAACCTCGCCGACGAGCGGGCGAAGAAGCAGTCGGCCGAGATCGTGCGGCTGGCACAGGCGATCGTGGACGGCCGGGCCCGCATCGAGGACCTGAGGAACCGGGCCGGGGCCGCCGCCCGCGCCCAGTACCGCAACGGCGGCCTACCGGACGAGGCGCGGTTCGTCCTCACCGACGACCCCCAGCTCTTCCTGAACGGCGTCGGCCGGCTCCAGCAGGGCCAGAAGGCCACCAAGGACCTCCTGGCCGAACTGAAGCAGCGCCAGGCGGAGTTGGAGGCGTACACCAAGGACGCCAGCGCGCACTGGACCGAGCTGGAGGCCAACCGGCTCCAGCAGGCCAGGACGAAGAAGCGGATCGAGACCAAGATCGCCGCGGCGAAGGCGCTGGAGTCCCGGCTCCAGGCCGAGGAGCGCGCCCGGCTGGAGCGGCTGGAGCGGGACGAACAGGCGCGGGCCCAGACCGCGTGGCTCGGCTCCGGTGTACTGAAGGGGATCGGCGGCAGCGCCAGCCCGCAGGGCAGGAAGGCGATCGCCTTCGCGTCCGCGCAGCTCGGCAAGCCGTACGTGTGGGGGGCGGAGGGCCCCGGCTCGTACGACTGCTCGGGGCTGACGTCCCAGGCGTGGGCGGCGGCGGGCAAGGGCATCCCGCGCACCTCGCAGGAGCAGTGGCGGCTGCTGCCCCGGATCGACATCAAGGACATGCGGCCCGGCGACCTGATCATCTACCACGCCGACGCCAGCCACGTCGGCATGTACATCGGCGACGGCGCGATCATCCACGCGCCCCGCCCGGGACGGAACGTGACGGTCGCAGGCGCCGGCTCGATGGCGATCCTGGGGGTCGTACGCCCGGACAGGTGAGGCGCGTCCCGCCTCCATGCCCGCGCCCCCTCCCCGCCCGCGCGCCCCGCCCTACCGCCCGCGAGCCCCTCCCCGGCCCTCTCGTGCACCGCGCTCCGTACGCGCCCCTGCCGGATACGTCCGGGATGTGACCGGGCCAACACACAGCGCGTGACGTTCGTCATGGCCCGGTGCCCAACTACCTCCCGCCGTGCGGCATATGCCGCCGGCTCTTCGCCGATCACCATTCCGTTCGGCCGCCGGGGACCGCTATGGTCCCCGTCTGGTGGTGCGTCGTCCGACGGGCCACCGCCCTCGGGGGGAGGGAAGGAAACCGAACCGATGCCCGTACCCGTACCGCGACAGAGGGTGAGCAGTCCCGGCCAGGCCGTGGTCCCCGAGACCACAGCCGCCGTCACGGACCTCACCCTGCTGGTGATCGAGGACGATCCGACGGGCACGTTCACCGTTCCGGAGCTGACCGACGCGTCCGGCTGCCGGGTCCGCATCCGTACCGCCCGCAACCTCACCGAGGCCGAACGGCTGCTCACCGACGACGTGCACTGCGTGCTCGTCGACCTCGCGCTGTCCGCCGCCCGCCCGGACGACGACCGGCTGGCGCCGCTGCACCACGTGCT
Organism: Streptomyces sp. NPDC016309; assembly: GCF_043077235.1. NCBI lineage: Bacteria > Bacillati > Actinomycetota > Actinomycetes > Kitasatosporales > Streptomycetaceae > Streptomyces > Streptomyces sp. NPDC016309. The sequence continues at coordinate 59,952 of NZ_JBIBSG010000006.1, read as the reverse complement.
GCGCCTCGCCCCCCGCCACGCCGTGCTGGCCCTGACCCCGTCGGGCGACACCGAGCTGGCGAACGCGGCGGTACGGGCCGGTGCGCAGGACCACCTGTGCCGCGAGGAACTGGACGGGCCGCTGCTCAGCCGGGCCATCCGGTACGCGGTGGAACGCAAGCGGGCCGACTCGGTACAGGTCAAGCTGGCCGAGTCACGGCTGCGCGCCCAGGAGAACGCCCGCCTGGAGCGGGGCCTGCTGCCCACGCCCCTCCTCCAGGGCTCCGACCTGCGCTTCGCCGCCCGCTACCGGCCGGGCCGCTCGCGCGCGCTGCTGGGCGGCGACTTCTACGACACCGTCCGGACGCCGGACGGGACCGTGCACGCCATGATCGGCGACGTGTGCGGGCACGGGCCGGACGAGGCGGCGCTCGGGGTCGAGCTGCGCATCGCCTGGCGGGCGCTGACGCTGGCGGGCCTGTGCGGTGACGAGCTCCTCTCGACGCTCCAGCAGGTGCTGGAGCACGAGCGGGACAACGAGGAGATCTTCGCGACCCTCTGCACGGTCGACATCGCGCCGGACGGGCGCCGCGCCGGGCTGTGCCTGGCGGGCCACCCCTCGCCGCTGATCGCACGGCACGGCCGGGCGGCCCAGCTCCTGCCGTACGAGGACGGCGGCCTCGCCCTGGGGGTGTTGCCGCGCGCCCGCTGGCCGCGCCGCCAGGTGGAGCTGGGCGGCGCGTGGAGCCTGATGATGTACACGGACGGGCTGATCGAGGGCCGCTCGGCCGGCCCGGGCTCGCCCCGGCTGGGCCAGGACGGCATGGTCGAGATGATCAACCGCCAGCTCGCGCAGGGCCTCGGCGGCGAGGAGTTGCTGGAGGCCGCCGTGGCGGAGGTGCGGGAGCTGAACGGCGGGGAGCTGACGGACGACGTGGCGGTGCTGCTGCTCGCCCGCGAGCGGACGTCCGGCGAGGGGCCCGCCGCCCGCAGGTCCCGCCAGGGCCGGGCGGCCGGCCGCCGAGCGCCCGGCAACCGCTGAGGCCGCCCGTGCCCGCGCCCCCAGGTGGGTGGTCCCGCCGGGCTAGCGGCCGCCGTTGTACGGGCCGTACGGACCGTCGCTGCTGGAACCGCCGCCGCGCCGGCCGCCGCGCCCGCCACCGGACACCTGCTGGAGGGCCGGCCGTACGTCGACCATGAACACGATCGACGCGACCAGGCCGGCGATCTGGAGGAACAGCATCGGCACCAGCAGGTTCACCGCGACCGTGACGCCCAGGATGACCAGCCAGAACATCTTGGTCTGCTTGTCGGCGGCCCGGTAGGCGTCCTCGCGTGCCGTCACCGCGATGAACAGGGCGACCACGGCGATCAGGAGCATCGCGAGGTTGAGCAGAAAGAGGAACGTGCTGAATCCTGCGAGCAACATACTGAGCACCGCCTAGTCAGTGGGTGGAGCGCCTCGCGGCCAAGGTACCGGTACAACGCCCCGGCCACCCCGAACGTGCCCGGCGGCAGCCGGGCGACACGGGGTGGCCGGTACGTCAGGGCGGCCCCGGGCGGCGGGCCCGGGCGGCCGGTGGGGTCACGCGTCGGGCGCGGTGGTCTTCTTCGCCGCCGGCTTGCGCGGCGTGGGCGCCTTCTTCGCGGGGGCCGGCTTGGCGGCGGCGGGCGCCTCGGCCGGGGCGGGGGCCTCGGTCCTCGGCTCCGGGTCCGGCTCGACGGCGATGGCGATCTCGTTGATCTCCTCGGCCGCCTCGCCGCGCCACTGCTTCACCGCCTGCTCGCCGTGCTCGGCGACCTTCTCGTACGTCTCCCGCGCGCGGACCGCGTACTCGGCCGCCACGCCGACGCTGCGCAGCGCGAGCTGCTGGGCGCTCTCGCCGAGCTTCTTCAGGTCGGTGTCCAGCGAGCCGATCACCTCGGTGACCTTCGCCTGCACGGTGGCCTGGGCCTCCTTGGCCTGGGTGCTCACCTTCTCCTGCACGACCTTCGGGTCGGTGTGGCGCACCGCGTCGATGCGGGCGGGTGCCTCGGCGGCGATCTGCTCGATGAGGCCGGGGACCTTCTTCGCCTGCCGCACGGCGAGGTCGGCGGTACCGGCGGCGAAGTAGAGGGGCGTGCGGAGTTCTTCGATGATGGCCACGGCTGTGGTCCTCCCGGATCGCGGAGTCAGAGTTCGGGTGAGGTGCCGTCCTCGGTAGTGTGCTCGGCACCCTTCGTCTCCGTATCGAGTCCGTTCTCCTTGCGGAACGAGTCGTAGATCTGGAGCAGCACCTGCTTCTGCCGCTCGTTGATCGACGGGTCCGCGAGGATGACGGCACGCGTCTCCAGTTCCTCGCGCTCCCGCTCGTCCAGGATCCCGGCCCGCACGTACAGCGTCTCGGCGGAGATCCGCAGCGCCTTGGCGACCTGCTGGAGCACCTCCGCGCTCGGCTTGCGCAGCCCGCGCTCGATCTGGCTCAGATACGGATTGGACACCCCGGCGGCATCGGCGAGCTGACGCAGGGACAGCTGCGCGCTGCGCCGCTGCTCGCGCAAGTACTCGCCGAGATTGCCGACGTTGAGTGATGCCATGCCTCGATGGTGCACCCCATTGCTAACTTTTGCAAGCAGGCGCTTGCAAAAGTGTGACGCGCTACGACGGTCCCCGCACCATCCACTTTCGGATAATCCGTTACGGATCCACCGTGGGTACGCTGGGACCATGACCGCCATGTCTCCCGCCCGCACCGAGCCCGACCTCTCCTTCCTCCTCGACCACACCAGCCATGTCCTGCGGACCCGGATGTCGGCCGCCCTCGCGGAGATCGGCCTGACGGCGCGCATGCACTGCGTCCTGGTCCACGCCCTGGAGGAGGAGCGCACCCAGATCCAGCTCGCCGAGATCGGCGACATGGACAAGACCACGATGGTGGTCACCGTCGACGCCCTGGAGAAGGCCGGGCTCGCCGAGCGCCGCCCCTCCAGCACGGACCGGCGCGCACGGATCATCGCGGTCACCGCCGAGGGCGCCCGGGTCGCCCGGCAGAGCCAGGAGATCGTCGACCGCGTCCATCAGGAGGCCCTCGGCTCCCTGCCCGCCGGTGACCGCGAGGTGTTCCTGCGGGCACTGAAGCACCTGACCGAGGGGCACCTCGCCACGCCGGTCGAGGGCCCCCGGCCGGCCCGGCGGGCACGCCAGCGGGAGAGGTGACACCCCGGGCGGCCATTTGATCCGCAGCAGATCGTCTACAACAAAACTATCTGCTACGGTCTCTCCTGTCGGGTCCCATGACAGGAGAGACCGCCATGTCCTTCGCACCACGCACCCCACGCACCTCGCGCGACCCGCGCGCTCTCGCCCTCGCCGTGCTCGCCGGCGGCATGCTGATGACCGTCCTCGACGGCAGCATCGTCACCGTCGCCATGCCGGCCATCCAGAACGACCTGGGCTTCTCCCCCGCCTCGCTGAGCTGGGTCGTGAACGCCTACCTGATCGCCTTCGGCAGCCTGCTGCTGCTGGCCGGACGGCTCGGCGACCTGATCGGGCGCAAGCGGATGTTCCTCGCCGGCACGGCGGTTTTCACCGCCGCCTCGCTGCTGGCCGGGGCAGCGGGCTCGCCCGCCGTACTGATCGCCGCCCGCTTCCTCCAGGGCGCCGGCAGCGCGATGGCCTCCGCCGTCAGCCTCGGCATCCTCGTCACCCTGTTCACCGAGGCCCGCGAACGCGCCCGGGCCATCGCGGTGTTCAGCTTCACCGGAGCGGCGGGCGCCTCCCTCGGCCAGGTGCTCGGGGGCGTCCTCACCGAGGCGCTCGACTGGCACTGGATCTTCTTCATCAACCTGCCGATCGGGCTCGCCACCCTCGCCCTCGCCGTCCCCGCCCTCCCCGGCGACCGCGGTCGCGGCCTCGCCGCCGGGGCCGACGTCATCGGCGCCGCCCTGGTGACGGCCGGTCTGATGCTCGGCATCTACACGGTCGTCGAGGTCGAGGCGTACGGCTGGACCTCCGCGCACACGCTGGGGCTCGGCGCGCTCGGCCTCGCCCTGCTCGCAGCCTTCGCCGTGCGCCAGGCCACCGCCGCCGCACCGCTGATACCGCCGCGCGTCCTCCGCTCCCGCAGCGTCGCCGGGGCCAACCTGGTCCAGATCCTCATGGTGGCCGCGCTGTTCTCGTTCCAGGTGCTCGTGGCGCTCCACCTCCAGAAGGTCCTCGGGTACGGGGCCGCCGCCACCGGCCTCGCCATGCTCCCTGCCGCCGCCGTGATCGGCGCCGTGTCGCTGGGCGTCTCCGCCCGCCTCAACGCCCGCTTCGGCGAGCGCAACGTCCTGCTCGCCGGGCTGGTCCTGCTGATCGGCGTCCTCGGACTGCTCACCCGCGTCCCCGTGCACGCGCACTACGCCGTGGACCTGCTCCCCGTGATGCTGCTCGCCGGCGGGTTCGGGCTCGCCCTCCCCGCGCTCACCACGCTCGGCATGTCGGACGCGGGCGAGGACGACGCGGGGCTGGCGTCCGGGCTGTTCAACACCACCCAGCAGGTCGGCATGGCGCTGGGCGTGGCGGTCCTGTCCACCCTCGCCGCCTCCCGCACGGAGAGCCTGCTGGCCGGCGGCAGCGGACGGGCCGAGGCCCTCACGGGCGGCTACCGGCTGGCCTTCGCCGTCGGTACGGGACTCCTCGTCGCCGCCCTCGTCGTCGCGGCCACCGTCCTGCGCCGCCCCCGCACCCCGGCGCACCCGGCCGCCGGCGACACTCCGGCGGCGGCGCCCGGCGAAGCGCTCAGCCCCGCCGCAACGGCGTAGGCAGCGGCAGGTGGTGCAGCACGTCGAGGCGGGAGACCGCGCGGGTGAGGACCACGTACAGCCGGTTCAGCCCGCGCGGCTCGGCCGCCACGATGGCGGCCGGCTCGGCGACGACGACGTGGTCGTACTCCAGGCCCTTGGCGAGCGTGGCCGGCAGCACCGTCACCCGCGGCCCGGTCAGGCCCGCCTCCTCCAGGGTGGCGCACAGCCCGTCGACCGCCCCCTCCGCGGCGATCACCCCGACCGAACCCTCGCGGTCCAGCGCCGCCCGCACGGCACCCGCCACCGCCGCCGGCACGTCCCGCACCTCGCGCACCGCCACCTCGCCGTCCCGGCGCAGCGACCGGCCGGGCGGCACGTCCACGTCGAGCGCCTCCAGCAGCCGGTTGGCCAGCGCGACGACACCCGCCGGGACGCGGTACCCGGCCGTCAGGGCCACCACGGGCACCGACGTCCGGCCCAGGTGGGCGAGCTGCTCCGCCCAGTCGCGGGCGGCCCACGGGGTGGTGCCCTGCGCCAGGTCGCCGAGGACGGTCAGGGAGCCGAAGTCCGCGCGGCGGGCGACGGCGCGGCACTCCATCGGGGAGAGGTCCTGCGCCTCGTCGATCACGATGTGCCCGTAGCCGGCCGGGCGTTCCACCAGCCCCGCCAGCTCGTCGAGCAGGACCAGGTCGGCCGCGCTCCACTTCGCCGACCGGTACGAGCGCGGCGGCCGCGACCACCGGAGCGCCGCCCGCTCGGCACCGGTGAGCGCCGGGTCGCACGGGTCCGTGAGCAGGCCGGCGAGGACCTCCTCGGGCGTGACCGCCGGCCAGCACGCGTCCACCAGGGCCGACACCGCCCGCGTCCGGCCGATCCGCCGCGTCCACGCCGCGCTCCTGGGACCCGCCCGCCGCTCGGCCTTGAGCTGGATCGCCCGCACCACCCGGCTGCGCACCCGCTCGCGCCCCACCGCGTAGGGCGGCGCCTCCGCCCGCACCTCCGCGACGATCGCCGCCAGCTCCTCCAGCGGGACCCGCCAGCGGTAGGACCCGTCGGGCACGGTCAGCGGCTCGTCGGGGGCGCCGGTCCGCGCGTACAGGGCGCGGTGCAGGACGCCGGCCATCCGGGCGTCGTGCTTGACCAGCGCGGCGGCGGGGGTGTCGTGGGCGCGCACCTCGTGGCCCCGGTCGATCTCGTCCAGGAGCGTCGACTGGCGGACGTCCGACTCCCCGAGGGCGGGCAGGACCCCGGAGACGTACGACAGGAACGTCCGGTTGGGGCCGAGGATCAGCATCCCGCCGCGCCGGACTCGCTGCGGGTGGGTGTAGAGCAGGTACGCCGCCCGGTGCAGACCGACGGCCGTCTTCCCGGTGCCGGGGGCGCCCTGCACGCAGAGGGACTCGGTGAGCCCGGCGCGCACCAGCTCGTCCTGCTCGGGCTGGATGGTGGCGGCGATGTCCCGCATGGGCCCGACCCGGGGGCGCTCGATCTCGCCGGTGAGGATGGCGCCGGTGAGGGCGGGGGTGGGGGCGGGGCCGGTGGGAGCGGGGCCGGGCCCGCCTGTCTTCCCGGCGGCCAGGTGCTCGTCCTCCAGTCCGGTGAGGTCCGCCGAGTCGCCGTCGCCGGCCGGCGCCCAGCCGAACCTGCGCCGCACCAGGACCCCTTGCGGATCGTGGGCGCTCGCCCGGTAGAAGGGGCGGGCGACGGGCGCGCGCCAGTCGACGACCAGCGGCGGGGCGGCCGGGTGCTCGCCGATCCGGCGGCGGCCGATGTGGTGGTGGCTGCCGTCCTCGTTGTCGAGGCGGCCGAAGAAGAGCGGGCCGCGCGGTTCCTCGCGCAGTTCCTTGGCGCGGCTGCGGAGGCGGCGGCCGAGCACTTCGGCGTCGGCGCCGGAAGCGGAGACGTCCTCTCCGGTGACGACGTGGTCGGCGGCACCGGCGACCATGCGATCGAGCGCGGCGCGGCAGCAGTCGTGGTGGGCCCGTTCCTTGCGCAGTTCCTGGTCGAGTGACGTCATGCCACCCAGAATACCGTTACTCAGTAACGTTTCTTTCCGAGTATGAATATGAACGGAAGATGACACCCTGCGTAAGTCCACGCGTACGCACGGGTAACGAGTGGGGTTCCGTTGACACTCTCCGTATCCGGAAGCTAACTTCGCGGCGTCGTCGCCACACCAGGAGCACGAGGCTCTTCGGGACTAGCGACGCGAAGGACCTCCCAGTTGACGACTGACACCGTCTTCGAGATTCCGCCCTTCACCGCTCCGGACCCCGCCGCCGGCCTCTTCCGGGTCCAGCCCTACACCGCCCACTGCCGGGTGATCCACGCCGAAGGCGCCCACGCCGTCATCGGCGTCTCGCCCGGCAACAGCTACTTCTCCGCCCGGCGCGTCACCGACCTGGCCCGCTGGGGCACCACCCACTTCGACCGCGTCGACTTCGTCTACACCGACCTCCACGTGGCGGAGATGTACGAGGCCTCGGGCTACACCGCCGAGGACGCCCGCCGCAAAGCCGTGAAGAACCTGCGCGGCGTACGCGCCAAGGTGACCAACGCGGTCGCCGCCGTCGACCCCGACGGGCGGCGCCTGCGGGCCCGGCCCATGTCGGCGTTCCTGGACAACCCGGCGTACCGCGAGATCCACCGGCACCTGATGGACCGGCTGGCGACCGACCAGGACTTCCGCACCACGTGCGACGCCCTGATCGACGCCTTCCTCTCCTCCAAGGTCCTGGACGGGAAGGCCCCCACGGCGCGCCAGCGCGCGGTGTGCGTCGAATACGTCTGCGCCGAGGCGCCCCTGTTCCTGGACACGCCCGCCATCCTGGGCGTCCCCTCCTCCCTCAACTGCTACCACCAGCTCCTGCCGATGGCCGAGCTGCTCTACTCGCGCGGCTCCGGGCTGCGCGCCTCCCGCAACCAGGGCCACGCCGTCGTGACCCCCGCCGCACCGCACCCGGGCCCGCACCCGGACTCGCACTCGCACCACGCACCGCCGCACGCCGCTGAAGGAGACACCGCCGATGTCCGTTGAGACACTGCCCGACGAGCTCGTCGACTTCCCCTTCTCCTGGCGCGGCGACCGGCTGCCCCCCGAGATCGAGCTGCTGCGCGAGGAGCCGGTCAAGCGCGTGCGGACCATCGCCGGGGACCAGGCCTGGCTGGTGTCCTCGCACGCCCTGTGCAAGCAGGTCCTGGAGGACCCGCGGTTCAGCCTCAAGGACACCTCCGCCCCGGGCGTCCCGCGCCAGTACGCCCTGACGATCCCCCCGGAGGTCGTCAACAACATGGGCAACATCACCGGGGCCGGCCTGCGCAAGGCCGTGCTCAAGGCGCTCAACCCCAAGGCGCCCGGCCTGGTGGAATGGATGCGATCGGCCGCCGCCGACCTGGTCGACCGCATCCTCGCCGACGGGGCGCCCGGTGACCTGCGGGGGCAGTTCGCCGATCCGTACTCCGCCGCCATGCACTGCCACATCCTCGGCATCCCGCCGGCGGACGCGCCCCGGCTGATGCGCAGCCTGGACATCGCGTTCATGAACTCCGCCTGCCCGATCGCCGGTGCCAAGCTCAACTGGGACCGCGACATCGCCTACATGGTGGAGCGCCTGGACGACCCCGCCACCACCGGGCTGATGGCCGAACTGGCGGCGCTGCGCGAGGACCCGGCGTACGACCACCTCACCGACGAGATGCTGGCGACGGTCGGCGTGACCATGTTCGGCGCCGGGGTCATCTCCACCTCCGGGTTCCTGACCATGGCCCTCGTCTCCCTCATCCAGCACCCCGAGCTGAAGGACGAACTGCTCGCCGACCGCGACAAGATCCCGGCCGCCGTCGACGAGCTGCTGCGGATCAACCTCTCCATCGGCGACGGCCTGCCCCGCCTCGCCCTGGAGGACGTGACGCTCGGGGACGTGCGGGTGCGCAAGGGCGAGCTGGTGCTGGTGCTGGTCGAGGGCGCCAACTTCGACCCGGAGGTCTTCACCGACCCGCACACCGTCGACCTCACCCGCGAGAACAGCACGGCCCACCTCTCCTTCGGCGGCGGGCGGCACTACTGCCCCGCGACCGCGCTCGGCAAGAGGCACGCGGAGATCGCCCTGGAGACCCTGCTCGACCGGATGCCCGGCCTCGCGCTGGCCGTCCCCATCGAGCAGTTGGTGTGGCGCACCGGCTTCATGAAGCGCATCCCGGAGCGGCTGCCCGTGATGTGGTGACCCGCCGCGCCGGAAGGGACCCGGGCCGCCGCTCCGAGGAGGGAGCGGCGGCCCGCCGGCCCCCGGCGCCCACCGGGCCCGTGCGGGCTATGCGGGCCGTGGGGGCCGCGGGCCCGCCGGGCCCCATGGGGGCCGTCGTTCAGAGGGGCAGCCCCCGCGCGAGCTGCCGGAAGGCCAGGGCGGCGGCGGCCACCGCGTCGCCTTCGACCGCGTCGGCGGACTCACCGGCGGCGATCCGCCGCCAGTTCTCCTCCGCCAGGATCCGCTGTACGGCGATGACCTGACCCGCCGCCAGCCGGGCCGCCACCCCGTCCCCCAGCACCTCCTCCAGCGCCCGGGCCAACGCCTCCTCGGAGGCGCCCTGGTACGCGTACAACCGCGCGACCAGGCTGGGCGTCCCGTACAGCAGCCGGTGGAAGGCCAGCACGTCCGGGTGGTCGTTCAGCCCGGTCACCGGGTCCCGTCGGGCGAGTCCGTCGGTGACGTGGCGGTGCAGCGCCTCCAGGGGCCCGACACCCGCCGGCCGCCCCCTGACGACCCGCGCCGCCTCCTCGCGGTGATCGGCGAACCGGTGCAGGACCAGGTCCTCCTTGGCCGGGAAGTACCGGAAGAGCGTCGGCTTGGAGACCTCGGCGGCGGCGGCGACCTCGGCGACCGAGACGCGGTCGAAACCCCGCTCCAGGAAGAGGGTGATCGCCGCTTCGGAGATCGTCCGGTACGTCCGCTGCTTCTTGCGCTCGCGCAAGCCCATCTCGCCGCTCATGGCGCCGAGCCTACGCACCCCCCGCCGCTCGCCCGGCCGTGACGTTCCTGGGTCCCCCGCGCCTCAGGCCGGGGAGGCGCGGCGGGCCGCGGCCCGTACGGCGGTGAGCACCGGCTCCAGCGACGTCACCACCCGCTCCGCCCCGGCCCGGCGCAGCAGTTCGGCGCGGTCCTCGTCGGCGCCGTGGCCCAGGAACGGCACGCCCGCCTCCCGGGCGGCGGCCAGGTCGGCGGGCGTGGCGCCGATCAGCAGGGACGCACCGGGCGCGGCGCCCAGCGAGGCGAGGGCCCCGTCGACCCGGCCGTGCACGTGCGCGCCGAAGCACCCGGCCAGGCCCCGCCCGGCGAGGTAGCGCCGCACCGCCGCCGGGGGCGCCTCCGCGACGACGGCGAGGCCCGTGCCGATCGCCGCCAGGGTGCGGACCAGCGGATCGGCGTACGGCGTGGGCCACGCGGCCCCGGGGGGACGGAGCCGGCAGAGCGGCCCGTCGAAGGCGAACAGGACGTGTTCGGTGCCGCCGATGACGTCGATGAGGTCGTCGTACACAGCTTCCGCCCGGAGCTCGGGGTCAGGGGTAGCACGAGGGTGCCAGATCCCGCCGGGCCCGCACAGGCCCCGGACCGGTCCCGGGACGGCCCCGGGCAGTCCCCGGACCGGCCTTGGAACGGGGGACCGCTCTAGAAGATGTCCGGGCACCACGGCCGGCGCGGGGTGCGCAGCAGCGCGTCGGCCGCGGCGGCCGCGCCGGGCACGGTCTCCTCCACCCGGCCGAGGGCCGCGAGCCGTACCGCGGACTCGTCGCCCAGGTACAGCGTCGCCAGCTCCCGCACGTCCATGGTGAGGTCCGCCCGCGCGGTGGTCGGCGCGCAGGACGCGCCCTCCGGCGAGGCGTCCAGCCGGAAGCGGCCGCCGGACAGGCCGGCCGGGTCGCGCAGCTCCAGGACGAGGGAGCCGGAGCCCGTGTACGTCCGCGCCTCCAGGCAGCGCACGACGTCGAGGATCCGCACCCACAGCAGGTCGGCGTGCGTCGTGACGCGCGCCGCCCGGGGGTCGGGCAGCAGCAGCGGCAGCAGGTCGTCGGGGGCGCGGTACCCGGTGGTGAGCGTGGTCATCCAGTCGATCGAGCAGACGAAGTGCCACAGCGCGCGCTCGGCGGCCGGCGTCACGGCCATCAGGTCGCGGACGGTCGCGCCGCACTGCGGCCGCTTGGCCTCCCAGGTGTCGTCGGTGGTGTAGCTGACGTACCCCTCCACCTCGCCGGACGCCCCGCGGTACAGGGCGTGGAACGGCTCGGTCCAGGAGTGGTCCACCAGGCGCACCGCGCCCGTGGCGACGTCCCAGCCGCGCTGGTTCCGGCTGACCATGCCGTGCCGGACGGCCCGGACCCGGTCGTGGAGCCCGGGGCCGGTCTTGCGGATGTCCTCCGCCGTGACCAGGTCGACGCGGCCGCCGTCCTCCGGGCCGGACCAGCGCGGGTCGAGACCGGCGCGCCGCACGTCGACGGTCCATTCGGTGGTCCAGGCGGCCGGGCCGTACCCGTACCGCCCGTAGATCGGATACTCGGCGGCGATCAGCGTCGAGACCGCGTCACCGCGCTCCCTGGCCGCCGCGAGGTCCGTCGCCATCATGCGGCTCAGCAGCCCGCGCCGCCGGTGCGTCGGCGAGACGGTCACGTTGGTCACCGCGCTCGCCGGGACCCGGGCGCCGCCGGGCACGGTGAGCTCCTGCGCGAACGAGCGGAAGGTTCCCACACAGCGCCCGTCGTCGAACGCGCCCTGCGTACGGGCGAGGTCGACGTACGGGAGGCGCTGGGCGACCTCCTCGTCCGGCACCACCGGCGGCTGCATGAAGCCGGTGCGCCGGGCGCGCAGCCAGTCGGGGAACTCGGGCTCGGTCACCGTGCGGACGTCGACGCTCATGCGCGCCACGCTAGGCCGCGCCCCGCGGCGGCCGCACCCGGTTTTCCGCCGGGCCCCGCCCACGGCCCGGGCGGCCCCTCCACGAAGGCCCCCGCCCACGGCCCGGGCGGCCCCTCCACGAAGGCCCCCGCCCACGGCCCGGGCGGCCCCGACGTCAGAACGCCGCGCGGATCTCGCCCACCCGCTGCCCGCCGCCCAGCAGCGGGGTGTCGGCGATACGGCCGACCACGGGTGCGTCGACGTCCAGCATCCGCAGCGCCCGCGCGAGGACCGGGCCCAGCGCCCGCCCGGAACCGTCGTCGATCTTGAAGGCGAGCGCCCGGCCGTCCGGCAGGGCGACCGCCTGGACCGCCTCGGCGCCCATCTTGGACAGCGCCCCCGGCAGCTCACGCATCAGCCAGGTGTCCGGGCGCCGGGTCCCCGCCACGTACTCCGGGTGCGCGCGCATCGCGTCGGCGACCCGCCGCTGCGGCGTCCCCGGCTCGGCCAGCACGTAGGAGCGGAAGGCGCGGGCGAGGCCCACCAGGCTGATCGCCATCAGCGGCGCACCGCACCCGTCCGTGCCGACCGCCGTCACCGTCTCGCCGGACGCCGCCCGGACCTCGTCGAGCACCAGCCGCTGGAGCGGGTGCCCCGGGTCCAGGTAGGAGGCCGGGTCCCAGCCGTTCAGCGCGCAGGCGGCCAGCATCGCCGCGTGCTTGCCCGAGCAGTTCATGGTGATCCGCTCCCGGACGTTGCCGGCGGCCAGGTACGCCTCGGCCTCCACCGGGTCCAGCGGGAGGTCGGGCGGCGTCTGGAGGTCGGCCTCGGTGAACCCGTGCTCGGCGAGCAGCTTGCGGGCCAGGTCCAGGTGGAACGGCTCGCCCGAGTGGCTCGCGGCGGCCAGCGCCAGCCGCTCCCCGGACAGGTCGAGACCGGCCCGCAGCAGCGCCGCGGCCTGCATGGGCTTGTTGGAGGAGCGCGGGAAGACCGGCGCCGTCGGGTCGCCGGCCGACGTCTCGACGGTGCCGTCGGCCGCCAGCAGGACCAGCGACCCGCGGTGGTGGCCCTCGACGAAGCCCGAACGGACGACCTCGGCGAGGACCGGGGGTATGACGGCGGTGGCGGAGGAGGTCATGACGGCCGGCCTTCCGGGACGGTGACCCGCCGCCGCGTACTCAGCGGAGCAGGTCGTCTACTTGTGCTTCGCCTTCACGGTACCTGCGGGCGATCTCGGCGCTGCAATCGTCGGCCGTCCGCTGGAGCTGCTGCCGGCGCCGCGAGACCTGCTGTTCGTAGCCGGCCAGCCGCCCCATGGCGGCGTGCAGCTCTTCGTCCGTTCGGGCGGTCAGGTCCGACAGCTCGACCTCGGACAGCATCTCGGCGGCCAGCCGCCGGTACTCCTCGCCGCGCGGGGTGGTGAGCGTCACGTGCCGGGCCGACGACCGGTGCCGCGACGGCGTGTCCGCGAGGATCTCCGAGAGCCGGTCCACCACCGGGACCGCCGTTCCGCCGCGCCGCGCCAGCTCGGCGCGCAGGATGTCGATCCGGCCCTGGAGCAGCCTCCGTACGTAGCTCAGGTCCGCCTCGTCGCCGTGGGAGTCCCGGCGCAGCGCGCGCAGCTCCGGCAGCCGCATGGCCCTCAGGTCGTGCTGCCGCGCTTCGGGCAGGACGGCGTCACCGTTCCGCTGTGCCGGAGGCCGCAGTGCCCCTCTGCCACCGGCGCATGTCATCGGTACGGGATGTGGCGTCTGCCCGGCGCCAGGTGTGCTCATAGGAATCCGTCCCCTCGACCGGTGCATGGGGTCTCCCCGGGCCCGAAGGGCCGAGGGACAGCACCGCCTGAGAGGCATGGTGCCATTTGTGCCGGTGCCGGTGCAGGCGCCTGCACCCGTTCGGACGCGGATAGGTTGGTCCGTATGCGTGCAGTGGTACAGAGGGTCGACGGGGCCGAGGTCGTCGTCGCCGGGGAAACGGTCGGGAACATCGTCGGCGAGGGCTTGTGCGTGCTCGTGGGGGTCACCCACGAGGACACCCCCGAGAAGGCGGCACAGCTCGCCCGGAAGCTGTGGTCGGTACGGATCCTGGAGGGCGAGAAGTCCTGCTCGGACGTGAACGCGCCCCTGCTGGTGATCTCGCAGTTCACCCTCTACGGGGACGCCCGCAAGGGCCGCCGCCCCACCTGGAACGCCGCCGCGCCCGGTGAGGTCGCCGAGCCGCTGGTCGACGAGGTCGTGGCGCGGCTGCGTGAGCTGGGCGCGACGGTGGCGACGGGCCGGTTCGGGGCGGACATGCGGGTCTCGCTCACCAACCACGGCCCGTTCACCCTCGTCATCGACGTCTGAGCCCGCGCCCGGCGGGGCCCTGCCCGCCCGGTCCGGGACGGGTCAGGCCTCGACCACGACCTCCTGGGCGGCGGCCGTGCCGCCCGCCAGCAGCTCCGCGTCGACCGGCACGTTGCGCTTCACCAGCGCGAGCGCGATCGGGCCCAGTTCGTGGTGGCGTACGGAGGTGGTGACGAAGCCGAGCTGCCGCCCCTCCTCGCCGTCGGCCTTCAGCCGGATCGGCGTGCCGTGCGGCGGCAGGTGCACCTCGCTGCCGTCCAGGTGCAGGAACACCAGCCGGCGCGGCGGCTTCCCCAGGTTGTGGACGCGCGCCACGGTCTCCTGACCCCGGTAGCAGCCCTTCTGGAGGTGGACGGCGCTGCCGATGAGGCCGATCTCGTGCGGGATGGTGCGGTGGTCGGTCTCGAAGCCGAGCCGGGGCCGGTGCTCCTCCACCCGCAGCGCCTCGTACGCCAGGATCCCGGCGAGCGGCCCGTTGTCCCGGGCGTACGCCTCCAGGCCGGCGCGCGGCAGGAACAGGTCCCGGCCGTGGGAGGTCTCCCGTACGACGACACCGTCCGGCACGGCGGCGATGGAACCGGCCGGGAGGTGCACGACGGCGATGTCCCCGGTGCGGTCGGCGACCTCGACCCGGTAGAAGAACTTCATCGACTCCAGGTAGCCGATCAGCGCCTCCTGCGTGCCCGGCTCCACGTGCGCCCACACCGTCTCGCCGTCGTCGACGAGGTACAGGGCGTGCTCGATGTGGCCGTTCGCCGAGAGGATCAGCGCCTCGGTGGCGTGCCCGGCGGGGAGGTCGCTCACGGCCTGCGTGAGCAGCAGGTGCAGCCAGCTCAGCCGGTCCTCGCCGGTGACGGTGACGACACCGCGGTGGCTCAGGTCGACCAGGCCGGTGCCCGCGGCGAGGGCGCGCTGCTCGCGGAACAGGTCGCCGTAGTGCGCGGCGACACCTTCGTCCCGCCCCTCGGCGGGGACGGCGCCGGGCAGGGACAACAGAGGGCTGGTCGGTGATTGTCGCAGCATGTGATCAGCCTACGACTCGCCGCCGGACGAAGCCTCCCCCTCCGGGGCCGCCGCGGCCTCCTCCGCCTTCGCGGTGCAGTCCTCGCACCGGCCGAAGATCGCGAAATGCTTCATGTCGGTGTCGAAGCCGAAGGTACGGCGGAGCTTCGCGGTGAAGTCGGCGGCCACCTCGACGTCCGCCTCGATGACGTTCGTGCAGTCCCGGCACACCAGGTGCAGGTGGTGGTGCCGGTCGGCGAGGTGGTAGGTGGGGGCGCCGTGCCCCAGGTGGGCGTGGCTGACCAGACCGAGCTCCTCCAGCAGCTCCAGCGTCCGGTAGACGGTGGAGATGTTCACGCCGGAGGCCGTCTTGCGCACCTCGCCGAGGATGTCGTCGGGAGTGGCGTGCCCCAGCACGTCCACCGCCTCCAGGACGAGCTGGCGCTGGGGAGTCAGCCGGTAGCCGCGCTGCCGCAGGTCGCTTTTCCAGTCGGTGCTCACCACGCGCTCCAGTGTAGGAGCACCGACCGCGCGACCCGAGGGCCGTGGGAGGCCTACTTGAAGAAAGCGATGCCGTCGTCCGGCAGATCTCCGAGGTCCTTGGCCCACGCCTCGACCTGCTCGGGCGTGACGACCTTCTTCAGGTGGGCCGACATGTAGGGCCGCAGCGGGACGTCGGGCGTCGACTTCTCGCCGACCCACATCAGGTCGCCCTTCACGTAGCCGTACAGCCGCTTGCCGCCGCTGTACGGGCCGGAGGCGGCGGTGCGCGCGACGGCGTCGGTGACCAGGTCGATCTGCGGCTTCTGGTCGGCGAGCTCGCCGTACCAGACCTCGACGATGCCCTGGTCGCGCACCATCACGATCTCGACCTTGCGCTCCTTGTCGATGCGCCAGTAGCCACTCTCCGACTCCAGGGGCTTCACCTTGTTGCCCTCGGCGTCCAGCACCCAGGTGCGGGAGGTGTACTCGATGAAGTCCCGGCCGTCATGGCTGAAGGTCACGGACTGGCCGAAGTTGCACTTCTCGGCGCCGGGGAAGTCGGAGACGCCCGCGCCCTCCCACGTGCCGAGGAGGAACGCGAGGGGGACGAGGTCCGGGTTCAGGTCGGACGGAATCTCGATCATGAGCAGCTCAGTCGATCTGTAGGAGGGGTCAGCGCTGGCCCTGGTACAGCTTCTTCACGGTCAGCGCGGCGAAGCCGAGAACGCCGACGCAGACCAGGACCAGCAGGGCGGAGAAGAAAGCCTCAAGCACAGGGTGCTCCTCGGTGAGCGGTACGGGCGAAGAAAGGGCCGGGTCCCAGCGTAATGGGTGGGACTCCGGCTCTCCGAGTGAGGTTCGGCGTGAGCTTCGGCGCAGGAGGGCGCACTACAGTGCCCCCATGGCGAAGAAGCTCGTGATCAAGGTGACCGCCGGGGCCGACGCCCCCGAGCGCTGCTCGCAGGCCTTCACGGTGGCGGCGGTGGCCGTGGCCAGTGGGGTGGAGGTCTCGCTCTGGCTGACCGGTGAGTCCGCGTGGTTCGCGCTGCCGGGGCGGGCGGCCGAGTTCGAGCTGCCGCACGCGGCGCCGCTGCCGGACCTGATCGACTCGCTGCTGGCGGGCGGGCGGATCACGCTGTGCACCCAGTGCGCGGCACGGCGCGAGATCACCGAGAAGGACGTCCTGGAGGGCGTACGGATCGCGGGGGCGCAGGTCTTCGTGAGCGAGGCGCTGGCCGACGGCACGCAGGCGCTCGTCTACTGACGTCCGCGCGCGGAGGCACGCCGGCCCGCGGTCCGGGGACCGGCCGTCACCGGCGTCTCCGCTTGCCGTCCAGCTCGTCCCACCACTCGTCGGACTTCGGGTCGCCGCTGGGGTCGTCCCACCAGCGGTCCTCCGGCCCCCGCCGGTTGGCGACCATGGCGGCGACCGGCGGGATGACCATGGCGACGAAGCACATGGCGATGGCGGCCGGGGTGGACCACAGCCGTACGACGGCCCAGGCGCCCACGAAGAGCACCAGGCAGGCCGTCATCATCCCGAAGTAGACGTGCCGACGGCGGGCGTACATACCTCCAGCGTAGGGCGGGAACGACCGAAGGGCCGCGCCTCGGTCCCGGTAAGCGTCCAACCCCCAGGAGGCGCGGCCCTTCGGCCGGTACAGCGTCGCCGTCAGACGGCGATGGCGACCTCGGCCAGGCCGCCCTGCTGGGCGACGACCGTGCGGTCGGCGGTGCCGCCCGGGACGAGGGCGCGGACGGTCCACGTGCCCTCGGCCGCGTAGAAGCGGAACTGGCCGGTCGCGGAGGTCGGGACCTCGGCGGTGAACTCGCCGGTCGAGTCGAGCAGGCGCACGTAACCGACGACGGGCTCGCCGTCCTTGGTCACCTGGCCCTGGATCGTGGTCTCACCGGGCTTGATCGTCGAAGCGTCCGGGCCACCGGCCTGTGCTCCACACATGGGTACTCCTGAGGGGTCGAGGGGACGGGAGGTCCGGGATTACTTGTTGGCGCCGAGCTCGATCGGCACGCCGACGAGGGAGCCGTACTCGGTCCAGGAGCCGTCGTAGTTCTTGACGTTCCCCTGGTCGAGCAGCTCGTGCAGGACGAACCAGGTCAGGGCCGAGCGCTCACCGATGCGGCAGTAGGCGATGGTGTCCTTCGACAGGTCGACCTGCTCGTCGGCGTACAGCGCCTTGAGCTCCTCGTCCGACTTGAAGGTGCCGTCGTCGTTGGCGTTCTTCGACCACGGGATGTTGCGGGCGCTCGGCACGTGGCCGGGGCGCTGCGACTGCTCCTGCGGGAGGTGCGCCGGGGCGAGCAGCTTGCCGCTGAACTCGTCGGGGGAGCGCACGTCGACCAGGTTCAGGTTGCCGATCGCGGCCACGACGTCGTCGCGGAAGGCGCGGATGGAGGTGTCCTGGGCCTTGGCCTTGTACTGGGTGGCCGGGCGGCTGGGGACCTCGGAGCCGTCGACCAGGTCGCGGGAGTCCAGCTCCCACTTCTTGCGGCCGCCGTCGAGGAGCTTGACGCTCTCGTGGCCGTACAGCTTGAAGTACCAGTAGGCGTACGAGGCGAACCAGTTGTTGTTGCCGCCGTAGAGGACGACGGTGTCGTCGTTGGCGATGCCCTTCGCGGAGAGGAGCTTCTCGAAGCCCTCCTGGTCGACGAAGTCGCGGCGGACCGGGTCCTGGAGGTCCTGCTTCCAGTCGATCCGGACGGCGTTCTTGATGTGGTTCTTGTCGTACGCCGAGGTGTCCTCGTCGACCTCGACGATGACGACCTTCGGGTCGTCGATGTGGGCCTCGACCCAGTCGGCGTCTACCAGGACGTCGCTGCGGCTCATGCTGTTTCTCCTCCGGGGCAGTGTGCGGCGGGGTGTGGCGGGGTGGTGCCGGGGTGCTCTTCGCGTCTCGCGTCTTCCGTACGGGGGTACGGCTGTACGGGTCCGGGGCGGGTTCGGCACGGGGGTGGGCCTCGATGCGGTCGACGGGCCCGGGGACGCGGGAGGTCGGGCTCCCGCTCAGACGGAGCGACAGAGCATGGCGGCGACGCGGCACAGGTCTACTGCCCGCCGCTTCGTGAGATCCGCCTGTCGCTTCATGACGCCGATCGTAGGGACGGACGGGTGGCCGTGTCACCGGCGTGTCGCATGGTGAGACACGATCGTCCGGAATGCGGGACGAGGGGCGGTGGAGCGGGCGGCCGGGCCGCTCCCGGACACGGCGTTCCCCGCCCCCCATCTGCGGATCGGACGGGTCCGTCTCACCATGTGGCCAGGGCGGGGGATTCAGCGGTTCCGCGAGCGGGTACGGCGGCGGTGCCCCGGGAAGAACGGCGGCCTTCCGGTCGGGCCTTCCGGTCGGGCCTTCCGGCGACCCCGCCGGTGACTCAGCCCGTCAGGACGACGTTCGTGCCGGTGACGGTGACCACGACACCCTCGGGCGTCGCCTCGACCTTCTGGAGCTTCAGCCCGGTCGGCAGCCCGCCGACCTGGCGGTCGAAGTCGGTGCGCTCGCGGATGCGCTCCTCCACACCCGGCAGGCCCTCACCGGGCACCTTGTCGGCGTGCACCCGGATGGTGTCGTCGCCGGCCAGGCTGACCGAGGACAGCACGCTGCGCGTGACCTTGCCCAGGACCGGGATCTCGATGCTGCCGGTGACCTTGACCTTGCCGTTGCCGCCGTAGCCGACGGTGACGTCCTCCTCGGAGGCCTTGCCGAGGTCGGCGTAGGAGATACGGGCGGTGCCGGAGGCGGACGCGGCGACGGCGCGGGAGAAGTTGTTCTCCAGCCGCACCCGCTGGAGCGCGGCGTTCATCTCGGTGACCCGGACCTTGCGGCCGCCGGCCGACGCCTCCACGCCCGTGAGGGTGACGTCGACCTGGTCCAGTTCCTTGCCCATGACCTGGGTCAGGAAGGGGAAGCCCTTGATCGACACGTCGGCCGAGCCGGTCAGGCCCTGGTTGGCCCGTATGCGGTCGGCGGCCTCACCCTCGGCGTAGTTCACCGCCAGACGGTCCGCGATGGTGAACAGACCACCGAGGATCACAGCGGTGATCAGCAGTATTCGCAGTGCTCGCATTGCTCGGTGTCCCCCACCCTGTCCGCGACCGGCCCCCCGTCACGTCATGATCGACGTGCGGAGCCGGTCATTGGTTCCTCTTCGGCCACTTCCCCCACGCGCGTCACTCAGGCCAGCGCGCGTCCCAGCACATAGACGGCGGGCGCGGCGAGGGCGAGCGGCAGCGCCACCCCGGCCGTCAAGTGGACGAAGCGCGACGGGTAGTCGTAGGCGGCCACCCGGTGCCCCACCAGGGCGCACACCCCGGCGCCCAGGCCCAGCAGCGCGCCGTTCGCCCCCAGGCCGGTCATCCCGCCGGCGGCCACCCCGGCACCCGCCGCGGCGAGCAGCGCCACCACGAGCGAGGCGGGCTGCGGAAGCGGCAGGGCGCGCGCCACGACCGTGACGGCGACCGCGAGGCCGCCGACGACGACCGCGTCGGTCGTCGCGGCCAGGTGCCCGGCCGCGACGACCGCGAGCGCCGACGAGGCGACGGTCGCCATCAGGCCGTACTGGCGCTCGTCGGAGCCCGCGTGGCTGCGGAGCTGGAGGACCAGCACGAGCAGCACCCAGACGCCGAGCGTGCCGAGGATCGCGGCCGGGGCGTGCTCCTTGCCGGTGGCGAGCAGCGCCACGTCCGCGACGAGGCCGCCCGCGAAGGCGAGCGCGATGCCCTGGCGGGCCGGCCACATGCCGTTGAGCCGGAACCAGCCGGCGGCGGTGACGGCCTGGAGCAGGACGAGCGGGACGAGCAGTCCGTACGGCCCGAGGGCGGCGCCCGCCGCGAGGAGGCCGCCGAGGGCGGCGGTCAGCACGGCCGGCTGCATGCCCGGGTCGATGATCGGCGAGCGGCCCTCGGCGCGGGCACGCTGGGCGTCGGTCAGCCGGACGTGCCCGGAGGTGGTGGGCGCGCCGTATCCCGGCCCGGCGCCGGCGGGCGCGGGCGGGGTGGGTGCGCCGTATCCCGGCCCGGCGCCGGCGGGCGCGGGCGGGGTGGGCGCGCCGTACCCCGGCCCGGCGCCGGCGGGCGCGGGCGCCGGTTCCGCCACGGGTCCGGCGGGGGCCGGCTCCGGGGCGACCGCCCGCAGGTAGGCGGTCGGGGTGTCCGGGGGTCCCTGCTCGTACGGCACCTCGGGCGGCAGCGGGTACGAGCCCGGTGCGCCCGGCTCCCCCGCCCCCTGCACCGGCAGGTACGCGGTGTCGGCCGCGTACGGCTGCGCCGGCTGCTGGTACGGGTCCGGGTACGGGCTCGTGTGCTCGGCGGGGGACGGCGGGCAGGGCGAGGGCTGGACGGCCGGCTGGTACTGGGTGTCCCAGGTCTGGCCCTCCCACGTCTGCGCGACGTCCGGGTCCTGGTGGCCGTTCCCGTACCCGTAGGGGTACTGCTGATCGCTGCTCATGCTGTGCGGTTCACCCTCCTGCGAACGGCGGGAGCACCTCGACCGTGCCGCCCTCGGCCAGCCGTACGGTCTCATGGTCCCGGGTCCCCACGGGGTCACCGTCGACCAGGAACGAGCACCGCAGGAGCACCCGCGTCAGCTCGCCGGGGTGCCGCTCGCGCACCGCGTCCAGCGCCTCGGCCAGGTTCTCCGCGGCGTACGGCTCCTCGGCGGTCCCGGCGGCGGCCTTGGCCGCGGCCCAGTAGCGGATGGTCCCCGCTGCCATAGCGGCACTCCTTTCGTCGGCCTCGTCGGCATCCATCATGGGCTATGGCGCCGACAGCCAGTCCGCGATGCGGGCGAGCAGGTCGTCGTCCGCCGCGTTCTCGGCGTGCCCCATGCCCTCCTCCAGCCACAGCTCGGCCGGTCCGGCGGCCGCGAGCGACCGCGGGTGGTCCACCGGGAAGTACGGGTCGCTGTCGCCGTGCACGACCAGCAGCGGCACCGGCGCGATCAGCGGCACCGCCTCCACCGGCGACATCGGCACCGGGTCCCAGTCCCGGTGGTGGATGCGGGTGCGCAGCCCGTAGCGGCCCACCAGCCGCCCGGCGGGCCGGGTGATCACCCAGTGGACGCGCCGCATGGGGGCCGTGCCCCGGTAGTACCAGCGCGCGGGTGCGCTCACGGCGGCCACGGCGTCCGTACGCGCCCCGGGCACGTCCCGGTACAGCGCCGCGTGCCGCAGCACCACCGACCCGCCCATCGAGAAGCCGACCGTCACCACGCGCGCGTACCCGAGCCTCCGCGCCCAGCCCACCGCCGCCGCCAGGTCCAGCACCTCGCGGTCACCCACGGTGGAGCGGCCGCCCGACCGGCCGTGGCCGCGGAAGGAGAAGGTCACCACCCCGGCGCGCCGGGCGAACACCTGGGCCGCCCGCCGTACCGCCGGCCGGTCCACCGAGCCCGTGAAACCGTGCGCGACAACGATGGCCGTGTCGGTGACACTGGCTGTGTGCGGTGCCGTGGACGGCGAGTGGACCGCCTCGATCCGGACCCCGTCTGACGTCCGCAATGTTGCGCGGAGGGGTCCGGGCGTGAGCGAGGGAACATCCACCATGTGAAATGCGCCCTCTTCCTCGGAACTCATGTGGGCTATTGTGCTGGGCAGAGGATCCGGGCGACGCAGCCCCCGGATCCTTTTGTGTTTTCCGCCCGTTGTTACAGGCAGGTGAACAAAGGCTCTCAGGGCGCGGGGAGCCACGTACGAAGCAGTGCCACAGGCGTCCTCGCAGGGACCGAGGAGGAACCGACGTTATGGGCCGGCGAACCGTGCACGACGACCACAGGACGACGACCGGGACCACGAGGTCCGGCCCACCGGACCGGGACCGCCGGCCCCTGGGAGGGGACGCCCGATGAGCTCTCTGCTGCTCCTGACCAACGCCCTCCAGCCGTCGACGGAGGTGCTCCCCGCCCTCGGACTGCTGCTGCACAACGTGCGCGTGGCCCCCGCCGAGGGCCCGGCCCTGGTGGACACCCCCGGCGCGGACGTGATCCTCGTCGACGGCCGCCGCGACCTGCCCCAGGTGCGGTCGCTGTGCCAGCTTCTGCGCTCCACCGGGCCGGGCTGCCCGCTGATCCTGGTCGTCACCGAGGGCGGTCTCGCGGCCGTCACCGCCGACTGGGGCATCGACGACGTGCTGCTCGACACCGCCGGTCCGGCCGAGGTCGAGGCGCGGCTGCGGCTGGCCACCGGCCGCCAGCAGATCACCGCCGACGACTCCCCCATGGAGATCCGCAACGGCGACCTGTCGGTCGACGAGGCCACTTACAGCGCCAAGCTCAAGGGCCGGGTCCTGGACCTGACCTTCAAGGAGTTCGAGCTGCTGAAGTACCTGGCGCAGCACCCGGGCCGGGTCTTCACCCGGGCGCAGCTCCTCCAGGAGGTGTGGGGGTACGACTACTTCGGCGGTACGCGGACGGTCGACGTCCATGTACGGCGGCTGCGCGCCAAGCTGGGCCCTGAGCACGAGTCGCTGATCGGCACCGTGCGCAACGTCGGCTACCGCTTCGTGACGCCCGAGAAGGTGGAGCGCGCGGCCGAGGAGGCCCGGACGAAAGAGGCGAAGGCGGCCAAGGCGCCCTCCGTCACCCGTGCGGAGGACACCGATGAGGAGCGGGAAGCCGCCGTACGACCT
Source organism: Streptomyces sp. NPDC016309 (assembly GCF_043077235.1). Lineage (NCBI taxonomy): Bacteria > Bacillati > Actinomycetota > Actinomycetes > Kitasatosporales > Streptomycetaceae > Streptomyces > Streptomyces sp. NPDC016309. The sequence continues at coordinate 36,853 of NZ_JBIBSG010000006.1, read as the reverse complement.
GCCCAGAGGTAGGTCACCCCGCGTAGACTGCCGCGCGTGGCCAAGGTGACGCGGGACGACGTGGCGCGACTGGCGGGTACTTCCACCGCGGTCGTGAGCTACGTCATCAACAACGGACCCCGGCCGGTCGCCCCGGCCACCCGCGAGCGCGTACTCGCGGCGATCAAGGAGCTGGGCTACCGGCCCGACCGCGTCGCGCAAGCCATGGCCTCGCGGCGCACGGACCTGATAGGCATGATCGTCCCCGACGCCCGGCAGCCGTTCTTCGCCGAGATGGCGCACGCGGTCGAACGGGCCGCCGCCGACCGCGGGAAGATGGTCCTCGTCGGCAACTCCGACTACCGCGACGAGCGCGAGATCCACTATCTGCGGGCCTTCCTCGGCATGCGGGTCGCCGGACTGATCCTGGTCAGCCAGGGCATGAGCGCGCGGGCCGCCCAGGAGATCGAGGCCTGGGACGCCCGGGTGGTGCTGCTCCACGAGCGGCCCGAGGCCCTCGACGACGTCGCCGTGGTCACCGACGACATCGGCGGCGCCCAGCTCGCCACCCGCCACCTCCTGGAGCACGGCCACGAGTACGTCGCCTGTCTCGGCGGCGTCGAGTCCACCCCGGCCGTGGGCGACCCGGTGGCCGACCACGAGGAGGGCTGGCGCCGCGCGATGCTGGAGTCCGGCCGCTCGGTGGAGGGCCGGCTCTTCCAGGCCCCGTACAACCGCTACGACGCCTACCAGGTGGCACTGAAGATCCTGTCCGGCCCCGACCGGCCGCCGGCGATCTTCTGCTCCACTGACGACCAGGCGATCGGCGTGCTCCGCGCGGCGCGCGAACTGCGGCTGGACGTGCCGGGCGACCTGGCCGTGGCGGGCTTCGACGACGTCAAGGAGGCCGCGCTCACGGACCCGCCGCTGACGACGATCTCCTCCGACCGCCCGGCGATGGCCCGCGCGGCGGTGGACCTGGTGCTGGACGACGGGCTGCGGGTGGCCGGGTCGCGCCGGGAGCGGGTCAAGCAGTTCCCCTCGGCGCTGGTGGTACGCCGCTCCTGCGGCTGCGACGGCGAGTAGTCGACGGCCAGTGGTCCCGGCAGCCCGGTGCCCCGGCGGCCCCGGTGCCGCCGCCCCGGGAGCCCCCGGTGTCCCGGGAGCCCCCGCCCCCGAGTGGCGCCCTTACATCGGGCATACGAGACTTTGCCCCTACTCTCAGGACGTCCTCAGACGTTTCTCATGGACGGCTCCGAGAGTCGTCCCCATGACGGACCACTTCTCCGGCGAGCCGCGCCAGGCCCCCGCCGCGTACCCGCCGCCTCCCGCGTACCCGCCCCACACACCCACCGCCCACCGCCGCCCCCGCAAGCCGGTGGCGCTGGTCGCGGCCGTGGCCCTGGTCGCCGCTCTCGTCGGCGGCGGCGCCTCCGCCCTCGTGGCCGAGCTCGGCGACGACGGCCCGGCCCCGTCTGCCGCCGGCGGCGGCGGGGTGACCGGCACCGGCGTGTCCCGGTCCAGCCGGGGCACCGTCGCCGGGGTGGCCCAGGAGGTGTCCCCGAGCATCGTGGAGATCAACGCGACGTCCACCGCGGGCGCCTCCACCGGCTCGGGCGTGATCATCACCGCCGACGGGGAGATCATCACCAACAACCACGTCATCGCCGGCGCCTCGGAGATCAAAGTCCGGCTCGGCGACGGCCGGACGCACACCGCCGCGGTGGTCGGCACCGACCCCGGCAAGGACCTGGCGCTGATCCGGCTGCGGGGCGCGTCCGGACTGAAGGCCGCCACGCTCGGCGACTCCGCCGAGGTCCGGGTCGGCGACCAGGTCGTCGCCATCGGGTCGCCGGAGGGTCTGACCGGCACCGTCACCAGCGGGATCGTCTCCGCGCTGGACCGGGACGTGACGGTGGCCAAGGAGGACGGAGGGCAGGACGGCGGGCAGCGGTCCGGCCCGAGCGGCCAGTGGCCTTTCGAGTTCGGCGGACAGCGGTTCAACGGGGACACGGGCGACTCCAGGACCACCTACAAGGCCCTCCAGACCGACGCCTCGCTCAACCCCGGCAACTCCGGCGGCGCGCTGATCGACATGAACGGCCGGGTCATCGGGATCAACTCCGCCATGTACGCGCCGAGCGCCGCCACCGGCTCCACCGCCGGCAGCGTCGGCCTCGGCTTCGCGATCCCGGTGAACACCGTCAAGGCGGACCTGGACGACCTCCGGTCGGGGTCCGGGGCGGGAACGTGACGCGTGCGACGCTGGCCCCATGAACACTGACGCCGACCGCATCCTGATCGTCGACGACGAGCCGGCCGTCCGCGAGGCGCTCCGGCGCAGTCTCGCCTTCGAGGGGTACGGGACGGACGTCGCCGTCGACGGCGCCGACGCGCTCGCCCGGATCGACGCGTACGCCCCCGACCTCGTCGTCCTGGACGTCCAGATGCCCCGGATGGACGGCCTGACCGCCGCCCGCCGCATCCGCGCCGCCGGCTCGACCGTCCCGATCCTGATGCTCACCGCCCGCGACACGGTCGGCGACCGGGTGACGGGCCTGGACGCGGGCGCGGACGACTACCTGGTCAAGCCGTTCGAGCTGGACGAGCTGTTCGCCCGGATCAGGGCCCTGCTGCGGCGCAGCTCGTACGCGGCGGTGTCCGGCGGTCAGGAACCCGAGGGCGACGTGCTGGCCTTCGCCGACCTGCGGATGGACCTGGCGACGCGCGAGGTGACGCGGGGCGGGCGGCAGGTGGAGCTGACGCGTACGGAGTTCACCCTGCTGGAGATGTTCCTGTCGCACCCCCGGCAGGTGCTGACCCGGGAGCAGATCCTCAAGTCCGTCTGGGGCTTCGACTTCGAGCCGAGCTCCAACTCCCTGGACGTGTACGTGATGTACCTGCGGCGCAAGACCGAGGCGGGCGGCGAGTCCCGCCTGGTGCACACCGTGCGGGGCGTGGGCTACGTACTGCGCGGGGGGAGCGCCGAGTGACCGGACCGGCCGGCCGCTTCCGCGCGCTGCCGCTGCGCTCGCGCCTCGCCCTGCTGACGGCCACGGCGGTCGCGGTGGCGGTCGCGGCGGTGGCGGTGACGTGCTGGTTCATGGTGCGTGACGCGCTGGTGGGGTCGCTGGACGACGCCCTGCGCGAGAACCGGGTGCTGCCCGCGTCGGTGGTCGCGGAGGTGCGGGCGGGCAACTGCCGGGCGCCGGGTTCGGTACCGCCCGAGCGCCCCAACCAGGACCTGTTCGACCAGACCATCCAGGTGGTCGACGCCAAGGGCGTCAGTTGCGTCATCGTCGGCCGGCAGTCGGTCCGGGTGACCGCCGACGACCTGGCGGTCGCCAACGGGCGCGCGGAGGAGACGGCGCACGACGCGCGGGCCTCCGACGGCTCGGACTACCGGGTCCTGACCTATCCCCTGCCGGGCTACTCCGGCGCGGTGTCCGTCGCCCGGCCGCTCAACGAGGTGGACGACGCGCTGAACACCCTCACCCTGGTGCTGGGCCTGGTCGCCGGCGTCGGGGTCGTCGGGGCGGGCGTCGCCGGTCTGTGGGTGGCCAGGACCGGGCTGAAGCCGGTGGACCGGCTGACCGGGGCGGTGGAGCACGTGGCGCGCACGGAGGACCTGACCGTACGCATCCCCGTCGACGGCGAGGACGAGATCGCCCGCCTGTCGCGGTCGTTCAACGCGATGACGGCCGCGCTGGCGTCCTCGCGGGACCGGCAGGCGCGGCTGATCGCCGACGCGGGGCACGAGCTGCGCACCCCGCTCACGTCGCTGCGCACCAACATCGAGCTGCTGGCGCGCAGCGAGGACACCGGGCGGGCGATCCCGCCGGAGGACCGGCGGGCCCTGATGGCGTCGGTGAAGGCCCAGATGACGGAACTGGCGGCGCTGATCGGCGACTTGCAGGAGCTGTCCCGGCCGGACGCGGCCGCCCCCGGGCGACTGGAGGTGGTGGCGCTGCACGAGGTGCTCGGCACGGCGCTGGCGCGGGTCCGGCTGCGGGGCCCGGAGCTGACCGTCTCGGCGGACGACGTGCGGCCCTGGTACGTCCGGGCCGAGCCGGCCGGGCTTGAGCGCGCATTTGTGAACGTGCTGGACAACGCGGTGAAGTTCTCGCCGCCCGGCGGCACGGTGGAGGTGGCCCTGGTGGGCGGCGAGCTGACGGTGCGGGACCACGGTCCGGGCGTCACGCCCGAGGAGTTGCCGCATGTGTTCGAGCGGTTCTGGCGGTCGCCGTCGGCGCGGAGCCTGCCCGGGTCGGGGCTCGGTCTGTCGATCGTGGCGCGGACGGTGCGGCGGGCGGGCGGTGAGGTGGCGCTCACGGCGGCGGAGGGCGGCGGTACGCGGGCGGTGATCCGGCTGCCGGGGGCGCCGACCCCGCCGCCGCCCGCACCGGGCACGTCCTGACAACGCGCCGGACGCGGCCCGACGCGGCCCGGCCTGCCTAAGACGGCCCGGCACGGCCTGACACGGCGTACGGTCCCCGGCCGGGGCCGGTTCCCCCTCGGTCCCGGCCGGGTGTGTGCCTCCATAGCTATCCGGCCACGATCTCGTGGCGCAAACTCAGGGGGCCGGTATCCGCCATGACGTTTTTCACCGCGCTCCGGGGGAACCTCCGGCCGCGAAATCCCCTGCGTTGTGGCGGATCAGCGAGGCGACGAGTCCCGCGCGGGTGGTGGGGAAGTCCATGGGGACGATGCCGAGGCCCTGCCAGCCGCTCGCCTCGGCTCCGTCGAGGAAACCGTGCACGCGCGGGTTGAGGCGGTCGGCGTTCCAGCGGGGCGGCAGCAGCGCGGCGGTGGAGACGTGGTTGACGTACAGCTTCCCCGGCTGCGCGGCGGCCTTGCGGAAGTGCGCCTCGATCTTCGGGTACTTGGCGAAGGGCTCGGCCATGTAGTCGTCCTGGACGTCGAACAGCGCGCCGTCCCCGTACCGCACACCGGGCAGGCCGCCGTTGTCCGCGAGGAGCACGACCTTGCCGCGCGCCTCGCCGAGGGAGGGCAGGCCGTCGCCGATGCGGAAGAGGGGGCGCCAGCCCTTGGCGTCGAGGTAGAGGTCGAAGATCCGCCGGAAGGCGGCGTCGGACTCCTCGGAGTACTCCTGCTTCAGCCGCATCAGAACGGTCTCGGAGGGGTGCGCGGCGAGGAAGTCGCGGCAGGCGATGAGGATGTCGCCGAACATCTGGTTCTGGTAGTACGCCCCGTGGTGGATGGCGAAGGAGTCGCCGGTGACCCGGCACCGGACGTCCAGGTAGCGGATGCCGCTGCCGAGCTGCTGGGCGACGGTGGTGTTCTGGCAGGCGACCCACGGCCCGTCGGCGGGCGCGCCCGAGTTGTGGGTGCCGGGGATGGTCATGGCCCGCAGCGGGGTGGTGCCGGGGAGCGCGGCCATCCAGTCCTGGGTGCCGAGCGCCCGGGTGCGGGCGCGGGCGGGGGTGACCAGCAGGGCGGTCGCGAAGACGGCGGCGGTGCCCCCGAGGAAGCTCCGGCGGCTCAGGTCCGGTTCCATGCGCGGGAGTATGTCGCGTACACGTCAGCCAGGGAAGCGGGAGAACGGAAACGGGGCGACGGGACCGCTCACCGGCCCGCCGCCCCGCCCCCGGACACCCGCTACTTGACGACCGTGATCCGGTCGGCCTTCGGCGGCGCGATCGGCGCGCCCGCCGACGAGTTGGCCGCCAGGTAGGCGTTGAAGACGTCCAGGTCGGACGCGCCGACCAGCTTGTTCTTGCCCTGCGCCAGGGCCGGGAAGCCGTCGCCGCCGCCCGCGAGGAACTCGTTCATCGCGACGCGGTAGGTCTTCGCCGGGTCGAGCGCCTCACCGTTCAGCTTCACCGAGCCGTCCACGACCCGGGCCGCGCCCGTCTTGGTCATGTCCAGGGTGTACGTGAACCCCTTCGAGACCTGGAGGATCTTCGGCGAGGCCTCGTTCGCGCCGCTGACCTGCTGCTGGAGGGCGGCGATGAGCTGGGCGCCGGTGAGGTCGACCACGTTCATCATGTTGGTGAACGGCTGCACGGTGAACGCCTCCCCGTACGTCACCACCCCGTCGCCCTCGGCGCCGGACGCCTTGTACACCAGGTCCGAGCGGATGCCGCCCGGGTTCATCAGGGCGATCTGCGCCCCGCCCTTGTCGGCGGGGGCGAGCCCGGCGAGCTGCGCGTCGGTGATCAGGTCGCCGAGCGGCTTCTCGTAGTCCGTGGAGCCACGGCCGTTGATGTCGGCCGAGATGTAGCCCTGCGGCTTGTTGGCGATCGGCGCGGCCAGCGTGTTCCACCGCTGGATCAGCGAGGTCATGTCGGCGGCCTTCGGCACGTCACGCGAGACCACGCGGTTCGCGGACTTCACCGACGTGCGCACGATGTCCTTGGTGCGGCGGTCGTACGTCAGGGTCGTGTCCGTGTAGAGCTTGCCGTACGAGGCCGCCGAGGTGACCATGCGCGGCTTGCCGGACGGGTCCGGGATGGTGCACACGTACGCCTGGTGCGTGTGGCCGGTGACCAGCGCGTCGACCTGCGGGCTGAGCTTCTTGGCGATGTCGACGACCGGGCCGGAGATGCCGTCGCCGGCGCCCGGGCTGTCGCAGTCGTAGTTGTACGAGCCCGAGGCCGGGGCGCCGCCCTCGTGGATCAGGGCGACGATCGACTTGACGCCCTTGCGCTCCAGGACCTTGGTGTACTTGTTGATCGTCTCGACCTCGTCACCGAACTTCAGGCCCTTGACACCCTCGGCGGTGACGATGTTCGGCGTGCCCTCCAGGGTCACCCCGATGAAACCGATCTTGACGCCCTTGCGCTCCCAGATGAAGTACGGGTCCAGGATCGGCCGGCCCGTCTTCTCGCTGGTCACGTTCGCCGCGAGGTACGGGAAGTTCGCGCCGGGGAAGGTCTTGCCCTCCTCGTAGCAGCCGCCGGTCGGGTGGCAGCCGCCGTTCTGCATACGGGCCAGTTCCTTGGCCCCCTCGTCGAACTCGTGGTTGCCCACGGAGGTCACATCGAGCCTCAGCTTGTTGAGCGCCTCGACGGTCGGCTCGTCGTGGAAGAGGCCCGACATCAGCGGCGAGGCGCCGATCATGTCGCCGGCGGCGGCGGTGATGGAGTACGGGTTGCCCGAGCGCGCGGTACGCAGGTGGGTGGCGAGGTACTCCACGCCGCCCGCGTCCGTCTTCGTGGTCGTGCCGTCCGGGTTCGTGCGGGTGACCTGCCCGGACGAACCGGCCGGCGGCTCCAGGTTGCCGTGCAGGTCGTTGAAGGAGAGCAGCTGCACGTCGACGGTGCGGCCCGGGTGGTGCGCGGTGGTGCGCCCCCGGTCGTCGGCGCCGGCCGGCAGGGCGGCGACCAGGGCGCCGACGGTGGCCAGTCCGGCGGCGCCGGCGAGTATCCGCCGTGCCGCACGATTCTTCTTGGGTGTCGCTGACATCTGTCCCCTCGTGGTCAACAAGTTGTGGGTGGCCCAGCGCAGCCTAGGGTCAACGCGCGTAGCGCAACAGGGGTGGCGGGTCACAAGGTCGTTGCTCCTCGGTGGCGTCACCCGGTCGTAGGCTCGTACGCATGACGACTGACGCCCCCGTACCGGCGCTCGAACCCGGCCGCCGCATCGACACCTTCGACGAGCTCACCCATGAGCAGGCCCAGGACGTCCTCGCCCTCCTCGCCGAAGCCGCCCGCACCGACGGCATGCAGGCCGTCTCCGAACAAGGGCGGCTCCAGCTCCGCGGCGGGCGGCGCGAAGGGGTGTCCCATCTGCTGCTCAGCGTCCGCGGCGACCTCGTCGGCTACGCCCAGCTCGAGGACACCGACCCGGTCGAGGCCCCGGCCGCCGAGCTGGTCGTCCACCCCTCCCACCGCGGCCGCGGCCACGGCCGGGCGCTGGGCTCCGCGCTGCTGGCCGCCTCGGGCAAGCGGCTGCGGGTCTGGGCGCACGGCGGCAAGTCGGCCGCCCGCCACCTCTCCCAGGTGCTCGGGCTGACCCTGTTCCGCGAACTGCGGCAGATGCGCCGGCCGCTCACCGACCTGTCGGACGTCCCCGAGCCGCTGTACCCCCCGGGCATCACCGTCCGCACCTTCGTCCCCGGCCAGGACGACGCCGCCTGGCTCGCCGTCAACGCGGCCGCCTTCGCCCACCACCCCGAGCAGGGCTCACTCACCCAGCGGGACCTCGACGACCGCAAGGCCGAGCCGTGGTTCGACCCGAAGGGCTTTTTCCTCGCCGTACGCGAGGACGACGGCGCCCTCATGGGCTTCCACTGGACGAAGGTGCACGCCGAGGAGCAGCTCGGCGAGGTCTACGTCGTCGGCGTCAGCCCCGAGGCCCAGGGCGGCGGCCTCGGCAAGGCCCTGACCGCCACCGGCCTCCGCCACCTGGCCGCGGAGGGCGTCCCCACGGCGATGCTTTACGTCGACGCCGACAACACGGCAGCGGTCCGCGTCTACGAGGGCATGGGCTTCACGACGCACGAGGTGGACCTGATGTACCGCTCGGAGACGTGACGCGGGCGGCCTGAGCGGGGCGGGGTGTTGACACCTCGCCCTCTCTTGCACCACCCTTTCACTACTTGATTAGTGAAAGGGTGGTGCACGACATGGTCGAGTACCGCATCGACCGGCGCAGTGGCGTCGCCACCTACCTCCAGATCGTCCAGCAGACCAAACAGGCGCTGCGCCTGGGCCTGTTGGAACCCGGCGACAAGCTGCCCACGGCCCGCGAGGTCGTCGAAGCCACCGCCATCAACCCGAACACGGTGCTCAAGGCCTACCGCGAACTGGAACGGGAGGGCTTCGTCGAAGCCCGCCGGGGCCTCGGCACCTTCGTACGGAAGACCCTGGGCAGCGCCCCCGCCGACTCCCCGCTGCGCGGCGAACTCGCCGACTGGGCCGCCCGCGCCCGCGCGGCCGGACTGGAGCGGGACGACCTGACGGCGCTCCTCGCCTCCGTACTGGAACAGCTCTACGAGGGGGACGACACATGACCAGCGCCCTGGAGGCCCACGGCCTCACCAAACGCTTCGGCCGGCGGCGCGACCCCGCCCTGCGCGACTGCGCCTTCCGGCTCCCCGCGGGCCGGATCTGCGCGCTCGTCGGGCCCAACGGCGCGGGCAAGTCCACGCTCCTCGCCCTGGCCGCCGGCCTCACCCGGCCCACCACCGGCACCGTCCGGGTCCTCGGCACCGACCCCGGCTCCGCCCGCCACCGCCTGGCGTACGTCGCCCAGGACAAGCCGCTGTACCCGCACCTCACGGTCGCCGAGACGCTCCGCATGGGCGCCGGGCTCAACCCCGGCCGCTGGGACGCCGAGGCGGCGGACCGCGTCGCCGGCCCGCTCGACCGCGACGCCCGCGTCCGCACCCTCTCCGGCGGCCGGCGCACCCGCCTGGCGCTCGCCCTCGCCCTCGGCAAGCGACCCGAACTGCTCCTGCTCGACGAGCCGATGGCCGACCTCGACCCGCTCGCCCGCCACCAGCTCATGGGCCTGCTCATGGCGGACGCGGCCGAGCGCGGCACGACCGTGGTGATGTCCTCGCACATCCTCGGCGAACTCGAGGACGTCTGCGACCACCTGCTCCTCGTCGACGCCGGCCGGGTCCGCCTCGGCGGCGGCATCGACGACATCCTCGCCGCCCACACCCTGCTCACCGGCCCGGTCGCCGACCTCGCCCCGCACACGGTCGTGGAGTGCCGCGTCACCGGCCGCCAGCTCACCGCGCTCGTCCGCCACGACGGCCCGGTCGACCGCACGTCCTGGCACACCACCGCACCGTCCCTGGAGGACCTGTTGCTCGCCCACCTCCGCGCACCCGAGGCCCCGCCGCTCCTCACCCCCGACGCGACCCCGGTCGCGGACGGGGCGGTGGCGGCATGAGCGCGCTCGCCCCGCGGGGGCTGACCTGGACCGTGCTACGGGTGCACCGCGCCGGCCTGCTCGCCGGCACGGCCCTCTTCGCCCTGTCCGCCGCCGCACTGGTGTGGCTGTACGGGGCCGGCCAGGAGGCCGCGCGGACCGACACCCCATGCGGCTCGACGGGCCTGCCGTCCTGCTCCCCCTTCCCTCCCGGGCTGTTGGACGACTTCTCCGGAAACATGAGCCGGGCGGCGACCCTCCTCGCCTGGGCCCCGCCCTTGCTGGCCGGCTTCGCGGGCGCGGCGCTGATCTGCGGGGAACTCCGGCGCGGTACCGCCGGCCTGGTCTGGACGCAGTCCGTCACCCCGCGCCGCTGGCTCGCCACCGAACTCCTGGTGCCCGCCGTGGGCATCGCCGCCGGGCTGACCGCGCTCTCCCTGCTCTACCGCCGCGCCCGGGGCACCGACGCCGCCGCGCTGGGCGACCGGTGGTACTACCCGGACGTCTTCGTGGCACTGGGCCCCGCGCTCCCGGCGTACGCGCTGCTCGCCCTCGCCCTCGGAGCGCTCGGAGCCCTGCTGACGCGGCGGGTGCTGCCCGCCGGGGGCATCGCCCTCGCCGTCACCGGACTCGTCATGGTGCTCGGCGAACGGTGGCGTGACCGGCTGTGGCCGCCCGCCGAGGTCGTGTGGAAGAACTCGCGGGGGGAGGTCGGAGGGGGATCCTGGGGGCTCGAACACGGGCTGGTCACGCCGACCGGCCGGCGTATCCCGGAGTGCCTCGAGGCCGGCACCCCGGGGCAGGCGTGGTGCTACGAGGCCCGCTCCGCCCGCCAGTGGTACGAGCTGTACCACCCGGGCTCGCACTTCTGGCCCCTCCAGCTCGTCGAGACCGGCATCGTCCTCGCCCTCGCGGCCCTGGCCACCCTGATCGCCTTCCGCGTGCTGCGCCGTCACCACGCGTGACCTCGCCGGCGGGGGCGGACGGCCAGGGCCCGGGTCCGGGCGGCCGCCCCCAGCACGTCACGTCACCGTTACCGACCATTCAGACACGCTTGCGAAGCTCGCTCAATGAAGCCCGCCGTGTCCGCGGCCCCCTCCGACGCGCTTGACCAGCCCATCGCGCGGAAGAATGGTGCCATGAGCCAGCAGCCCGCCGAGGTCCAGGTCCCGCACTCCCAGCCGTCCGTCGGTTCCATCGCCGCGCACCGGCCGCACACCGTCGCCCACGCGCCCGTGTCCGACCTGGCCCGGGACCTCGACGCCGATCTCGACCCGTACGAGGAGGACGGCGCCGGGGCCGAACTCCCCTCCGGCCGGTTCCTCGACCGCGAGCGGAGCTGGCTGGCGTTCAACGAACGGGTGCTGGAGCTCGCCGAGGACCCGGCGACCCCCCTCCTCGAACGGGCGAACTTCCTCGCGATCTTCGCCTCGAACCTCGACGAGTTCTTCATGGTCCGCGTGGCCGGCCTCAAGCGCCGCATCGCCACCGGCGTCGCCACCCGCTCCGCGTCCGGGCTCCAGCCCCGCGAGGTCCTGGACCTGATCTGGACCCGCTCCCGCGAGCTCATGGCCCGGCACGCCGCCTGCTTCCAGCAGGACATCGCCCCCGCCCTGGCCGACGAGGGCATCCACCTCATCCGCTGGCCCGAGCTGACCGAGAAGGAGCAGGCCCGCCTCTTCACCCTGTTCCGCCAGCAGATCTTCCCGGTCCTCACCCCGCTCGCCGTCGACCCCGCCCACCCCTTCCCGTACATCTCCGGCCTCTCCCTCAACCTGGCCGTCGTCGTCCGCAACCCCGTCAGCGGCCACCGCCACTTCGCCCGCGTCAAGGTCCCGCCGCTGCTCTCCCGCTTCCTGGAGGCCTCCCCGCACCGGTACGTCCCCCTGGAGGACGTCATCGCGGCGCACCTGGAAGAGCTGTTCCCCGGCATGGAGGTGCTCGCGCACCACATGTTCCGGGTGACCCGCAACGAGGACCTGGAGGTCGAGGAGGACGACGCCGAGAACCTCCTCCAGGCCCTGGAGAAGGAGCTCATGCGGCGCCGCTTCGGGCCCCCGGTGCGCCTGGAGGTCGAGGAGTCGATAGACCCGTACGTCCTCGACCTCCTCGTCCGCGAGCTGAAGGTCTCCGACGCCGAGGTCTACCCGCTGCCCGGCCCGCTGGACCTCACCGGCCTGTTCGGGATCTCCGCCCTGGACCGGCCGGAGCTGAAGTACCCCAAGTTCGTCGCCGGCACCCACCGCGACCTGGCGGAGGTCGAATCGGCGTCGGCCCCCGACATCTTCGCCGCCCTGCGCGAACGGGACGTCCTGCTCCACCACCCGTACGACTCCTTCTCCACCTCCGTCCAGGCCTTCCTGGAACAGGCCGCGGGCGACCCCGACGTCCTCGCCATCAAGCAGACGCTCTACCGCACCTCCGGCGACTCCCCGATAGTCGACGCCCTCATCGACGCCGCCGAGTCCGGCAAGCAGGTCCTCGTCCTCGTGGAGATCAAGGCCCGCTTCGACGAACAGGCCAACATCAAGTGGGCCCGCAAGCTGGAGGAGGCGGGCTGCCACGTCGTCTACGGACTCGTCGGCCTCAAGACCCACTGCAAGCTGTCGCTGGTCGTCCGCCAGGAGGGCGAGACGCTCCGCCGCTACAGCCACGTCGGCACCGGCAACTACCACCCCAAGACCGCCCGGCTGTACGAGGACCTCGGCCTGCTGACCGCCGACCCCCAGGTCGGCGCCGACCTGTCCGACCTGTTCAACCGGCTCTCCGGCTACTCGCGCCGCGAGACCTACCGCCGCCTCCTCGTCGCCCCCAAGTCGCTGCGCGACGGCCTGGTCTCCCGCATCAACAAGGAGATCGTCCACCACCGGGCCGGACGGCCCGCCCACGTCCGCATCAAGGTCAACTCGATGGTCGACGAGGCCGTCATCGACGCCTGCTACCGCGCCTCGCAGGCCGGCGTACCGGTGGACATCTGGGTACGCGGCATCTGCGCCGTACGGCCCGGGTTGGCCGGCCTGTCGGAGAACATCCGCGTCCGATCGGTCCTCGGACGCTTCCTGGAACACTCCCGCATCTTCGCCTTCGGCAACGGCGGCGAGCCCGAAGTCTGGTTCGGCAGCGCCGACATGATGCACCGCAACCTCGACCGCCGCATAGAGGCCCTGGTGCGGGTGTCCGACCCGGCCCACCGGGCCGCCCTCAACCACCTGCTGGACACCGGCATGTCCGACACCACCTCGTCCTGGCACCTCGGACCGGACGGGGACTGGACGCGGCACGCGACCGACCACGACGGCCAGCCCCTGCGGCACGTCCAGGAGATGCTGATCGACGCGCGGAGGCGCCGACGTGCTCAACCCTGACCGCATCCCCGCCGGCTCCGCCGCCGAGGTCCTCTCGCCCTACCTCCACGCCCGGGCGGCCGACTTCCTCCGCAGCCTGCGCCACCACACCGAGTGCGGCGCCGACACCGCCGGCGCGGAGGAGGCCGCCCGGGGGCTGCGCGCCGCCGCCCGGCGCATCAGCGGGACGCTGCACACCTTCCGGCCCCTGCTGGACGCCGCCTGGGCGGACCAGCTCCGCACCGAACTCGCCTGGCTCTCCGGCACCCTCGCCGCCGAGCACGCCTGCACGTCACGGCTGGTCCGGCTCGTCGACGCGCTCGCCCGGCTCTCCGGCGGTACGGCGACGGTCCCGTCGCCCCGGACGCCCCGCGGCGACGGATCCGGCGCCGAGGCCCTGTCCGTGGGCGCCGCGCGGGCCGGGGCGCTGCTGGAACGGCAGCTCACCCTCGCCCGGACCCGTGCCCACTCCGCCGCGCTCCAGGCGCTGGGCTCGTCCCGGTTCCACGCGGTCGCCGACGCCGTGGCGCTGCTCGCCTCCGACGTGCCGCTCGGCCCCGCCGCGGCCGCGCCCGCCACCGAGGTGCTCGGCCCGCCCGCCGAGGCCGTCGAGCGGCGCCTGCTGGACGCGGTGGCCGCCCTGCCCATGGCCCCCGCCGTGGGCGGCGAACAACTCGACGGGCCCTGGCACCACACCCGCCTCCTGCTGCGGCTGCACCGGTACGCGGGCGAGGTGCGGGGCGCCGAGCCCCGGCTGTACGAGGCGGGGCGGGCGCTGGACCGCCACCGGGACGCCGCCGAGGCGGCCGCCGCCGCCGCGACCGCCGCGCGCACGCCGCGCATCGCCCCCGCGACCGCGTACGCGCTCGGCGTGCTCCACGCGGACCAGCGGCACGACGTGGAGGCGGCGCGGTACGCCTTCCAGCGCGCCTGGCAGCGCACGGCGGTGACGACGTGATCCGGGCGGCGGGCTGCGTACTGTGGCGCCACGCCCCGTCCGGCGACGGCATCGAACTGGCGGTCATCCACCGCCGGAAGCACAAGGACTGGTCGCTGCCCAAGGGCAAACTGGAGCCCGGCGAGGAATCCCGGCAGGCCGCGATCCGCGAGGTGCTGGAGGAGACCGGCATGACGTGCGCCCCGGGGGCGGAACTGCCCACCGCCCGGTACGAGGTGAACGGCCGCCCCAAGGAGGTCCGCTACTGGGCCGCCGAGGCGACGGGCGGGACGTTCCGCCCCAACCGCGAGGTGGACGAGCTTCTCTGGCTCGCCCCCGACGCCGCCCGGGCCCGCCTCACCTACGCCAAGGACAAGGCCCTGGTCGCCGCCCTCCTGACCCGATAACCCGGACGACCGCCCCGGTCCGGCCCCACCGTGCCCGGTGGGGCGGCGTCCCGGCATCCCGGCCGTGCCCGGGGCCCGTGCGCGGTGCCTGCCGGCGGGTGGGGGGTGTGGCCCACCCACCGCAACCCACCCCGCCGTAAGGCCACACGCCCCACCGGCCACGCCACGCCCCCGCCCCGCCCCCGCCCGCCGGGGCCACGCGCCCGGGTCACACCCGCGGGTTACGCCCCGTCCACGGGCCCGACCCCCGCCCGGGTGGCGCGGGTACCGAACCGCGCACCGCACGCGCGGGGCGCACGCCCCCGTCGCGGCCGTCCCGCGACGCCCCGCGCGGCCCGCAGCACACGGCCCCGCCCCGCACAAGGGGCACCGCCGGGCGGCCCGGCGCCGCCGGACAATGAGCCGCGCACCCCCTCACCACGGCTTCCGGCACGGTTCACCTGCCGTTCACTCTCCTCCGTCGGCCGCTTCACCTGTTCTGCCTAATTTCAGCCGTGCACGGTGAATGACGCCGCTCCGCTCAGGGCGCCACCCACCACCCACTCCCCGACACACGCCGCCCCGCGACGCCAGACCGGACCGGCGGCTCCTGGAAGGAACACCCGAAAGTGAAGCTTCAGCGCAAGACCGGGCTTCGCGCCACCGCGCTCGGCGCCCTCGCCGTCTCCGGCGCCCTGGTCCTCACGGCGTGTGGTTCGGACGACAACACCGGCACCGCCGACGGCGGCAAGAAGACCGGGGCCGCGTCGAACATCGCGTGCGAGGGCGCCAAGGGCCAGCTCCTGGCCTCCGGTTCCTCCGCGCAGAAGAACGCCATGGACCTGTGGGTCAAGAACTACATGGCCGCCTGCACCGGTGTGGAGATCAACTACAAGTCCTCCTCCTCCGGTGAGGGCATCGTCGCGTTCAACCAGGGCACCGTCGGCTTCGCCGGTTCCGACTCCGCGCTCAAGCCGGAGGAGGTCGCCGAGTCGAAGAAGGTCTGCAAGGGCGGGCAGGGCATCAACCTGCCGATGGTCGGTGGCCCGATCGCGATCGGCTACAACCTGCCCGGCGTGAAGGACCTCGTCCTGGACGCCCCCACCATCGCCAAGATCTTCAACGACAAGATCAAGAAGTGGGACGACGAGGCGATCGCCAAGCTCAACCCGGACGCCAAGCTGCCCAGCACCCCGATCCAGGCCTTCCACCGCTCCGAGGACTCCGGCACCACCCAGAACCTCGGCAAGTACCTCGGCAAGGCCGCCAAGGCCGACTGGGCCTACGAGGCCGAGAAGAAGTGGCCCGCCCCCGGCGGCCAGGCCGCGTCCGGCTCCTCCGGCGTCGCCGCCCAGGTGAAGCAGGCCGAGGGCGCCATCGGCTACTTCGAGCTGAGCTACGCCGCCTCGCAGAACATCCCGACCGTCCAGATCGCCACCGGCGCCTCCGCCCCCGTCGCGGCCACCTCGGAGAACGCCTCCAAGGCCATCGCCGCCGCCAAGGTCAAGGGCACCGGCAAGGACCTGGCGCTCGACCTGGACTACACGACCAAGGCCGAGGGCGCGTACCCGATCGTCCTGGTCACCTACGAGGTCGTCTGCGACACCGGCAACAAGGCCGAGACCCTCTCCACGGTCAAGTCCTTCCTGACGTACACCGCCTCCGAGGAGGGCCAGAAGGTCCTCTCCGAGGCCGGCTACGCCCCGATCCCCGCCGAGATCAACTCCAAGGTCCGCGAGACGGTCAACGGCCTGAAGTAACCGTCCGCACGGGCCGGCCCGGCCGCTCGCCGGGCCGGCCCCCACCCCATCCGGTGCACCGCCGCCAGGGGAGCCGCCACGGCGGACTTCCCCCACACAGACCGGAAAGACCATGGCTATAACGACTGACAACGCACCGGCCCCACCGGTCGCCGGGAAGCCGGGCCCCACCTCCACCGGCCGCGCGGGCGACAAGGTCTTCGTGGGCCTCTCCCGGGGCTCGGGCATCCTCCTCCTGGTGATCATGGCGTCGATCGCCGTGTTCCTCACCTACCGCGCCTCGCTGGCCCTCGCCGAGAACGACGGCAACTTCCTCACCACCTTCGACTGGAACCCGGCCGGGCAGCCCCCCGTCTTCGGCATCGCGGTGCTGCTCTTCGGCACGATCGTGAGCTCGGTCGTCGCGATGGTGATCGCGGTCCCGATCGCCGTCGGCATCGCGCTGTTCATCTCGCACTACGCGCCCCGCAAGCTCGCCGCGCCCCTCGCGTACGTGGTCGACCTGCTGGCCGCCGTGCCGTCGATCATCTACGGCATCTGGGGCGCCCTCTTCCTCGTCCCGTACCTGGAGGGCCTGAACCTCTGGCTGGACGACTTCCTGGGCTGGACGTACCTCTTCGAGAAGACCGAGGTCGGCGTCGCCCGGTCGCTGTTCACCGTCGGGATCCTGCTGGCCATCATGATCCTGCCGATCGTGACCAGCGTCAGCCGTGAGGTCTTCCTCCAGGTGCCGCGCATGAACGAGGAGGCCGCGCTGGCCCTCGGCGCCACCCGCTGGGAGGTCATCCGCCTGTCCGTGCTGCCGTTCGGCCGCTCCGGCGTCATCTCCGCCTCGATGCTGGGCCTCGGCCGCGCGCTGGGCGAGACGATGGCCGTCGCGACGGTGCTCTCCCCGAGCTTCGTGATCTCGCTCCACCTGCTCAACCCGGGCGGCGGTACGTTCGCCCAGAACATCGCCGCGAAGTTCGACGAGGCCAACGAGCTGGGGCGGGACGCCCTGATCGCCTCCGGCCTGGTGCTCTTCGTCCTCACCCTGCTGGTCAACGGCGCGGCCCGCCTGATCATCGCGCGCCGCAAGGAGTACTCGGGGGCGAACGCCTGATGAGCGACGTGATCCAGGACGCGGTACCCGCCCAGGCCGCCCCGGCCCCGCGCAAGGGCACCCTCAGCCAGCGCCACCTGCCGCGCTGGGCGCCGGCCGGCTTCGCCGCCGTGGCGGTCGCCCTCGGCATCGGCATCGGCGCGGGCGCCGGGCTGCACAGCCGTATCCAGTGGGGCCTGATCGCCGCCGCGCTGTTCGTCGTCGTCTCATACACCGTGACCTCGGCCGTCGAGAACCGGCGCCAGGCCAAGGACCGGCTCGCCACCAGCGTCGTCTGGGTGTGCTTCCTGCTCGCGGTCGTCCCGCTGCTGTCGCTGATCTGGACGACGGTCAGCCGGGGCCTGAAGGTCCTCGACGGGTACTTCCTCAGCCACTCCATGGCCGGCGTCCCCGGCTTCGAGGCCGGCGGCGGTGTGTACCACGCCCTGATCGGCACCCTGGAGCAGGTCGGCCTCGCCACCCTCGTCTCGGCGCCGATCGGCCTGCTGACGGCCGTCTACCTGGTCGAGTACGGCAGGGGCACGCTCGCCAAGGCCGTGACGTTCTTCGTCGACGTCATGACGGGCATCCCGTCGATCGTCGCCGGCCTGTTCATCCTCTCGATCATGCTGATCGCAGGGCTGGCGCCGTCCGGCCTGATGGGCGCGCTGGCGCTGGCGATCCTGATGATCCCGGTCGTGGTCCGCTCCACGGAGGAGATGCTCAAGCTCGTCCCGAACGAGCTGCGGGAGGCGGCGCTGGCGCTCGGCGTACCGAAGTGGCGCGTCATCCTGAAGGTGGTCATCCCCACCGCGATCGGCGGCATCACCACCGGTGTGATGCTCGCGATCGCCCGTATCGCCGGTGAGACCGCCCCGATCATGCTCCTGGTCTTCGGCAGCCAGTTGATCAACACCAACCCCTTCGAAGGCGCTCAGTCCTCGCTCCCCTTCTACATCTGGGAGCAGTACAGGGTCGGCAGTGAGGCGTCGTACGACCGCGCCTGGGCCGCCGCGCTCGTCCTGATCGCCTTCGTCATGATCCTCAACCTGGTCGCCCGCGGCATCGCCCGCTGGAAGGCCCCGAAGACCGGCCGCTGAGGCCACCCGGAAGTGAGTGAAATGGCCAAGCGAATCGACGTCAGCGGCCTCACCGCCTATTACGGCTCCCACAAGGCGATCGACGACATCTCCATGACCGTCGAGCCCCGCTCCGTGACGGCCTTCATCGGCCCCTCGGGCTGCGGCAAGTCCACCTTCCTGCGCACCCTGAACCGGATGCACGAGGTCACCCCCGGCGGCCGCGTCGAGGGCAAGGTGATGCTGGACGACGAGAACCTGTACGGCAGGGACGTCGACCCGGTGGCCGTGCGCCGTACGGTCGGCATGGTGTTCCAGCGCCCCAACCCCTTCCCCACGATGTCGATCTTCGACAACGTGGCGGCGGGGCTGCGGCTCAACGGCTCGTACCGCAAGAACCAGCTCGCGGAGGTCGTCGAGCGGTCCCTCAAGGGGGCGAACCTGTGGAACGAGGTCAAGGACCGCCTCAACAAGCCCGGCTCCGGCCTCTCCGGCGGCCAGCAACAGCGCCTGTGCATCGCCCGGGCGATCGCGGTGGAGCCGGACGTCCTGCTGATGGACGAGCCGTGCTCGGCGCTGGACCCGATCTCCACGCTCGCCATCGAGGACCTGATCAGCGAGCTGAAGGAGCGGTTCACGATCGTCATCGTGACCCACAACATGCAGCAGGCGGCCCGCGTGTCGGACCGTACGGCCTTCTTCAACCTGGCGGCGGTGGGCCAGCCGGGCAAGCTGGTCGAGATCGACGAGACGGAGCGCATCTTCTCCAACCCGTCGGTCCAGGCCACGGAGGACTACATCTCGGGCCGCTTCGGGTAGGCGCCGCCCCGGGGGTCGTCCCGGACCGGGCGTTGGGGCCGGGGGCGTCCCGGGCCGTGGCGGGCGGGGGGTGCGCGCGGGTGCGTCCGCCCCACCCGCCCGAAGGCCCCCACACGTCCTGCGGTGCTGCATGGCGGTGCCACCGCACGGCGAAGGGCCCGCCCCCTGTCCCGGGGGCGGGCCCATTGACGTCACGCTCGCGGGAACGTCAGCCGAAGACCAGCTGCACCACGAAGTAGCTCGCCGCCGCGACCAGGGCGGCCGCCGGCATGGTGATGAACCAGCCGAGGATGATGTTCTTGGCGACGCCCCAGCGCACCGCGTTGACCCGCTTCGTCGCCCCCACACCCATGATCGCGGACGTGATGACGTGCGTCGTCGAGATCGGCGCGTGGAAGAGGAACGCCGAGCCGAACATGATCGACGCGCCCGTGGTCTCCGCGGCGAACCCCTGCGGCGGGTCCAGCTCGATGATCTTGCGGCCCAGGGTGCGCATGATGCGCCAGCCACCCGCGTACGTACCCAGCGACAGCATCACCGCGCAGGCGATCTTGACCCAGATCGGGATCGCGTCGCCCGCGTCCTGCACGTCGGCGATGACGAGCGCCATGACGACGATGCCCATCGTCTTCTGGGCGTCCTGGAGGCCGTGGCCCAGGGCCATGCCGGCCGCCGAGACCGTCTGCGCGATACGGAAGCCGCGCTTGGCCTTGTGCGGGTTGGACTTGCGGAAGCACCACAGGATCACGCACATCACCAGGTAGCCGACCACCAGGCCGACCACCGGCGACACGAACATCGGGATGACGACCTTGTCGACGACGCCCGACCAGATCACTTCCGTACCGCCGGCCAGCGCCGCGCCCACCATGCCGCCGAACAGGGCGTGGGAGGACGACGAGGGCAGGCCGAAGTACCAGGTGACCAGGTTCCAGACGATCGCGCCGACCAGCGCCGCGAAGAGGATGCCCATGCCCCGCGAGCCCTCGGGCGTCGCGATCAGGCCCTCGCTCACGGTCTTGGCGACGCCGCTGCCCAGGAAGGCACCGGCGAGGTTCATCACCGCGGCCATGGCGAGCGCCGCGCGGGGGGTGAGGGCCCGGGTGGAGACCGACGTGGCGATGGCGTTCGCCGAGTCGTGGAAGCCGTTCGTATATGTGAAGCCGAGCGCGACACCGATGGTCACGACCAGTGCGAAGGTGTCCACGAAGCTCAGGACTCCTTGACCGCGATGGTCTCCACCGTGTTGGCCACGTGCTCGAACGCGTCGGCGGCCTCTTCCAGCACGTCCACGATCTGCTTCAGCTTGAGCACCTCGATGGCGTCGTACTTGCCGTTGAAGAGGTGGGCGAGCAGCTTGCGGTGGATCTGGTCCGCCTGGTTCTCCAGCCGGTTGACCTCGATCCAGTACTCGGTGAGGTTGGTCATCGTCCGCAGGTGCGGCATGGCCTCGGCGGTCAGCTCGGCCGCCCGCGCCAGGACCTCGATCTGCTGCTCGACGCCCTTGGGCAGTTCCTCGACGTTGTAGAGGACGACCAGGTCGACGGCCTCCTCCATGAAGTCCATGATGTCGTCGAGCGACGAGGCGAGGGAGTAGATGTCCTCGCGGTCGAACGGCGTGATGAAGGAGGAATTGAGCTGGTGGAAGATCGCGTGGGTCGCGTCGTCGCCCGCGTGCTCCGCTGCCCGCATCCGCTCCGCGATCTCGGCCCGGGCGGAATGTTCCGCTCCGAGCAGTTCCATCAGGAGCTTGGAGCCCGTGACGATGTTGTCCGCGGACGCGGAGAACATGTCGTAGAAGCTCGTCTCCCTGGGGGTCAGACGAAAGCGCACGTGGGGTCCTCTAGGTGCATGGGTTTCGGTCAGGCTGATGCTAGGCGCATCATCCGGCCACGGCTAACCGGCGTTCTTCAGTGTCGCCCATCAGGCACAGTGAACAGAACCGGCCCCCGCCACCTTCGGCAAAGGATCGGTACCATATACCCATGAGGGGTATACAAACCCTTACGTACAACGGGAGGACGCGATGACGACCACCGAGGCGGCCGGCCTTCCGGTCACGGAGCCCGGCGCCGCCGGGACGGAGCACGACCACGGCGTGCACGGCTATCACGAGCAGAAGGGCGAGCACCTCAAGCGCCTGCGCCGCATCGAGGGCCAGATCCGGGGCCTCCAGCGCATGGTCGACGAGGACGTCTACTGCATCGACATACTCACCCAGGTCTCCGCGTCCACCAAGGCCCTCCAGTCCTTCGCGCTCCAGCTCCTGGAGGAGCACCTCCGGCACTGCGTCGCCGACGCCGCCGTCAAGGGCGGGGACGAGATCGACGCCAAGGTCGAGGAGGCCACGAAGGCGATCGCGCGGATGCTGCGCACCTGAAGCCGGGCGAGCGGGCCGGACGTCACCGGGGCGCGGCGGACCCGCCGCGCCCCTCGGGTATCACCTTGAGCACCTCGTCGATGAGGTCCGCGCTGAGCCGCTCCCCGTCCGTGGCGGAGGCCGCGATCATCAGCTCACCGCACAGCTCGATCTCGGCGAGGGCCACGTGGTCCTGGACTGTCGTCGGAGTGGGCGGGGCCACGCGCATCACCTCTTCCTGCCGGGTGTCGGCTTCCCAGCGTAGGGAGCGCGACACGGACCGCGCATGGCACGTCCGGACCATTCTTCCGATGGTCAGGCCCTGACGCTCAGGCCTTGATCCGGCCCGCGTAGATGTCCTCGCGGGGCGGCAGCCGTACGGTGACGGGGGCGCCGAACCCGTACAGAAGCGTCGTCGAGGCGACCGCGACCGTCCGCCCCTGGTTGGTGAAACTGAACTGGTGGCGCACCTTGCGCAGCCGCCCCTCGGCGTCCAGGTACGCGTCGAACGGCACCGTGTCCCTGGCGAACCCTTTCGCCGCCGCCGCCAGCGCCCCGCGCACCTGCGGGGAGGCGGCCCGCGCGGCCCGGCCCAGGTCGCTCACGCCCCGGTAGTGCGTGACCGGCACCCCCGCGAGCTCCTCCTCGCCGACGTACGTCACCTCGCGCGCGCCGAGCAGCAGCTCGGCGGCGGCCGCCGGGTCGGTCGCCCCGCCGGTGACGAGGTTGCCGTCCGCCAGGGCGGTGGTGTCGACACGGACCCACTTGTCGGCGGGGACGCCGGCACCCCGGTTCTTCATGTAGAGCGCGCCGGGGACGAGGAGCTCGGTGATCGGACGGTGCCCGTCCGCCCCGGAGGGGTCCTCGGGCAGCACGACCTTGAGCTGCCCGTACCGCCGGACGAAGTCGTAGGCGCCCTCGCCCCGGATGGTGACCCGCGTCCCGCCGGTCGCCATCTCCATGGACGTACGCGCCTGGGACGTGCCCGCCCGCGTCAGCGCCCCGGGGGCCTCGCGCACCGCGTCGCCCGGGTCCGCACCCGGCGAGGCGTCGGCCGCGGCCGAACACCCGGTGACCATCGCGCCCATCACGGCGGCAGCGACGGCGATCGCGCCGCTCCTGCGCCCCTGCTGCACCACCATCGCCTGCCAACCCCCAACACGTGCCGCCGGCTGCCCGGGACCCCCGCCCCTCCCCACGCCCCGAGGGTCGGGGATACCGCACCCGGTTAACGACCGCACGGGCGCCCCGTCACGCCGGTACCGTGGAGCCGTGCACGCGCATGACCAGACGCCCGCCGTCCAGGACGTCCACAACACCACGACCACGGAACGCGGTTCGTTCGCCGTCGCCCGCTGCACCTGCGGCTGGAGCGGGCCGGCGAGGCGGTCGAGGGACCGGGCCCGGCTGGACGCGGCCACGCACGCGGCGACGCCCCCGCCCCCGTCCGGCTGAGCACCGGCGCGTCCGCGCCGCGGGGCGGGCGAGGCGACCGGACCGGGGGCCCGGGACGGGCCGGGACCGAGCGGGCCCGTGGCTGTGCGCCGGGGGCCCGGGTGGGGGCCGCGTCAGCGCGCGTACAGGGCGCCGCGGGCCAGGCGAGAACCCCCTAGGCCGCCAGGTCGTTCTCGCCGGAGGCCGAGGCGGAGCCGGAGCCGATCCGCGGCTCGGCGATGTCCAGCGTCTCGTGCCGCTCCCGCACGGGCGCCTTCCGCGACCGTACGAGCCGGGCGGCCCGCCCGGAGCGGGCGACGGCCGACACCAGCGGCGTCAGCAGCGCGAGGGAGACGGGCGCCAGCAGCAGCGCCACCGCCGTACCGAGGGCGAAGCCCCCGACGACGTCCGTCGGGTAGTGCACGCCCATGTAGACGCGGCAGAAGCCCTCGAGGAGGGCGAGGCCGATCGCGGCGAAGCCGAAGCGGCGGTCGGCGACGAACACCCCGACACCGATGGCCATCGCCATGGTGGCGTGGTCGCTCACGAACGAGAAGTCGGTCTTCCCGGCCACCAGCACTTCCAGTCCCTGGTGGTCCTTGAACGGCCGCGGACGCTCCACGAACCCGCGGATCGGGATGTTGACGAGCAGGGCGAGACCGGCGGCGAGAGGCGCCCAGACGAGACCCGCGACGGCGGCGACGGAGTCCTCCGCCGTCCCCCGGCGGCGCACGCTCCACCAGCACCAGAGCACGACCAGCACCATCGCCAGCATGATCCCGTACTCGCCGGTGAACTCCATGACGCGGTCGAACCAGGAAGGGGCGTCCTTCGCCAGGCCGTTGATGTCGTAGAGCAGGCCGACATCGGGGTTCGAACCGTCCGATGCGAGTCCAGCCATCTGCCGCGGCCCCTTGCCTTGTGTCACCTGGTCAGTGTCGTCATGGTCAGTCCAGGGAACGACCCGCGGGAGGGGTACGTTCCACTCTCCACGGAACGATCACCATGACGTTATCGAAGAGTGATGCGACGGCGCAGCTCAGGGCCGTGCCGTGGGGAGCGCTTTCGCGCCATCCTCGGTCACCCGGGTGGCCCCGAAGTAGTCGGGTGTGTCGATCTTGTCGAACCGGATGACGGCCCCGGTGTACGGGGCGTTGATCATGTACCCGCCCCCGACGTAGAGCCCGACGTGGCGGATGGCGCGCGAATCGTTCAAGTCATCCGAGAAGAAAACCAGATCGCCCGGCAGCAGCTCCTCCCGCGAGGGGTGCGGACCGGCGTTGTACTGGTCGTTGGCGACGCGCGGCAGGTCGATGCCCACCGTACGGAACGCGGCCTGCGTCAGCCCCGAACAGTCGAACCGCCCCTGCTGCTCGGGCGTTCCGTTGCCGCCCCAGAGGTAGGGCGTGCCGAGCTTCTGCTGGGCGAAGTGGATCGCCCCGGCCGCCTGGCGCGAGGGTTCCACCCGGCCGACGGGCCGCGCGAAGCTGGTCTCCAGGGAGCGGATGATCCGGACGTAGTTCCGCGTCTCGCTGATGCCGGGCACCCCGCCGGCCTTTATCACCCGGTAGGCGCCGGCGTTGTAGGCGGCGAGCATGTTGTTGGTGCGGTCGCCGGGCACGTCCTTCACGTACCCGGCCAACTCGCAGTCGTAGGAGGCGGCGGACGGGATGGCGTCCGCCGGGTCCCACACGTCCCGGTCGCCGTCCTTGTCGCCGTCGATGCCGTGCCCGGCCCAGGTGCCGGGGATGAACTGGGCGATGCCCCGGGCGTCGGCGGGGCTGACCGCCCGGGGGTTCCACCCGCTCTCCTGGTAGAGCTGCGCGGCGAGCAGCGCGGGGTTGATGGCGGGGCACAGGTTGCCCCACTTCTGCACCAGCGGCTGGTACGCGGCGGGCACGGCGCCCTTGGCCAGCCCGACGGCCCCGTTGAGGGCGCCTCCGGCCCCGCCGAGGAGCCCCGCGGCGGCGGAGTACGTCCCGACGACCAGCAGCGCGACGAAGCTCAGGCACGCCCCGACGGACACCCCGGCGATCAGCCACGCCTTACGCACCGTCAACCACCCCTCGCCGTTTGGCAGTCCACCGAGCGACAGTGTAGGTGGCGGGTCCCCCTTTCAGGGGGTGATCCGGGCCGCTACGGCTTGCGCCCGACACCGCCGTACATGGCGACGTCGTCCGCCGGGGTGTCGGGGCGCCAGCGGGAGCAGGGGACGACGCCCGGGTCCAGCAGTTCCAGGCCGTCGAAGTAGCGGGTGACGGCCTCCGGGGAGCGCTGGGTGAGCCGGGGGGTGCCGTGCTCGTTCCAGAAGGCGACCGCCGCGTCGACGTCGGGCATCGACGGGTGGACGACCGTGTGGGACAGGACGAGGTGGCTGCCCGGCGCCAGGGCGTCCATGAGGCGGCGGACGACGTCGTACGACTCGGCGTCGTCCTCGATGAAGATGACGACGCCCAGCAGCATGAGGGCGACCGGCCGGTCCAGGTCCAGGGTCCTGGCGGCCGCCTCCAGGATGCCGTCGGCGTCCCGGAGGTCGGCGTCCAGGTAGTCGGTGCGGCCCTCGGGGGTGCCGACGAGGAGGGCGCGCGCGTGGGCGAGGACGAGCGGGTCGTTGTCGACGTAGACGACACGGGCGTCGGGGGTGACGCGCTGGGCGACCTCGTGGGTGTTGTCGGCGCTCGGCAGGCCGGTGCCGATGTCCAGGAACTGGCGGATGCCGGCGTCCCGGGCCAGGTGCCGCACGGCCCGTCCCAGGAAGAGGCGGTCGGCGCGTGCGTAGGCGCCGATCCCGGGGTGGAGCTCGCGGATCCGGTCGCCGGCTTCCCGGTCGACGGGGTAGTTGTCCTTGCCGCCGGTCCAGTAGTTCCAGATGCGGGCGGTGTGGGGGCGGCTGGTGTCGATCCTCGATTCGATGTCGGTCACGGCACCAACGTAGGACCAAAGCGCCTACGCGGCGGGCCGCTTGAGGATCTCCACGAGGCTGGACGCGCTGTCGGCGGCGTGGCCGGCGGCCATCCCGCGTCGGAAGACGCCGAGGACGGCGGCCGGGAGGGAGGTGTCGACGCCCGCGTCCCGGGCGGTGTGCAGGACGTGCTCGGCGCTGGCCGTGCCCATGGCCAGGCGGTCGACGTCGCCGGTGTGGTCGCCGGCGTCGACGCGGGGCGTGTAGAACTCCAGGAACCGCGTGAGGTCCAGGGCGTCGACGGCGAAGGGCAGGACGTCGGCGGCCTTCAGGCCGTGGGCGCCGGCCATGGCGAGGGTTTGCCAATAGCCCGTCAGGGCGGTCCAGAACATGGTCATGTTGAGCTGGTAGAGCAGCGCGGCGAGGCCCGGGTCCTCGCCCCGGTGGTCGGCGGCGGTGAGGACCTCCAGGGTGGCCCGGTGGGCGTCGAAGGCGGCGCGGGGGCCGCTGTAGAAGGTGGCCGAGGCCGGGTCGCCGATGCCGGAGGGCGGGGTGAGCACGCCGCCGGTGAGGTGGGTGGCGCCCCGTTCGGCGGCCCACGCCGCCGCGGCGCGCGCCTCGTCGGGGGTGGCGGAGCTCAGGTTCACCAGGACCCGTCCGGTGAACGCGGCGGGGTCGGCCCCGTCCAGGAGGGCGTGCATCGCCTCGTAGCCGGTCAGGCTCAGCACCACCAGCTCGGCGGCGGCGAGGGCCTCCTCCACGCCGGCGGCGAGGTGCGCGCCGCGTGCGACGAGGTCGTCGGCGCGGGAGGCGGTGCGGTTGTACACGGTGACCCGGTGGCCGCGGTCGAGGTAGGTGCTCGCCATGGCGTGGCCCATGGGGCCGAGGCCGATGACGGTGACGGGTGCGGTGGTGGTGCTGATCGTCCCGGTGGTGCCGGTGGTCATGCCGGTGGTGCCGTTCATGGAAGTCTCCCCGCTGTCTAGAACGAACGCTCTATCCAGAGCACGGCCGACCGTAGCACAGCTCTAGAACGAACGCTCTACTCAGCGGATCGGTAGGATCCCGTCATGCAGACCAGCACCCGCGACCGCATCGTCGTCGCCGCCGCCCGCCTCGTACAGCGGCAGGGATACGTCGGCACGGGCATCAAGCAGATCGCCAAGGAGGCCGACGCCACCCTCGGCTCCGTCTACCACTTCTTCCCCGGCGGCAAGGAAGCCGTGGCCGTCGCCGCCCTCCGGCACAGCGGCGAGGAGTTCGCGGCGATCCTGCGCCAGGCGCTGGACGGCGAGGACGACCCCGCCGCGGCGGTCGACGCCTGCGCCCGCCTCCTCGCCACCGCCCTGCGCGCCTCGGACTGGCTCGACGGCTGCCCGGTCACCGCCACCGCCCTCGAGACGCTCGGCACCGACTCGGAGATCCAGCGGGCGTGCGCCGACGCGCTGCGCGGCTGGCAGGACCTCGTCGCCGACAAGCTGCTCCGCTCCGGCCTCGACCGGACGGCCGCCCGCGAACTGGCCGGCACCGTCATCAGCACCCTGGAGGGCGCCGAGGTGACGGCCCAGGTCACCCGCAGCGAGGAGCCCCTGCTCCAGGCCGGCCGGCAGCTCGCGCGCCTGGTGGCCACGTACCGCTGAGCCGTAGCTCAACCGCCCCAAGAGTGCACAAACGACAGTCATTGCCCGAAGTCACCCCCCGTGATACACAGAGTGACGATACGCGTACCCGCATACATCCGATCCGCCGCCTTCGCAGGTCAGGGCGCCCGGACCGGTCGAAGCTGCGGTGATCGGGTAAAGAGACCAGCCAAGTCTGCGCACATGGGCGGTTTCATCAGCGAAGATAGTGCGGTGACCCGTGCCATGGGGCAGGGGCGTCGAACTACCCAACAGGGGCGGTGAGTTACATGTACCTGGCGGCCGAAAAAGGCGACATCACCACCATCATTGGCGGAATCGCCCCCAACTGGGGGCCCTTCGGGAGCCTGGGGAACGAGGCCCGCGTGATGATCGAGGTGGTGATGGCCGTGGCCATCCTGCTGTGCCTCGGCATCGCGATCTGGGGAGCGGCCAAGCAGCGCATCGGCGCGACCGCCCTCCGGGACACGTTCAGCGCCGAGCAGGGCAAGGGGCTGATCGTGGCCGGCCTGACCGGGGTCTTCATCATCGGATCGCTGGGAACGCTGTTCACCATCGTGTACGGGATGGCCGTCTGACCCCGTCAGCCGCTTCGCCCCGGCCCCGTCCTTGAGGGCGCGTCACCTGATGTCCAGTCACCATACAGATCAGCAACCGGTTGAGGGGGCGTACCCGTCATGAGCCTCGGCGACGAGCACGACGGCGCCAGCAGCACGGGAGGCGGTACGGGCCAGACCCGCACCCGCCTGCCCGACAGCGGCGCCGGCGACGTCCACGGCGGCGTCTACGGCGGTGCCCGCCGCCCGGCCCGCAACTCGCGGTCGCTGATCACGGTGGTGGGCGTGGTGGTGCTGCTGATCGCCGCCATCGCCTTCGCGAACCGCGGCGGTGGCGGCGACGACACCCCCTCGGACGCCTCCGCCCGGCGCGACGCCGCACCCACGGCCGCGACGGGCGTCAAACCGGTGGCCGGCAGGAACGGCACCGTCCCGGCGGGCTACGCCCACGACGAGCAGGGCGCCCAGAGCGCAGCGGCGAACTACGCGGTGGCGCTCGGTTCGGACGGGATGTACCAGGCGGAACGTCGTCAGTCGATCGTGAGCGCGGTCTACGCCCCCGATGTCGCCGCATCTCGTCAGGCCGACCTGGACAAGGTCTATTCGGACGAAAAGTTCCTCGCGAGCATCGGACTGAAAGCCGATGGAACCGCGCCAACCGGAATGACCTTCATCTCCCGGTTCAGCCCTATGGGGACGAAGGTCGAACGATTTCGCCCTGACACCGCGAGTGTGTCGGTCTGGTACTCCGCCCTCTTCGGGCTGGCCGGTGAAGGGTCGAAGAACCCGGTTACCGAAAGCTGGTACACCAATACGTTCGAGCTCAGGTGGGTCGGCGGCGACTGGAAGGTCACCGACTTCACGCAGAAGGATGGCCCCGTGCCGGTCGGGCGTGATCAAAGGGCGTCGAGTGCCGAGGAGATGGCGGACACCATTCAGCAGTTCGGAGGGTTCACCTATGCCCGCTAAGCGCCCTCCTCGTGCGCTCGCGCTCACAGCGCTGGCCGCAGGAATCCAGACCACTCTAGTCATGCTGGCCAGCCGTGCGGCCGCCGCCCCGACTCCCACCCCCAGCCCGAGTACGAGCAACGATCCTTGCGACCTCGTTCGGGGTCCGGCACGGGACTACTGCGACAACGGAGCACCCGGCGGTGCCGCCCGTTCCACCCCCAGCGGTCCCACAGACCCCACCACCGCGCTCGACCCCCTCGCCTCCCTGGCCCGGGGCTGCGGCGACGCCGCCGCGTGGATCGTGGGCAAGCTCAGTGAGGCCGTGAAGAACACCGCCGAGGTGGACTTCACCAACCCCAAGTTCCTCCAGCAGTACGCCGTCGTCTTCGCCGCCTCCACCGTCCTGACCCTCGTCCTGTGGCTCCTGGCCGTCGCCAAGCGCGCCATCCGGGGCGTACCGCTGGCGACGGCGATGTCGGAGGCCATCGGGTTCCTGTGGCTCACCGTCCTGGCGTCCGCGTTCACGCCGCTGATCCTCTACACCGTCGTCTCGGCGACCGACGGCGTCACGGAAGTGATCGCCGGCGCCGCGGGCGGGCAGACGGACACGTTCTTCGGGACGTTCGCCGAGGCGCTCAAGAAGGGCGACGGGATCGGCGGCGGGCCGATCATGCTGATCGTGGTCTCCCTGGTGTCGGTCCTCGCGGCCGGCATCCTCTGGCTGGAGCTCGTCATCCGGGCCGCCCTGCTCTACGTCGGCGCCCTGCTCGGCACCGTCGTCTACGCCGGACTGGTCGACAAGAACATGTGGGGGCACGTCCGCCGCTGGGCCGGGATCATGATCGCGGTGATCCTGGTGAAGCCCGTCATCGTCATCGTCCTCGGCCTCGCCGGGGCGCTGTCCGCCGACGACGGCCCCGACGCCTTCTCGGCCGTCGTCTCCGGGCTCGCCATCATCCTCCTGGCCATCTTCGCCTCCGCGATGATCTACCGCTTCGTCCCCGGCTTCGGCGACGAGATCGCCTCCGCCCGGACGAACCGCAAGCAGGCCACCGACGGCTCCCAGGCCGCCGCCGTCATCTCCTCCCCCGCCGCCCTCGTCTCCCAGGGCATCAAGACCCACAGCAGCCGGAGCCACCAGCACGGCGGCACGGGCGGCGGCGGCCGGCCCGCGAACGCGATGTCCGGCGGCGTCGCCGCCCACAGCTCCCGCAACCAGCCGCCCGGCGGCGGGAGCGGCGGCGGAAGCGGCGGCGGTGGCGGCGGATCCGTCCCCTCCGCCGCACCCCCGCCACGGAGCCCGGGCACCACCGGCACCCCGCACAGCCACCGTAAGAGCGGTTCAGGCACAGGCAGCACAGGCAGCACCGGAAACACAGGAGGTGGAGGGCGTTGACGACCCAGTCCCACCCGATCACGCCCCGCCGTACGTACCTCATCGGCCGGGCCCGGCCGAACGCGATCGTCGGCAAGAACCGTGAGACCGGCGAGATCGCACTGATCATCGTCGGCGCGTTCCTCGGCATGATGAGCGGGCTGCTGGTCCCCGTCCTGTCCCTGCGGATCGTGTCCCTCATGGGCTTCCCCATGCTCGCGCTCGCCGCCGTGTACGTCCCGTACAGGGGGCGCACCTTCTACAAGTGGTTCGAGATCAACCGCAGCTACAAGCGGGTCCTCCGCCAGGGCACCACCTACCGTTCCACCGCCATGGAGGCGGGCACCCGGCTCGACGGCCGCGAGATCGAGGTGGGCCCGCCGCCCGGCATCGGCCGCATCAACTGGCTCGCCGCGCCCTTCGGGCCCGACGAGATCGCCGTCCTCCTGCACGCCGACCGCCGCACCGTCACCGCCGCCATCGAGATCGAGGGCCCCGGCGTCGGCCTGCGCGACAGCGAGGACCAGGAAGCCCTGGTGGACCGTTTCGGCACCCTGCTCAAGCACGTGGCCAACGGCGACGGCTTCGTCACCCGCCTCCAGATGCTGGCCCGCACCCTCCCCGCCGACCCCGACGCCCACGCCAAGGACGTCGCCCAGCGCGGCGACCCGGGCGCCCCCGGCTGGCTCCGCGACTCCTACGAGCAGCTCCAGTCCATGGTGTCCACCTCCAGCGAGCAGCACCGCGCGTACCTGGTCGCCTGCATGCACTACACCCGTGAACTGGCCGCCGAGGCCCACACCATGGCCCGCGCCGCCCGCCAGGCCACCGGCGGCCGCAAGCTCGACAAGGACGCCGGCCTCGCGGTCGTGATGGCCCGTGAGCTCACCGACATCTGCGCCCGCCTCGCCGAGGCCGACATCCGCGTCCGCCAGCCGCTGGGCCAGTCCCGGCTCGCGTCCCTCGTGCACTCCATGTACGACCCGGACCACCCCATCGACCACATCCAGGCGATGACGAAACGAAACGCTTGGCCCGCCGAGCTGGACGCCGTCGAGCCGACGTACCTCCAGGCCAAGACCCGCGAGTCCTCGACCCGCGCCCCCTGGTGCCACGCCACCGCCTGGGTCAAGGAGTGGCCGATGACCCCCGTCGGGGTCAACTTCCTCGCGCCGCTCCTGGTCCACACCCCCGACGTCATCCGCACCGTCGCCGTCTGCATGGACCTGGAGCCCACCGAGGTCGCCATCGAGCGCATGCTGACGGAGAAGACCAACGACGAGGCGGAGGCCAGCCGCGCCGCCAAGATGAACCGCACCGTCGACCCGCGTGACATCGCCGCCCACGGCCGGCTCGACCAGCGGGGTGAAGATCTCGCCAGCGGCGCGGCGGGAGTGAACCTCGTCGGGTACATCACTGTGTCGTCCCGCACGCCCGAGGCCCTGGCCAGGGACAAGCGGACGATCAGGGCATCGGCCGGCAAGTCGTATCTGAAGCTGGAGTGGTGCGACCGCGAGCACCACCGGGCCTTTGTGAACACCTTGCCGTTCGCGACCGGCATCCGCCGTTAGGGGCGCCTGATTCTGATGCGAGATCCGCTGTCGGCCCTCACCGAGGCCTTCACCTCCTTCCTCTTCGGGAAGGTCGAGACGACCCGGCTTCCCGTCCGTACGTCGACCGGGCAGGCCCAGGCCGTCTACCTGCCGACCGCCGCGCCCGGCCTCGGCGACTCCGGCGTGATCATCGGGCGCGAGGTGTACAGCGGCAAGGGGTACATCTACGACCCGTTCCAGCTCTACGGCCAGCAGCTCCCGGCCCCCCACTGGCTGGTGCTCGGCGAGTCCGGCAACGGCAAGTCCGCGCTGGAGAAGACCTACGTGCTGCGCCAGCTCCGCTTCCGCGACCGCCAGGTCGTCGTCCTCGACGCGCAGGGCGAGGACGGGGTCGGCGAGTGGAACCTCATCGCCCAGGAGCTGGGGATAACTCCCATCCGCCTGGACCCGATGGCCGCGCTCGACGGCGGCATCCGGCTCAACCCCCTCGACCCGGCGATCACCACCACCGGTCAGCTCGCGCTGCTCCGGACGATCATCGAGGTCGCGATGGGGCACGGCCTGGACGAGCGGTCCGGCTTCGCGCTGAAGGTCGCGCACGCGTACGTGACCGAGACCATCACCGACCGCCAGCCGGTCCTGACCGACATCGTCGAGCAGCTACGCCACCCCGAGCCGGAGTCGGCGGCCGCGATGAACGTCGACATAGACGACGTACGGGCCTGGGGCCTGGACGTGGCGCTCGTCCTCGACCGGCTCGTCGACGGTGACCTGCGGGGCATGTTCGACGGGCCGACGACGGTCGGCATCGACCTGGACGCCCCGCTGATCGTCTTCGACCTCTCCCACATCGACCGCAACTCGATCGCCATGCCGATCCTGATGGCCATCGTCGGCGTGTGGCTGGAGCACACCTGGATCCGGCCGGACCGCAAGAAGCGCATCTTCCTGGTGGAGGAGGCCTGGCACATCATCAACAGCCCGTTCGTGGCCCAGCTCTTCCAACGGCTGCTGAAGTTCGGCCGGCGGCTCGGGCTGTCCTTCGTGGCGGTGGTGCACCACCTCAGCGACGTCGTGGACGGGGCGGCGGCCCGGGAGGCGGCGGCCATCCTGAAGATGGCGTCCACCCGGACCATCTACGCCCAGAAGGCCGACGAGGCGCGCGCCACCGGGCGGGTGCTCGGCCTGCCCCGGTGGGCGGTCGAGATCATCCCCACGCTGACGCCCGGTATCGCCGTGTGGGACGTCAACGGCAATGTGCAGGTGGTCAAACACCTGATCACCGAGGCGGAACGGCCGCTGGTGTACACCGACCGGGCGATGACGGAGTCGTCCGTACCCGATGACATCCAGGCCGCGGAATGGGAGGCGGAGCAGCGCGCGGCCCTCATCGAGCAGCAGATGAACGAGTCCTCACAGTCGACGGTGGCATGAGATGGAGCGCGGGCGCGGTCAGGAGCGCGGTGCCGAGCGGGGCATCCCGGACGGTCTGCTGGTGGGCCTGCTGGGGTTCCTGCTGGGCGTGACGCTGCTGGTGTGGACGGCGACCGGCCTGGCCGGGCTGTTCGCGCACGGGGCGTGGCCGGACGGGGTGACGTTCTCCCAGGCGCCCGCCGCGATACGGAGCCTGGTGTCCCGGCCCCAGGACCTCGCCGGGGCGTGGCCCGCCGCGCCGCCGGGCCAGTTGTCGGGGTACGGGCTGTTCTGGGGCCTGTTCATCGGCGCGCTGCTGGTGCTGGTGGTGCTGGCGGTCTTCGTGATCGGCACGCTGGCCCGCTGGCGCGCGGTCCGGGCGACGTCGAAGGCCACGGCCGTACGGAGGGGCCCGGCGCGCGTCCCGGCCGGGGGCCCGGCCACCGCCGGGGGCCCGGATCCGGCCACCGCCGGCGGCCCGTACGGCGCCCCGTCCGCGGCGGCCCGGGGCGCGGCGCCCGCGGCGGTCCAGCCCGATGGCGTGCGCCCGAACGCGCCCGTCACCGTCCCGCCGGCCGCGCACCTGCCGGGCCCCGCGCCCATGCCCCCAGACGCCTCGGCGCCCGCGCCCGCCGTTCCCGCCACGCCGGCCTCCACGGCCGCCGACACCGCCGCGCCGGCCGCCGGGGCGCCCACCTCTCCCGGGGCCCCCACCGCCCCCGTACCCGGCGCCGAGCCCCTACCGCGCCTCCTCCACGGAAACGCGGCCGCCCGCCGCCCCGTGGCCCGCCGGGCGGTCGAGGAGGCCGAGGGGCCCGTCCTGGTCGTCACCTCCGACCCGGACCTGTGGGCCGGCACCAAGGACGCCCGCGCCAAGCTCGGCCCCGTCCTGGTCTACGACCCCGGGCACCTGTGCGACACGCCCGCCCGCCTCCACTGGGCGCCCATCCAGGGCTGCGAGGACACCACCACGGCCGCCGCCCGTGCCGCCGCGCTCCTGGCGCCCGTGCGTCCCCGGGCCCGGATGGACGCCGCCGTCGCGGACACCGCCGAAACGCTCCTCCGCTGCTGGCTGCACGCGGCGGCCGTGGACGGGCGGCCCTTCAAGCAGGTCCAGCGCTGGGCGCAGAACAACGGCGCCCACGAACCCGTACGCATCCTCCGCACGCACCCCAAGGCCACCAACAGCCACGCCGGCCTGCTCGAATCGGCCCTCACGGCCTATCCGGAACGCCGGGAGGTCGCCCAGGAGTTGGCGGTACGGGCCCTGGCCTCGCTGTCCTCGGTCCACATCCGCGAGGCCTGCACACCGAATCGAACTGATTCGCTGGCACTGGAATCATTCATCGCCGAAACGGGCACCCTTTATGTGGTGGGTGAACCGATCGAGGACCCGAGGACCCACCCGGGCGCGATGCCCCTGCTGACCGCGCTCGCCTCAGACGTGGTCGAGCACGGCCGCCGCATGGCCGCACGGTCATCCGACGGTCGGCTCGACCCACCACTCACGCTCGTCCTCGACGACGTGGCCGCCGTGGCCCCGCTCCCGGCGCTCCCCGAGTTGCTCGACTCCGGTCAGGAACTGGGCCTGCCGGCCCATGTCCTGCTCCGTTCGGCCGAGCAGGGCCGCGCCCGCTGGCCGGACCGCCCGCTCACGCCGTGACGGGCCGCCGGAACTCGTACTCCACCTCACGCGCCCCGCTGGCATCACCCTTCACGGGCAGGCTCTCCCCGGTCGGCACGAACCCGGCCTTCTGGTAGAAGGACTCCGCCCGCCCGTTCCGCTCGTGCACGTGCAGCCGTACGCGCCGCACGGACCCGTCCCCCAACGACCACGACCAGTCCAGGGCCGCCCGGAACAGCGCGTCCGCCACGCCCTTGCCGCGCGCGCCGGGACGTACGAACACCCCCACCACATGCGTCTGGTCGGCCTCCGGCACCGCACCCAACAGGGTCTCCTCACCGGCCCGTTCCACCAGCACGGTCACCGTGCCGTCCCACGAGCCGTCCGGCGCCTCGGCCACGAACTGACGGGCGTCGGCGCTGCCCTCCGCCGCCCGGCCGGCCCACTGCTCCCAGTGCGCGTCGTCCCGGGCCGCCGCCGCCTCATAGGTGTCCAGGAAGGCCAGGGGCGCGAGGGGGTCCTGGAGGGCGTCGAGCCGGATGTCCCGAGCCTTGCGCCACTCGTCGGCGCGGACGGTTCGTATGCGGTGTTCCATGAGCTGATCCTGACGGGGCCGCCCGCCGTCGGCAACGCAATACACCTCACACCCGGTCCCCGCCCGAGGAGAGCCCGGCCGTCCACAACTCCGCCCGGACGCCGCCCCGCTGGGCCCCGCACGCCCCATCCGCCCTACGCGCCCAGGACCGCCCGGATCACGTGCCGCGCGTTGTCCGCCATCGCCGGGTTTCCGCGCCGGTAGTACGGGAGTGCCAGCAGCGCCTGCGAGAGCGTCCGGCCCCGGCCGCGCACCCAGGTCGCGTCGTCGACCCCCAGGTGCTTTCTGAAGACCTCCCGCGCGTCCGGAGGCAGCAGGTTCCAGGCCGGGAAGAGATCACAGGCCGGGTCCCCCACGCCCATGCAGCCGAAATCGATGACCGAGGCCAGCCTGCCGTCCCGCACCAGCAGGTTGCCCGGCATCAGGTCGGCGTGCAGCCACACGGGCGGCCCGTCCCATTCCGGCGCCCGCAGCGTCTCCTCCCAGAGGGCGGTCACCGCGTCGCAGTCGACGCCCTCCTCGGGTATCCCCCGCAGTTCCTCGATCGCCGCCCGCGTCGCCGCGTCCAGCGTCCCGACCGGCCCGCCGCGGTACGCCGCCGGCGCCCCGGACAAGGACACCTCGCGCATTCCGGCGACGAACCGCGCCAGGTCCTCCGCCAGCGGCCCGGGCTCCTCCAGCGCCCCGGCCACGGGGTTCTCCCCCTCCAGCCACCGGTACACCGACCACGCCCACGGGAACCCCTCGGCGGGCTCACCGGCTCCGAGCACCTCGGGGACGGCCGTGGGCAGCAGGGGCGCCAGTCGCGGCAGCCACTCCCGCTCCATCACCACGTCCTGGGCCCCGCCCTCCCGCAACGGCAGCCGTACGACCATGTCCGCCCCCAGCCGGTACACCGCGTTCACGGTGCCTCCGGACGCGAACCGCCGCACCGCCAGTCCCCGCCACTGCGGGAACTGTCCCTCGACCAGCCGGCGGACGAGATCTTCGTCGATCACTTCGAAATCCATGCCCGCCATCCGACCGGCGCCCGCCACCGGCCGTCAAACACTTATTGCACGGAATTCCGACCCCGTGAACGCAGAAAAGCCCCGCACCAGAAGGTGCGGGGCTTTCCCACAATGATTGTTCGGCGGCGTCCTACTCTCCCACAGGGTCCCCCCTGCAGTACCATCGGCGCTGAAAGGCTTAGCTTCCGGGTTCGGAATGTAACCGGGCG